>JAFSZU010000002.1 GCA_017455585.1 Bacteroidaceae bacterium | reverse complement strand
CAGTTGTTCGCGCAGCTTGCCGGTGAGCAGCGGCTTGAAATCGACGATGCGGCGCTCGCCGTTGCTGAACTCCAGTTCCATCGTGTAGTCGTGCAGGTATTCCACATCGACCACCCTAAGCAATTCCTGATCTTCCATACTTTTCGAACACCCTCTTCAGCGCCTTGCGCGGCAGCTGGCCCTTCACCACGCCCTTGCTGATGGTCACGGTGCAGCGGTAGTCGCCGTAGCGCACGTGGAAGTGGGGCGGGTTCTTGCGTCCCTATGGTAGCAAGCGACCAGAGGTCGAGCGGTGGTCGTCGCCGAACATCGCTATGATGATTCCGAAGAATCGGCAAATCTCTGGCATAATCTCTTGCGTTTTTATTGTTCTTTGAGTGCAAATATAGATAAATATCACGAAATATAGGCCAGTCCGATAAAGAATTTAAGTTTTCTTTAGAGGAAAGGTAATAAAAGTTTTGGAAACAGCATTACTTTTTAGGGTAATTCTCCGAAAAAGTTTCATTTTTGAAAGAAAAGGGAAGAAAGCATGACCCACCCAATGAGTGCCATGATTACTGCGGTGACAACGACCGTGGTGTCGGGAAGGAGGATGACGGGCGTTTTCGACATTTGTATCTCGCCAAGGCCAAGCATGCAATAAATGGCAAGCAGGGTGGCCATCAGATTGTGGCCCATGTGTAGTATGACCGCATACCAGATGTTTCGCGTCCAGATAAATACCAGTCCATAAAGCATCGCGTCAATGGATGCGCCAAGAAAATTGCGTACATGGAGGATGCCGAACAGTAAGGCCATGACCACGCAGACGATTATTTGTGCCCCACGCCGCCGGAAGGGCGAGATGGCCAGTTGACGGTAACAGAGTTCTTCGAGCACGGGGGCGAGCAGTATGGCATGAACGCTGGCCAGCAGGTCTTCACGCAGTTCTTCGGGCGTGTAGGTGATCGGTTCCATCTGCACGGTGTGTATGAGCGATGTGAGGCCATAGACGACATATCCTTCTGCGACACCCCATAGTGGGGCCAATAGCAGCAATCCCAGAACGACTGCTGGCGTGGGTAATTTCAGCGAGAATTGTTTTGCCTCTGGGAATACGCTCGGTTCTACCCGGCGAACCAGTACATAGGTCAGCGCAATAGCGGCCAACGTAATCCCCCACGATAATCCCTGACGACCGAGGGTCTCATTTCCGTCTGCCATCGGCATTGCCGTCATATAGATCATCATGAGGCCATAAACTGCCGCAAGTATTGGCATGATGGGTTTGAGAATACGGCTAAGTGCGTTCATCATACTAAAGGGCCACATCGGTTTCACGATGGCTAATTCGCTGGCGTCTCGCAGAATATGAATAGAATTGCCGGCTAATAGATGGTTATATGTCGCTTGGCATCATGGGTGGGGAACGTGGATGTAGAGACCCTGCTTCATGGGGTGGCGGCCGATTCTGCGGCCTTGTAGATCATATACCGTTGAATCGTCTATTCTTGAACGGTTTTTCAGATCCCTGATGCCCACCTGGTCTTTATTGACCACGCGCAGAATGCCGTCCTTCAGCAGGGTGCTGGCGTCCCAGACTTGAGTTTCTGAGGGTTGTGCGGGCACGATGGCAGTGAAGCCCGATCCGCTGACCGCTCCCAAAGACTGGAAGAGTTTCAGTTCCGTGCCGTCGGGCAGTTGTCCGGCTTTGTCCAGGTCGAGGACGAGTGTGGCTCCGTTGATGGCACACGCGCCGCTGATGCTGAGGCGGTTGCATTTGACAGCGGTGCCGTTATAGGACACGGGGAACCGCACTTCGCCGCCCTTGGCCACGGTGAACCCGCCTGTGAGCTTCAGGGTGGTGCTCGTGTCGGCAGTGTCGCCCGCACAGAGCGTTCCTCCCGACTGCACAGTGACTTTCGAGCCGATGGTGCCGCGCCCCATCAGCGTGGCACCGTCCTTCACGGTGTAGGCTCCGCCGCCGGTGTGTGTGCCGTTGACGAT
The DNA here is from genome assembly GCA_017455585.1 of Bacteroidaceae bacterium. Lineage (GTDB taxonomy): Bacteria > Bacteroidota > Bacteroidia > Bacteroidales > Bacteroidaceae > Physcousia. The sequence continues at coordinate 14,829 of JAFSZU010000002.1, read as the reverse complement.
GAGGCGGCCGCCCTCCACGGTGGTGGTGCCGGTGTAGATATTCGTGCCCGTCAGCCGCCAGTCGCCGCTGCCCTCCTTGACGATGGTGGTGGTGCCCTTGTACTTGTCGGCGGTGTTGCTGGCGCAGTCGTTGATGACGCCCGCGAAGGTCTCGTTGGTGTTGGCCCCGCCGATGCGCCATGTCATCTTGTGCCCGGCCGTCTGCTTGCTGCAACCGCCCAGGGTGGCTTGCGCCGCCCCGCTGAGGCCGCCGATGTGCAGGTCACCGCTGGTCTGCCAGTAGATCATGACGATGGTGCCCTTCAGCTCCACCACGCCGTTGGGGATGCCCGTCTTGGTGTCCAGCATCAGCTGGTTGGAGCTGCCGGTGCCGTTGCCAATGAGTCGGCCATAGAAGCCTGTCATGTCGCCTTGCAGGTACTCGCGCACCCACGAGATGCGGAAGTCGATGGTTCCCGTGCCGGTGAACGCGCTCTTGATGTAGCAGTTGCGGTAAGGCTCGAAGACAGATTTTGTGCCTTCTGCCGCCTCGATGGGGAAGAGGTAGGTTGTGTAGTTGTCGTTGGCGTCCTTGGTGGAGAATGTGCCGCCAGCCAGCACCAGCTTGGAGCTGTTGCCCAGCTGCAACTTCTTGTCTTCCAGGGTGCCGAGGTAGGGGAGGTGCAGTGTGCCGCCGCGTAGGATGGTGGCTCCGTCATAGCCGAAGAAAGCCTCCGAGGCAGGTTGCACCTTGCCTTTGCCGCCGAAGCTGACGCTGCCCGTGCCCTCGATGCGCCCGTTCATGGTGACGGTGGCCGCACTGGCGTTGACATCAAACTCGGTGTCGGCGTAGAGGTTGGCACTGCGGTTGGTCTGCGTGGAGCTGCCAGTGTAGTTCCATGTGCCGCTGTCCCATATCCAGTTCTGTCCGAACTCCGAGGAGGCTCCGATGGCACTGGCCACGTCGCCGTTCTTGAGCGTGTTGAAGGCGAAGGTGCCGCCGTGCAGGACGGTGGCGCCCGTGTAAGTGTTGGCAGTATTGACCGTGAGTGTGCCCGTGTTTGCCTTGTTCATGGAGCCGCTGCCGCCGATGGCTCCGCTTCCTTTCACGGTGATGTCTGCCTTGGTATTCACCACCACGGCAGCGGGGTGCACGGTCTCATTGAGCGTGATGGTAGCGGCTTCTGGACTGTCTATGAGGACTTTGGTGCCGTCTGTAAAGATGTGTCCGCTCCAGTTGGCATCGGTGAAGTTCCAATTGCCTTCCGTCTGTTGCCAGCGCAGGTCGGGCTGATAGGTGGCCACGTCAATCATCTCCACTTGCTTAGGTTGTGTCTTGACAGTGAGGATGGGGGTGTAGGCGGAGTTGAGAGTTGAGGGTTCTTCAAGTGTGAAGCGTCGCTTTGCGCCGATCGGAGAGTTTAGAGTGGCTCGCATTCTAACTTCAAAGGAACTTCCGGCGGGCAGGTTCTCAAGGGTCAATGTCTCGCTGCCAGCGGGGGCAGTGGCCACTTCCGTCCACTTGCCGTTCTGCTTCATTTCCAGGGAGAACGCATCCTCGCCCTCGGTGAAGTCATACCAGCGGAGGGTGATGCTGTGGTCGGTGGAACTCTGGAAAGCGAAGAGCACCGGTGCGCGCAGGAAGGGCACACGGTTCTCATGGGTGAGGCTGTTGATGTAGTTCTCGATGTTCGCGTAACCGTTGGCGGCCAGCTGCATGGCATCGTCCTGGGCGGGGTCGGTACCGTTGGCGGTCTCCCACGCATCCGGCATCCCGTCGCCGTCGGTGTCTGCGGGTTTGTCGAAACTGGTCATCTGCCACGCCGTGGGCACGCCGATGGGCAGCTGAGCCTCGGACGAGATAATGCCGCCCTCGATGCCGAGCGACTGCACCTGATGCACCATGTAGTGGTCGGCCAGGTCGCGGTAGGGTAGGGTGGCACCCACCTGCGGCAGCAGGGAGTCAATGAGTTGTGTGGCTCGCCAAGCGGGCAGTTCGGGGTAGTCGTAGGGCTTGCTCTCGAAGGTGGGGCCGCCGGAGTACTCGCTGTGTGGGATCTCGTAGGGGTCGAAGCGTCCGTTGGCGTTGCGGTCCTGCCAGTTGTCAGCGGCGTAGATGTGGTACTTGGCGTTGGCACCCGTCATGGCGTTGCCGCCGCCCGCAGGGCCGTTGATGAAGAGGTTATTGGTGGCGTTGGCATAGGACGTTCCCTCGGAGTCGCCGCCCATCAGGTAGCAGCCGCTCTGCCAGTTATAGACGAGGCAGTTGACATACTGGTTCACACCTTTTATTTTATTATTGCGCGTGTCGTTGTCGCAGTAGAGGTTGCGGTAGAGCGTGATGCGGTCTGCCTGGATGAGTCCGCCCGCGGAGTGCGTCAGCAGTCCCTGTCCGATGACGCAGTTCTGGATGGTGATGTCGGCGGGTGCCGTGCCCTTGTTGTCCCAGTTGATGCTGAAGGTCTCGTCCAGTCCCCACGACACGGAGCAGTGGTCGAAGATCATCTTCGTGCCGTTGGCAATGCCCACGGCATCCTTGCCCGACGAGCCGCCCTTACCCATGCGGAAGCGCATGTGGCGGACGATGGCATTGTCCGCGCCAGAGAAGGAGACCGCGTCGCCATAGACCACCACGCCCTCGCCCGGAGCTGTCTGTCCCGCCAGCGTCAGGTTCTTGGAGAACACCAGTCGCGAGGTGAGTTTGATGACACCCGAGACATCGAACACCACGATGCGGTTGGGCTGGCTCACGGCATCGCGCAGCGACCCCGTGCCGCTGTCATTCAAGTTCGTAACATGATAAACGGAACCCGTGCGCCCGCCCGTGGCGAAGCGTCCCCAGCCCTGTGCGCTGGGGAAAGCCAGCTGCTGCGCTTGCACCGGCACCGCCATCAATGCCGCTATTATCCAAGGAAAAAACAGTTGTCGTTTCATAGTGTCTTTGATGTTGAGTGCTGCTGCAAAAATGCCGTAATCTTTATTTTCGGATGATGGTCTGAGCGCGGTCGGGTCCTACGGAGACAATGGTGATGGGCGTTTGCAGTTCGTCTTCGAGGAACTGGATGTAGTCGCGGAAGGTCTGGGGAAATTGGTCTTCGGAGGTCATGGTGGAGAGGTCTTCCTGCCATCCGGGGAGGTCTCGATAGACGGCTGTGCAGCCTTCGGTGTCGAAGGGTACGTCGTTGAGGATTTCGCCGTTGCGCTCATAGGCCACACAGGCACGGATGGTCTCGAAGCCGTCGAGGACGTCGCTCTTCATCATGATGAGCTGTGTCACACCGTTGATCATGATGGCGTAGCGCAGAGCCACGAGATCAACCCATCCGCAACGACGGTTGCGGCCGGTGACGGCACCGTATTCGTGGCCGATTTCGCGCAGACGGTCGCCCGTCTCGTCAAAGAGTTCCACGGGGAAGGGGCCGGCACCCACGCGGGTGCTGTATGCCTTGAAGATGCCATAGACCTGGTCAATCTTGTTGGGACCCACGCCCAGACCTGTGCAGACGCCACCGGTGGTGGTGGAGCTGGACGAGACGAAGGGGTAGGTGCCGTGGTCGATGTCGAGCATGGTGCCTTGTGCCCCCTCTGCCAGCACGCTCTTGCCCTCGGCGAGAAGGCGGTTGATCTCTACTTCCGTGTCAGTGAGCGGGAACTGCCGCATATACTCCACACCTTCCATCCAGTGCTGTTCTTCCTCTGTGATGTCATAATCGGTGTAATGCAGGTCGCGCAGGATTTGCTCGTGGCGTGCCTTGAGGGCTGCATATTTCTGTGGGAAGTTCTTCAGGATGTCGCCCACGCGGAGTCCTGTGCGGCTGGCTTTCTCGCTGTAGGTGGGGCCGATGCCCTTGCCAGTTGTGCCCACTTTGTTTTTTCCCTTGGCGGCCTCGTAGGCTCGGTCCAGCACGCGGTGTGTGGGCAGGATGAGGTGGGCGCGCTTGCTGATGTGCAGACGGCTCTTGAGGTCATAGCCTGCCGCTTCCAGCTCTCGTGCCTCGGCCATGAAGAGGTCTGGGGCGATGACGCATCCGTTGCCGATGATGTTCAGCTTGCCCTCGTCGAAGATGCCGGAAGGTATGCTGCGGAGGACGAACTTCTTGCCGTCGAAGATGATGGTGTGTCCGGCATTGGGGCCGCCGGCGAAGCGTGCCACCACGTCATATCGGGGAGTAAACACATCGACGACCTTGCCTTTTCCTTCGTCGCCGAAAACGATGCCCAAGAGGGCATCCACTTTACCTTGGGTCATAGTATTATATTGTTTAGTCGTTTAGCGTTTAGTTTCAATTATCTTAATCCTTTGTCGCATGGCACGTTCACACTTGGGGCAAATCCCGTAGATGTATGTGATGCGGTGTGTGACCTCGAAACGTCGTGGCTTGTAACTCTGCACGGCAGTGCTGAGGTCGCGGCTCTTGATGAGTGTGATGTGATGGCACTGGTTGCATACCTGATAGGTGCGCGGCCGGTCATCGTAGATGCGTTCGAAGACCGCAGATGAGGACGAGAAAGGGTGGCGCACCAGCAAGTTGGCCTGCACCAGCAGGAGTGTGGTGTTGTAGAGGGTGGCTGTGCTGACGTGGAAATGTGTCTGTGCCATGATGTCCCGCAGGTTCTCGATGGTGAAGGTCCCGTCAATCCCATAAACTGCTTCCAGGATGGCCAGCCGCTCGCGGGTCAGCCGCAGGTCGTTGGCCAGCAGGAAGTCACGGAAGCGTTGTTCCACGGTGGTTGCTGCTGTGAATGCTTTCTCGCTCATGTGTGGTTCAGTATTTTCCTCACAGCGCGGTCGGCTTCTGGGGATGTCTCGCTAAAGCGCAGGAGCGCGTTGGTGGCGGCTTTGCGAAGTGGTAGGAAGGGAGAGGGCAGGGTGGCGGTGGCTTGGTCCAGAAACTCTGCTTCGGCATCGGGGGAGAGGACAGCTCCCTGCATCAGCAGCCGCGTGATGACCAGAAAGCCGCAGAGCTGGAACATGTTGCGCTCGTCTGCCATCCAGTGGAAGGCCAGTTCGGAAGCCTCGGGCAGACGGGCGAGCAGATCCATGGAAAGTAACCCGGCCAACTCCGCCTGCTCGGGGATGAGGCTCTCTATCCACAGGCTGGCCATGTCGGCATCGAAGTCCTCAACAGGATAGAGCATGATAGCCAGCATCTTGCACTCGCGGACATTCTCCTGCCACAGGCTTTGTGCCAGACGGCGGTCGGGGGTGAAGCCGGCGGCAATCTGGCGCAGACGGGGCAGCTCGATGCCGTAACACAGCTTATAGGCCATGCCGCTCTCGCGGATGGCGCGGGAGGCTACGCCGTTCATGGCGGAGCGGAGCTCGGCCTTGATGAGGGCGAGGGTGGCGGGGCTGGCGGGGAGGGTGGTGTCGGCGGACGAACCGCCGACAACGGCGCAAGGTGTGCTGTCCATTATTTACGCAGGGGAATGGCCATTGTCTATTGAGGAGGGGATGACCATTATTCGTTGACGAGGGGGAGGGTGCTGTATTGCTGACTGTAGCGGAGCATCTGGTGGTCGTATGCTTCGCCGTAGCGGATTTGCACGTCGGTGATGTTGCCGTCCTTGTCCTCGGTGATGATATATTCGGGGTTGATGAAGCCCTTGTAGGGTGCCAAGTCGAGTGCCTTGTAGCGGGCGAGGACTTCGGCGTGCAGTTTGGGGTTCACCTTCACACCGTAGGTCTCTATGAGGTGGCGTGCTCCTTCGAAGTCACCCTCGCTCTTGACGCGCTGCACCTCGGCGAGTAGCTGGCCGAAGAGGGCGCGCAGGGCGGGGTAGTCGTTGATCTGGACGTAGGTCTTGCCGTCACGCTGGATGAGGGAGACGGCGGGGGTGCTGCCCTCGGGAGAACCCTCGGGAACGGTAACTGCGGCATGGGCGAGGACCCAGTTGGCGACGAGGGCGCGGTTGCGCATGTGGGCTTCCTCGATGGAGGCACCCGGCTCGATGCGGACGAGCTGCGTCATGAGGCCGTTCATCAGATAGGTGTAATACTGGCTCTTATAGGCTTCTGCGTTGGGCGTGAGGCCCAGCTCCACCAGCTTGGGGGCGGCGATGTAGTAGAGTCCGAAGAGGTCTGCGCGTGCCTCCTCGATGGCACTGCCGTAGGCTTTCAGAGAGTCTGCATCTATGCCGGGCAGCAGTTTGCCGCTGCCGTGGCCCAGGCACTCGTGCAGGTCGGTGTGCAGGTCGTCACACACGTCGCCGTATTCATTGATGAGGTCGCGCGTGGCCTGGTCGATGACGAACTCCTCCTGGAAGCCGTTGCCGCGAGCTGCCTTGTTGTAGGCATCTGTGAGGTTTCCGATGGTCACGCTCTTGGAGCCGTGCTCGGCGCGCACCCAGTTGCTGTTGGGCAGGTTGATGCCGATGGCGGTGGAGGGGTAGAGGTCGCCGCCCAGCATGGCTGCCACGATGACTTTTGCAGAGATGCCCTTGCACTCCGCCTTCTTGAAGCGCTTGTCCACGGGTGAGTTATCCTCGAACCACTGTGCATTGGCCGACAGCTTCTTGGTGCGCTCGGTGGCGGCCAGGTCCTTGAAGTTGGCAATGCCTTCCCAACTGGCTTTCATGCCCAGCGGGTCGCCATAACTCTCGGTGAAGCCGTTGGTGAAATCGACGTCGCCCTCGGTCTCCTCCACCCACTGGATGGTGTAGGTGTCGAAGGTGTGGAGGTCGCCTGTGCGGTAATATTCGATGAGGCGATCCAGCACGGCAGCCTGTTTGTCGTTCTCGGCCACCGTCTTAGCCTTCTCCAGCCATAAGATGATGCGGTCGATGGCCTGTCCGTAGAGCCCTCCGCTGCGCCACACTTTCTCCTGCAGCTGCCCGTTCTCCTTGACCAGACGGCTGTTCATGCCATACATGATAGGGTGTGCGGGGTCGGGGTCGGCCTCCTTCATGCGGAGGTAGAAGTCCTCGGCCTCCTGCTGCGTCACGCCGGGACCGTAATAGTTGGCGGCAGAGGTGAGGATGAGGTCTTCGCCGTCGGCCTGGTTGGTGCGCTTGGGCAGCACGGTCGGGTCAAAGATGACGGGGAAGAGTTCCTCCACGTCGAAGGTCAGCTTGCCCGGTTCCACATCCTGGATGGCGGCGCGCAGGAAGTCCTCGGAGAAGGCCGGCTGGAACTTGTCGCAGCCGTAGTGGTGATGGATGCCGTTGGAGAACCAGACGCGTTTGAGATACACGGTGAAGTTCTTGAAGTCCTCGCTCTCGCGGTCGCCCTTGTAGTCTGTATAGACGGCTTCCAGCAGTGCGCGGATGCGCAGGTTGTAGCGCCCGTTCTGGTCCCAGAGGATGTCCCGTCCGGTGAGGGCGGCCTCGGAGAGGTAATAGATGAGTGTCTTCTGCCGGAGGCTGAGGTTCTCGAATCCTTCGACGCGGTAGCGCAGCATCTGCAGGTCTGCAAATCGCTCGTCGGAGTACTGGAAATCGTCTGTTGCTTGCTTCTGTTCACCGCATGACACGGCCAGCAGTGCTGTGGAGAGCATACACATGAGAGATAGCGTTTTGAAATTCATTCGTGTAGGAATTATTGTTGTTTATCCTTTTTGGACGTTGATGGTTTGGCTAATGCCAGCTTGGCGAAGAACTCAGCCTGATACTCTTTGGGCGTCTTGCCTTGCAGCCGGTAGAAGGCGGCATAGAACGACTGTCGGTTGGCAAAACCGCAGGTTTGTGCCACCTCTGCCATGGTGAGGTCGCGGTTGCGCTTGTCTGTCAACATGCTGATGGCATCGCGGATGCGGTATCCGCAGACCAGCTCGGAATAGTTCATCTGGAACCTCAGACTCACGGCAGCACTGATGTAGCGTGTGTTGGTGTGAATCTCCTCTGCCAGCCGCTGGGCGGTATAGGTGGGGTCCTTGTATTTCTTCTCGACAATCATTTTCCGCAGGATCTGCTCGTAGATCTCGTCGATGAGTTCAGGCCTCACTTGGGTTCTGTAGGCGGCCTTCTTTTCTTTTTTCTCGTGATAATTGTACTTTGCCATGTTGTGTTTTATGATGTGAAGGGTTGAAATAGATAGAAGAAAAGTGGGACAAAAGTACAGAAAACTTTTCAATCAGTGCAAAAGGATTCTATAAAATATATTAAAAGAGGTGTATCTGTGTGAGAATAGTCATGATTTGCACAACTGTTCATGTGCTTTCAGGAGTTCATCGTAGTGGGCCTGTTGCTGCAGGATGGCCTTGTACTGTGTCTCCAAGTCTTCTTGTTGTTGCTGCATGGATGTCTGTTCTGCCGCTCCGTCTGTGCTGGTAACCCTGAGTCCTTCTGCCTGCAGTGCAATGATTTGTGCTCGCAGATGTTCCACCCGGGCTTGGACGACGGCCTGCTTGATGGTGGTGTCCCGGATGGTGTCTCGTGTGTCTGTCCAGTCTTTGCCGTCTGCCAGCACACGTTGCAGTTCCGTGAACTGCACGGGCGGGTTGTCGGCGTTATAATGTCGCATCCACAAATCCAGTTCCTTCTTGTCGGCGGCCATGATGTCCTCTGTCTGGTGGGTGGCCTCTTCCAGATGCCGGATTTGTGCTTCCACGGAGAGTTGGCGTTGCAGGTCGTCTTGATAGTGCTGTCTGGCCTGTGCGGTGACCTGCTGTTGAGCCGCCAGGTGTTCCTCGGCCGCCGCGAAGAAGTCCTTGCCGGTGGTCTGTGGCAGCAGCTTGTCGAGTGTGTCCTGCGCCTTGGAGATGATGTCGCCCGCCTGTGCCACCCGTGCTTCCAGCTGTGTGATGTCCAGGATGACCTGCTCAATGGTCTTGTTCACCTGTGTTGTTTCTGTCTTGAGCTCCTGCAGCCGCACCTCATGGCGGTGCATGTCCTCGGTGATGTCTGCCCACTGGTCCATCATGCCCTGGATTTGCAGCTTCAGGGCTTCGGGCGATGCGGTCCATGTCTTGAACCATTCGGGGATGGTGATGAGGTGTCCCAGTGCCGCATATCTGCGGCTGTAGTTTTGTGTGGCAGTCTTCAGCCGCTGTTCCAGCCGCTGGACGTGTCCGGCGTTGGCCTGGCAGGCTGTGTTGACTTCGTTGAGGCGAGTGGTCAGTTCTGTCTCCTCCTGCTGCAATTGTTGCAGCTGGACACCTAATTGTGAAATGGCGTCCAGATGGAAGGTGAAGGTGTTCAGGTCTCGTTCTGCCGTCTCTGCATCGACGGTGGTCTTCTCTATCAGCTGCCGTATCATGGCCGTGCGTGCCTCGCGGTTGGTGGAGCGCGAGCACTCGATGAACGAGCGGTCCAGCTTGGCAAAGGTCTGCCATTCCTCGGTGTCCTTGCGCTGTCTGGCAATCAGGAGGTCGAGGTTGACGGTCTCCACTTCGAACTTCCCCTGTGCGGCCGTGAGGGCCATCTGTGCCTCGTGCAGCGCTTGCTGCTTGGTTGCGAGGTGCTGGCCCAGTGTCTCGCAGTCAGATTTGAGCGATGCGATGAGTGCATTCTGCTCGGTGACGGTGTCGCTCTGCCAGGGATGGTGCGTGGCCCCGCACACGGTGCAGGCCTGCCCCTCTTCCAGGCTTCCTCTCAGCTCGATGACGTTCTGGCTCTTGGAGAGTGTCAGGTGGAAGGTGCGCTGTTCCAGTTGCCGGGTCAGTTGCCTGACCTCTTCTGTCAGCGTGTCAATGGTCCTGTTGAGTTGGTCTGCCTGCAGGCGCAACTGCGCCATGAGCTGTTCCTTCTGCTCAATCTGGTCATAGCCTGCCGCGATGGTTCTCCAGAGCGAGAAGCCTGTCTCGAGCATGAGACGTTTGCTCTTCAGTTCCAGTGCGCGCCGCTGCATATTGTAGCTGTCCTGCCCTGCAATGCTGCGCCGGTGTCCAGCGATTTCCTCTTGTAGCGACTGTATGTATGCCGTGAGCTGCTGATGTTGGGTGAACAGGTGGCTCATTTGCTCGTCCCGTTCGTTCTGCTGGCGCAGGGCGTGGTCCAGCTGCGCGTTGATTTCGTTGCGCAGGGTCATGGCTTCTTGCAGCTCGTCGAGACTGATTTGCACACCCGCTCCCCGCTCAATGAGTTGGCGGTGTGCCAGCAGGGCTTGCTGGCGCAGACGCAGGTCATCCATCTCTGTCTGCTGGTGGTCGGTGGCGAACAGGGCTTCCTGCTGCTGCTTGGTGAGCATCTCCTGCCGCTCCTGCAATTGTTTGAGCTGTTGCTCCATGATGGCCCTGTGGATGGCTGTCGTGGACACCGTGGTAGCCAGACGCTCGGCTTCGGTCATGACCCGTGCGGCAGCGGCGACGGCATTGATGGCTTCTTGTGTCTTCTGCTCCTCAACGACGAGCTGGCGCTCGGCTTTCTCGACGGCCCGCCGGTTGTCATCGGTGGTGATGGCCAGGCGGCTGGCCTCCTGACGGGCTCTGTTGACAATGGCCGTGAGGGTGTTGATGCGCTGGAACAGGCCGTTGACGGACTCGAAGGTCTCGAACCGCTCCAGCTCATGTTTCATCTGCAACTGAGCTGACTGCTGCTTGTTGATTTCATAGAGCCGGGCGCGTTGCTGGCTCATCTCGGCATTGATGGTGACGAACTGCCGCAGCTGCTCGCGTTGCTTGAGCAGACGCCGCATGGCCTCCTCGAGCATGGCCAGCTTGGTCTGGCAGAGGCGGCGGCCCTCGCGCACCTTGTTCAGTTGGGTGTCGTCCAGCACGTGTTCGGCCCGCCGCGCTTTCTGCACCTCCTGCTTGATGAGGGTGCGCATCCACTGGCGAGCATCATCTGGTAACGGCTGGTCGAAGCGGTGCTGCCACCATTGGCGGATGGCTTCTTCGGCGGTGAGGGTGGGGTCGGGGGAGAGAATATCTGGTTCTGTCATGTAGAGTTGTTGCTGTTCTGTGATGAAAAAACAGCGCAAAGGTAGGAAAAAGCGATGAGCGAAGCAAAAAAAGTCGGGGAAATCTATGGATGTGCCATATTTTTGACTACTTTTGCACCGCCTTTTACGTTATCTGCACTTACGATATGAAAGCTGTCAACACACTATCCGAGCAAGCTCGCACAGCATCAGGAACCCTCTCTGTGCTCCTTCTCACGTTTCTCCTGCTGCCTTTGCTGCTGGCGGGCTGCACAGAATGCCGCACCGGCAGATGGGCCGGCACCGCCGCTGCCGACACCGCCGCTGTCGCTGGCACGGCCTCCGCGCCGGCACCGGCCGTTGCTGCGCCCGCTCTCATAGACACGCTGCGCGGTTTCGTCGGTGACGGCACGTCCATGCATGTCATTGAACTGGTGAGTGCCGACGCCTCGGACACCCTTCTGCTGGAGCTGGAAGATGAGGCCGATCACCGCGCCAGCCTCACTGTGGGACGCGAGATTGGCGTGGTTGTGCAGCGTCGGGCAGACGGGTCGCAGACCGTCCTCGCCACCTTTGATGTTCAAGAATAGCCGCGTCTGTGGCCGCCTCACATGCGGGCTGGCTCCAGACCTCACACGTGCCGTTCAAAACACGTGCGGACGAGAAACCTTTTACGTGCGGACGAGAAACCTTTTACGTGCGGACGAGAAACCTTTTACGTGCGGACGTGTTGACCGTCAGAGATGCCCGTCCATGGAAGAAATAGTTAAGTCACTCATAATCATTATTTCACAAACAATGCACACACACACACGATTCTTCTCAGGGCTGGCTGCCCTGCTGATGGCTGCGGGAGCCGCTGCGCAACCCGTGGTGAATGTGGATGCCGCACATCTGGGAGCCACGGTGAGTCCGCGCCTCTATGGCATCTTCTTCGAGGAAATCAACCATGCCGGCGACGGCGGCCTCTATGCCGAACTGGTGCAGAACCGCTCGTTCGAGGACGATGCCGACCGCCCCATTCACTGGACAGAGATCGCCGGTGCCAAGGCGTCGCTGGTGACCGACGGTCTGCTCAACGACCGTCAGGCACATGCCCTGCGACTGGAAATCAGCAAGCCCGCGCAAGGAGTGCGCAACGACGGCTACTGGGGCATGAACTTCCGCCAGCAGACCACCTATACCTTCTCGGCTTGGATCAAGGCCGAAAAGGCGTATAAGGGCAAGATGATTGTGTCGCTCTCCAAGAGCAATGGCGGTTACATCGGCCAGACGGCAGTGACCTTGAACCTGAAGGCTGGCAAGTGGACACCGATAAAAGATATAAAGGTGTTGGCAGAGGCCAGCGATGCAGAGGGAAGACTCGCACTGACGTTCACCGAACCCGGCACACTCTGTCTGGATGTAGTATCCCTCTTCCCGCCCACCTACAGGGGCCGCCCCAACGGCTGCCGCATCGACCTGGCAGAACTCTTGGAGGCCCTTCACCCCAAGTTCATGCGCTTCCCCGGCGGCTGCTATGTCGAGGGACAGACCACACCCCGCAACAACCTGCACAATCGCTTCGAATGGAAGAACACCGTGGGGCCCATCGAGCAGCGGCCCGGTCACCTCAGCGTCAACTGGGGCTATAACATCACCGACGGATTCGGCTACCATGAGATGCTGCAACTATCTGAGGATCTGGGCGCAGAACCGCTCTTCGTGGTCAATGTGGGTCTGGGACACGGCTGGATGCAGCCCTACGACCAGCTGGAGGAATACATCCAGGAAGCCCTCGATGCCATTGAGTATGCCAACGGCGACGCCAAGACGACCAAGTGGGGAGCCGAGCGCGCCAAGAACGGACACCCCGAACCCTTCGGGCTGCGACTTTTGGAGGTGGGCAACGAGAACGCCAACTTCTATTTTGACAGCAACCGCGACCAGAGCGAGCACTACTTCGACCGCTACATCCAGTTCTACCGCGCCATCAAGGCCAAGTACCCCGACGTGCAGATCATCGGCAACGTGGAGTCATGGGGCACCGACGAGCCGTCATGGCGCAGTCAGCACCCCGTGGATATCCTGGACGAGCACTACTACCGCTCACCGTCGTGGTTCGAGAAGAACTTCCACAAGTATGACAACTATGACCGCAACGGTCCCAAGATTTACATTGGCGAATACGCTGTCACACAGGGCTATGGCGTGAACGGCCACCTCACTGCCGCGCTGGGTGAGGCTATCTATATGCAGGGCCTGGAGCGCAACTCGGACATCGTCATCATGGGCAGCTACGCACCCATCTTCGTCAACGAGCACAACCCCGCCTGGCGACCGGATATGATACGCTTCAACGCCAGCCAGAGTTTCGGCACACCCTCCTACCACGTCCAGCAGATGATGGCTAATAATATAGGTACGCGCGTAGTGCCCGTGGAAGTGAACGGTAACACGCTGGCTCCCACCATAGGACACCGCATCGGCTTCTCCACGTGGGGCACCAAGGCCGAGTTCCGCAATCTGGAGGTCAAGGACAAGGAGGGGAAGGTGTTGCTGAAAAGCCTCACCCCCGACCCCTCTCCAAAGGGAGAGGGGAGTGATTACCTGGAAGAAATGGCCAAGTCCTTCACAAGCAAATCCTCAAAAGTATATACGCCCCTCTCCCCTTGGAGAGGGGACGGGGGTGAGGCTGGGCGTCGTGCTCGTGCCATGGGTTCTGTCTGGCAGCTCACGCCTGACGGCACGCTCCAACAGCAGAACCAGCGCGCCGAAGGCTCCGTCCTGCTCAACACCACCGTGCTGCCCGATGACTATGACCTGCACGTCCAGGCCCGCCGCATGGAGGGCAACGAGGGCTTCATCATCGTCTTCGGTGCCGAGGATGACGAGAACCTCATCTGGTGGAACCTGGGTGGCTGGGGCAATGGCCAGCACGCCATTGAGCACATGGCCGACGGCGGCAAGAACACGCTGGCTGCCCAGCAGGGACATCTCGAGGAGGGACGCTGGTATGACGTGGAGATTCAGGTGCGCGGTGCATCCGCCCGCTGTCTGCTCGACGGCCAGCTCATCCATGAGTTCAGTCTGCCCGAGCGACAGAGCCTCTACGCCAACGCCACGCTGGACGAGCGGACGGGTGAATACATCGTCAAGCTTGTCAACCCCACACGTGCCCGCCAGAACGCAAGAATCAAGCTGAATGGTGCTACAGTGACTCAGGGCCGTGCCATCGTGCTCGCCTCTGAAAATGGCAGCGACGAGAATTCCATGCGCGCCCAGCTCAATGTCTCGCCCGTGGAGCAACCCATTCACATCAGCGAGCCCACCAGCGTCATCATGGCCCCCGTGCCGCCTTTCTCGCTCAACATCTTGCGACTGAAGAAGTAAGGGTTGAAGATGAACAGAAGTACACAATTGGAAAAAAATAATCCGATGGACAATGTCCATCGGATTATTTTTTGTTGGTGTATGTTTCTTCAACAGATTACTCTGCGGCGCGGAAGTTGTCGAGGTCTTCGGGACGGAAAGCGGCGATGTAGGCGGCCTTGCCGAAGACATCTTCCTCGGCCATACGCACATAGACGTTGGCACTCTTCTCGAAGAGGTCGGGGGCCTGGGCTGCATCGCGGATGATGAGCAGGGACATCACAATCTCGCAGGTCATGTCATAGAGGCGGCGGGAGAGGAAGTCGATGGCATCCTGATTCTCCAGGGCCTTCACGTTGCTCAGGGCTATCTCGTAGATGGGGATGAGTTTCTCGACGCGGGCTTTCAATGTGGCGGGGGAACCGCTGCACACCAACTCCTCGGCCATCTCCTTAATGTTTGCAAGCATGGTGCCGTTGATGATGTAGCGGATGGCAGCCACGACCTGCAGTTGGGTGGTACCCTCATAGATGGAGAAGATGCGGGCGTCGCGGTAGAGACGCTGGCTCTTGTATTCCATGATGAAGCCGCTGCCGCCGTGAATGCTGATGGCATCGTAGGCGTTCTGGTTGGCGTACTCGGAGTTCATACCCTTGGCCAGCGGCGTGAAGGCATCGGCCAGACGCTGGTACTTCTTCAGT
>JAFSZU010000159.1 GCA_017455585.1 Bacteroidaceae bacterium | reverse complement strand
GCTGCCTGCACTCTTGTAGATGGCACCGTTGCCAACGAAGAAGTGACCCTCGTCAATGGTTGTGGGACCAAAGACACCAATGAAGCTGGCATTCGTTCCCTCAACAATAGCACCCTCTGCTGGAGCAACAACCTGCACACCGTTGAATACCTGCTCAGTGCTGGCCACGGTAGCCTTCACGAGGACAGGAACGTTGGCGGAGATGGTTCCGGCTACAACCTTGTTAAAGTTGATGGTGATATCCTCAGCATTCTCTTCACCTGTCTCGCTGAATGCATAGACCTCGGTGCCTGTGCCGAAGGCTGCCTCTACCTGGTTGGAAGTGAGGTCGAAGGGCAGGACAACGGTATTGTAGTCGGCCTTGATGGTGCGGGTGATGGTCACGTTGGCCACATCGACATCCTCAATGGTGTTGTCTTCACTCTCGTCGTAAGCTACAGCGTCTGCAATGTTTTCAGCAGAGAGCAGTTCGCCGTCGGCGATGGACATCCACTGGTACTGTGAGCTGGCCTCAGCATAGAAGGTCATCGTGACCTCGGTCTCCCCGGTGAGCGTGAAGGGGAGGAAGCGCCACTGCCAGCCGGCACCTGTGCCGCCTACGGTAGCGTTCTTGCCGCCAGTGCTAATGAAGGTATCCTCGGCATCCCAGCTGGCCTCGCCATCGGTGTTGATACCGCGGGTGTTGTTGCCGGCGCAAGGCAGAGAGATTTCCACACCGGGCAGAGCGGAGCATGTTACACTGCTGGTGACACCAGCGGAGGAACGGGCAGCAACCTTCACGACATAGCTGCCAGCGGGCAGGGTCGTGGTCTTCTCATACTGGATAGTCCAGCCACCGGCATTGTTATAACCACTGCCGCACTGCTCGTAGTAGGAATGGGTTACGCCACTCCAGTGCTCCCAGTCGAGAGAGTTGGGCGTATCAGCGGTGCGGTCTGCACCAACGGTAGCGGTGCCTGTCCAAGTGGAGAAGTCACCAATCTTGGAGGTCAGGGAGTAAGGATAGCTTGCAGCCACCTCGTTGTACTGAGCGATGTTCAGGTTCTGAACAGCCACGGCAGCTTCAGCAGCAGTGGTGGGAGCTGCAACATCGAGGTCGGAACCAAAGAGGGTCACGGTCTCAGCGCGGTAAGCAGCATAAGTGTCGTAAGCAGAAGCGGCAGCGGTGAATGCAGCAGTAGCCTCTACCAGTGTATTGATCTTCTCGTTATAGTCTGCTTTCTTGCTTTCCGCAGTGGGAGCGTCTGCAATAGCCTCATTAAGAGCGGTTAACTCACTGCCTGTAACGTTGGCATTGGCAGTATTTGCCAAGGCTGCATTAGCAGCGGCAAGAGCCTCTTCCCAACGTTCAGTATAAACGGAGTAGTCAACAGTAGAACCATAATACTTCAACGTGAAGTTGCGGAAGATGGTCCAGCGGTCTGTCTCTGTATCGTTGTTTACAATACCTATCTTGATGGTGTTGCTCTCTTCTTCGAGACCGAACTTCAAAGCGACCTTACCATTACCGTTGTCGAAGTAGGTCTTAGCTTGAGCCATAGAATTAACAACATCAGAAGACTCACCAGGAAGAAGAATGCGATCCTCGCCAGCATAGAAATAAGTCTGATAAGTACCGGCACGGTGGAATCCCGTGACGCCAAATTCCCATGTGCCCTGCGGCAGAGTAATACTCTGATTAAAGTCGAATGTACTCTGGTAGAATTCTGTCTCGCCAAAGTTCGTGGTTGGGCCAGTTCCCCAAGAAACGGGACGAACAACATTATCTTTCTCCCAACCATCAGTGTTCTCACTTACAGTAGGATTAACAACCCAGAAGTTTGTTACATCGAAATACTTGCCTTCATTCACGGTAACAGATGTCACAAAAGTCTTGGCGATTTCTTTCAAGGTCGATATTGCGGCGTTGATATCATCAGCAGTTGTAGCAGCAGCTACGGCATTGTCAGCTTCTGCCACGTCAACAGTAGCATCGCCTGTGAAGATAGTAGCATCGTCATCAAGTGCCAGGACTTCTGCCCTAAGTGCAGTATAGTTAGCATAAGCTGCAACGATAGCAGATGAAGCATAGGTGCTGACGGCGGTGTTGATTGCATCTGTAGCAGCGGTGTAATCATCAGCAGTGTCATATTCCTTGTTGTTCTCAGTGACAACGGCAGCAATGGCATTGTATGCGGCAGTGGGGATAGTTCCCTCCGTAGCCTCAGCAGCAGCAACTGCAGCTGCAAGAGCTTCAGCATAGGCTGTCAAGTCTGTGGGAAGACCCATATAGACGAGCTGGAAGTTGTCCCATGTGCACCATGTGTTGGTGCGAGTACCCTTCACACCGACGGTGATGCTACCACTGGTTACTAGAACATTCTCGGTATAGTCGGTGAAATAGTTGCCATTGGTAAACTGTGCGGAGATACCAGACATGCTGTTCTCTCCATTCTGCATGGTCTTGAACGGGACAGTAGCCGTAGTGCTTCCACTCGTGAGATACACGACAGGGAAATCGGCACCTGTTACTGTGTATTCCGTCAAAGCGGCTTGGGCACGAAGTTTGTAGTAGCCGTTAGGAACGGTAACTTCCTGACTTAGCGTGAAAGCGGCCTGCCATGACTCGGCAATGAAGTTAGAGTTATCGCCTCCGCCCAGATTCTGGTTGCTGGCCTCCATAGTCCAAGCTGTCCTGTTTCGATGGTTACGGTCGAAGTTAGGACACTGAATCATGTAGGTCAGATCCACAGGATTCTCCTCGCTGGCATCGGCATAGGTCTCATCGTAGGCCACAATCTTCCACTGTGCGTTTTCGCTGTTGGGATCGGTGAGATTGCTGTTCAACACGTAGCTGCTGCCATCATAGCCGTAGTAGGTGGTGCCATTTGACATAGTGTAAATGCCATCGCTCACTTCATTGATGGTGACGTTAGCAGCAGGACCATCCATATAGGAACCCGTGAAGTAGTAGTTTGTTCCGCCGTTGCTCACCTGAGACTCGATGGAATAGACACCATCGGAGAGCTTGGCCAATGTGTTGTAGTGGCTGAACTGAATCAAAGAAGCCTGAGTACCCCAGCTGTTAGCAGGGCCAAGATAACGACCTGAGCCAACGTTCTGGAAGACGTACTTCCCATCGGCGAAGTCTGCTGCGGTCTGAGCGTTAGCGCCCATCGTGACCATTGCCGCCATGGCGGCAAGAAGAAGTTTGATTTTCTTCATGTTGATAAAAAATTAAGTGAATAAAAAGGGTTGATAGGTTATCTTGTTGATAATGATTATCTGTTGAATGACGATAGGAAATCTATTGGTGTCAGTACTCTTATTTGAGAACAGGAGAAGTCTTCCTTGTTCCTCGTGATGATGTAGTCGATGTGCTGGTTCAAGGCGGAAAAGTGTTGCAGCGCATCCTCGTAATCATTAAAAGCAGATGCCAATGACTGGTCAACAGTATCTTCATTGGCAGTTGTAACATGGGAAAGCGTTCTGAGTTCAGCCAACAGAGGTTTGACTTTTGCCAGATCACGTTTGCCTATCAGATAAGATGCCGTCGCATAAGTCATGGGAGACGCATATAGTTCAACTTCTCCTTTGGCGGACAAAGCAAAGATATTGGCTGCTGCCAAGAAGAAAGGTTCTCGCCTCTGCAGCAAATCCATTACTACGTTCGTATCAAGGAAAAGTTTTGTCATGCGTATTTTTCAGCCAAGTGCGCGTAATACGCATCACGCCCATTGACATCGTCATTTCTCGCCGGTGCTGCCACACCAATTAAATTACGTACACATTCAGGCAGTTCATCTTCTGCCAACAGCAAGTGTCCTGCGGAGGTCGTTGTTATACTTTTCTTCCTGCCCGTTGCCACTTTTGTGGATTCATATAGATGATCTGCTAGCCATCTTTTGTTGCTGTCTGTAAGTGACAAGCTCTGGATGTATGACCACAAACTATTCAGTGATAATGTATTCATATCTGTTGACCACATGAATGGATTGGCGCAAAGATACAGTTTATCCTTGTAATGGCCAAATAATCTGCCGTTTTTTTCACAAACTTCCTTCATTTGCCGCCATGGCGGCAAGAAGAAGTTTGATTTTCTTCATGTTGATAAAAAATTAAGTGAATAAAAAGGATTGATGAATTATCGTGTTGATAATGTTTATTCTTGTGCGTGGCGCATGTTCTGTTATTCTTCTTCGTGCATGTTCTGCTGGTGGCAGGCGTCTTCTATCGTGATGGTGTCCTCATTGATGCTGTAGGCGTAGTACCATTTCCCAGCCTGTGCCATGTGCCATCCTGCCTGTTGCCAGCGTTGGATTGTCGGTCGGCGGCGAAGGAGCGATTGCTCAATTTGGAACATGGCATCATATGCTTCATTGACATTTGATTGCATCAATTTCTGGGAAATGTGTGTTTATATTTCTTAGACACATGGATGTAAAAATTGATGATGTTTCTGACACTCGTTTGTTTGATGATGTATTTCATGGCAATGAGTATTCCAGATCTACAGCTTTCAGTGTGAGTTCCCTTGCTTCCTCAATGCTCATCGTGTCTGACACAAAATCAACTTTAACTTTGCCATCCTCTATATAGACTTGGTTCTTTGTCACCAGATTTGGAGTAGGGAATTCTGAAATGAATAATCCAGTAGCCAGCAAAGCAGCCAATTGCTCTTGGGCTTTCACATTGTCCTTGTCATAAGATAGTGTAACTGTGCACATACCGTTCTTCAATATTGAGGCTCATAGAGGTACTCCTTCGTTCATCACGTTTTTATAGAAGGGCGTAAAGCTCTTGGCTTCCCACTCCTTCGAGGTGAACATGATAGGATTCAGCATTTCGTCTATATCCCATCCTAATTCTCGTATGGGATAAGAAATGGTGTCCACATCATGTGGCGTGACATGCTCTTGGTCTAACAGGATTAAGATGTCCCAGTCGGAATCAATGCGTGCATCACCGCGCGCTCGCGAACCAAAAAGGATGACGCGAGCTGTGGGACATTGCGCTTTGCTGAGAATATCTGCAATTCCTTTTGCAACTATTTTCCTGTTTCCTGTTCCAGATGTCATCGCAGATTAGTTTATTGTTTCAGAAGAAGTTTGATTTTCTTCATATTGATAAAAAATTAAGTGAATAAAAAGGATGAATGAGCTTCGTATAGCTTCGTTGTATGTGTATAATAATATAAGGTACGGGCGCCCGCGAATCTTGGTGGTGTGGCTTTGCAGAGCACATCTGAGATACCAAATCGTCGCAAGACTCTGAGAGTCGGGGGCAAAGATAGGTAAAAGTTTTTATTGGTGCCTCATCTTTTTGCAACTTTTTTTCGTTCAGCACCATTTTTTTGCACAATTATCCGCAATAATTGCATTCAGGAGACCACGTCGGGGTCTTGATGCTGCGGGTGCGGGATAAATCACGTGCGGGTGCGGGATGAATCACGTGCGGACGCGGGAGCCATCGCGTGCGGACGCGGAAGCCGTCACGTGCGGACGCGAGAGCCGTCACGTGCGGACGTAAAAAAGACAGGGAATAATGATGAGTGGCCGGGTGCTCACGGCATCCAGTCGTCATCATCGTCGGCCTCTTCTTTCTCCTCGGCCTCCTCTGCGCCATTTTCCTCGGTTTCATCGGTATTTTCCTGGCCGATGGGCACGTCGTCGATGTCGGGGAACTGCTCTGCCGGCTCGTCCAGGTTGAGGTCTTCTGGCACGGGCAGGGGCGATAGCTCGGCATCATAGAACTCGGCGTACTCGTCATAGCTGTATCGCACGCCGAGGAGACGCAGGTTGGGCTCACTGATGAGGATGGAGCGGATGCCTTGCAGCCGCTCGCGCATGTGTGTATCGGAATAGAGTTGCTGGGCGTAGGCGTGTACCTCGTCATAGCTCTGGAAGCCGGTGACGCGCAGCTGTGTGATGAGTCCTCCGGGCACAATTTCTATCTCGAAGTTGCGCGCCATGAAGGATGTGAAGTTGTAGCGCGCCATCTCGAAGAGCAGCTGGTCCTCGTCCAGCTCGCCCGTGGGGTAGGCCAGCACAAAGACGTATGGCACCTGCGGGTCGGCCACCAGCGTGTCGGCGGCCATGGATGCGCTGTCGCGCTCGCCGGTGAAGGCGTGGCGGCTCCAGATGCTGCTGGCATCCCACTTCTCGGAGTCCAGGAGGCGGCCCTCCTGCACGCCTTTCACGATGGATTGGGCCATTTCTGCGATTTCATCCTTGCTGAACTTCTCTGTCACCTGCTTCATCTCGACGAGGAACGAGTCGCGGTCGCCGAGATAGAGGCGCGACATGGCGTGGACGAAGAGGAACTTGCCGCGGTGCGCGCCTTCGGGGAAATCTGCGGTGCTCTCGGCGAAATGGGCATCCAACGTCTCATAGTCGCTCTGCTTATAGGCATCATACGCCTGTGCATAGAGGGTGTCTTCCAGGTGCTTGCCGTGCACTGCCAGCTCGAAGAAGCGGGGATTGGAGATGGTCTTGGTGAGCTTGCTGTCGGGGAAGCTGTCCTGCAACAACGCGCGAAAACCGTCCATTTCATCGGTGTTCTCGTCTCGCAGAGCCAGCAGGAAGAGGTGATAATAGACGTCATCCATCTGCTCAAAGTCGGGGAACTGTGTGCGCAGACGGTCCAGCGTCTTGCGGGCCATGCGGTAGTTCTCGATTTTCTCCATCAGCAGGACGCCGCCGTGATAGAGTCCGTCGAGGATGAGCTGGTCGGACTCTGCCAGCTGCTCTTCGGTGAAAGGAATCTGTTTGAGGTAGTATTCGCGGTGATGGGGGTCGTTCTCGAGGGAGTCCTTCAGGCGCTGTTCCTCTTCGCTCAACTCTTGATTTTCGCCCGTTTCATCGAGGTTCGCGCCGAAATTTGTGCTGTCTGCGGCAGCCATGTCGGCATTGTCGGCGTTCTCGCCGCCCAGGGAGCGCTTGTTGGAGATGCGCCAGTTATCCTCGTTGGGACGGTTGCCCCACCGCTTCTGGAAGTCCTGCTTGCCCTGGTTCACCGTCATCTGATTGTAGAAATAGAAGACGGTCTGTTTCTGGCCGCGGTTGGCGGCTCCGGCCACCCCCGGGCGTCCCTTGGCGGCCGTGTTCTGCGCGGCGGCGGCCGTGTTGCGGGCAGCGGTCAGCCCCTGTGCCTCGGCACGCTTCTCGGCTTCTTTCTCTTTCTTCTTCAGTTCGTCTATGACGCGGTCAATGGCTGCCAGATAGTCTTTCTCGGGCAGCCGGGCCAGGGCCTGGAGGCTGTCTTGCAGCTTCACGGCAGAGAGGTGCGGCTCTGTTTCTGTCAGTGCCTTGCTGCGGCGTTGCACCTCGTCATACCGCTCATTCTCCTTGTCCATGAGCGATGCCAGCTGGTTGTAGCAGTCTGTGGCGTCGATGTAATTCTCCTGTTCCCAATAGAGATCGCCCAGATGCTCCAATACTACCGCCTTGGCAAAGCCGTTCTGCGCGCTCTCCTCGATGCCCTGCTTCCAGGCATAGATGCAGTGGAGGGTATCCTGATTGGCCAGATAGATATTGCCGATGGCATAGTAGATGCGGTCCAGATAGTTGGTGTTATTGGGGTTCTTGGCCATGCGGCGCAACTTGCGGATCATGGCGCGCCCCTGTCCGTCTGCCATCACCTCGGTCTGGAGGATGCGTGCGTTGAAGGCCAGTTCATAGGGCGGGTTGAGGCGTATGCACTTGCCCAGCGCCTTGTAGGCCGCACGGTTGTCACCGCCCATCTGGTTGATCTGTCCGAGCAGGTAGTAGAGTCGCGCCCGCTCATATCTCTTCTTCGTGCGCTTGGCCGTGGCCAGCAGCGGTGCTGCTGCCTCCTGGAACTGCCCGGTGGCAATGAGATAGGCGGCACGGGTGGCCTCCAGCTCCTCCTGTCCACGGCGTGGCAGGCTGTCACGTTTCATCTTGGAGATCACGTCCTCGGCGTCGTAGGGCCACTCCAGCAGGACATAGCAGCGTGCCAGACGGGCACGCGCCACGCTGGAGACAGCGGGCTGGTCGGCATAGAGACGGAGGAGATAGTTGTAGGTGGAGGCGGCCTCGATGAACTCTCCCTTGCGGAACTGCGCCTCGGCCAGCATCAGCCAGGCGTTCTTCAGATAGGGATTGAACTCTCTGCGGTTGAAATAGGCCCGCTGCTTGGCCGACATTCGGCCCTGCGGCTTCTTGGGCTTGCGCTTGATACTGTGCTTGCGGATGGCCTTCTCACACTTCTCGATGGCGCGGTCGAAGTTGCTCTTGCCCATGCCCTGAGTCTTCTTGCTGGACACCATATACATGGGCAGCAGCTCCGTGTAGTTATCCACATGGCCTTTGTCCTGTGCTTCCACCCCGTCGATAAATGCCAGCTCACCGTTATACAGCGTGTTGAAGTGTGCCGTCGTGGCATGATAGAAGCGGGTGGTGCTGGTGTTCTTGGCCGTGGAACATGACAGCAACAGTGCCCCCAGCAGCGGGCACAGGTATAATAAAAATATGGTACGCGCGCGCAACATTCCTCTATATATAACGCCCGACAGACGAAAATATTGTGTTCAGGCCTCGTTCATCAGGAGCAGAGCCTCGTCCTTCAGGCCGTCTGGCAGGTTGATGCCCCGCAACTCCAGGCTGCGCAGCCAGTCGCCCACCTCGCGGGTGAGGGTGGTCATCAGCACCTCGCGGAACTCCTCTTCCTCCTCTGGCGTGTAGGCATCGGAGGCGCGTCCGCGATAACAGTCCAGCTCCTCATCGTCGAAATAGTCGATGGGAGCCGCGGCGGCCTGCATCAGCAGCTCCTTCTCGCACACGGCGTGCTGGCCGCAACAAACAAAAGACCCACCCCCCTGCCCCTCCCGTGTAGGGAGGGGAGAAGTTACCTGTGACTGTTGATTACTTTGTTCTTTCATTTGCTTTTAGTATATACTCCCCTCCCTACACGGGAGGGGTTGGGGGTGGGTCTTCCCTTACCTCAAACCCTGCTGCCTGCAGATCCTGCCAGAAGCGGGGGTAGGACTTGGATACCACGTCGGGGTTGTTGATGCAGATGCTGCCCAGCACCAGCGCCGTCGGCGCAAACGCCATGGCCATGCGGTGGTCGTCGTAGGTGTCGATGGCTGTGCCCGCGGCGGGTTGCAGATAGGGGACAGTGCCCTGCGCCTGCTGCTGCGGGCCGGCCCAGTACATGATGTCATCACCTTCGACCTCCACCTGCACGCCCAGCTTGCGCAGCTCCGTCTGCAAGGCGGCAATGCGGTCGGTCTCCTTGATGCGCAGACTCTGCAACCCGGTGAAGTGGAAGGCGATGCCTTTCATGGCGCATGTCACCACCAAGGTCTGCGCCAGATCGGGCATCTTGGTGAAGTCCCACGTCAGCTGCTTGGGCACGCGGCCACGCCGGATGAGCATGGTGAGGGGTTCGCCTTGCTGTCTGGACAGCATAAACGTCTGGACAGACAACTGCTGGAAGATGTCTTTCACGGCACTGTCTCCCTGCAGACTGTCTGGGAACAGGCCGCGCAGTTCCAGCGTCTCGTTGCGGTTGTCGCTCAACAGCTCTATCTCATACCAGTAGCTGGCGGCACTCCAGTCGGACTCTATAAAATAAGGTGTCGGCCTGTAGCCCTTCCCGCCCTTGACCACGATTGTTCGCGGACCTTTCCACGCTACCTCGGCACCGTGTTCACGCATCATCTGCATGGTCATGTGGATATAGGGCCGGCTGATGATGGCTCCCTGCAAGGACAAGGTCAGCCCCTCAGACAATAGAGGAGCAATCATGAGCAGTGCCGATATATACTGCGAACTCACGTCACCCGGAAGACTCACCTTCCCGCCCTTCAGCTGCTTGCCAGTGATGCGGAGCGGCGGAAAGCCTTCCTGCTGCACATATTCGATGTCGGCACCCAGCGTTCGCAACGCCTCCACCAAGAGCCCAATGGGCCGCTGACGCATCCGCTCCGTGCCCGTGATGACGCGGGTGCCCACAGACGGTGTGGCGGCCAGATATGCCGTGAGGAAACGCATGGCCGTGCCGGCGGCCTTGATATTGATGGTTGGGATTAGCTCGCCGACGCGGCCTTCACGCCGTTCGGCATCCAAGAGGAACAGAGCCTGCATCATCACCGTGGTATCATCGCAATCCGAGAGATTGGCTATGTAGCCCATCGGCGCACCACTCAGGGTGTTCAGCAGCAGTGCGCGGTTGCTGATGCTCTTGCTCGACGGCAGGGACACTTTGGCCGTCAGGTTGCGGGGCTGGACAATTATATATTGCATGAACACAATTATCTTATACAAATCACAGATTACACGGATTACACGGATTATAACCATTCCATTATAGGAAATCTGTGCGCTCGACCTCTGGTCGCTTCATACTTGAAGAAATATCGATAACAATTACACAGATTATTAGAAGCAATTAAGAATCTGTTTAATCTGTGCGCTCGGCTCGAAGAGACGCTTCACACTTGAAGAAATCTGTGGTTCATGTGAAAAACTAATATTGAGTGGTTACTTAACACCTCGTTATTTCTGAACTTTGTAGGTGCGTTTGCCGTCTTTCACCACATAGACACCTGGCCGCAAAGACGAGAGGTCGATGGTGACCCGACCCTGTTGAGCCTTGGCCTGATGCACCAGTTTGCCGGAAAGATCGTAGATGCAGACGCGGTCGGCGCCGTCGCGCACAATGAGCGTTCCCACACCGTCGGCGGTATCGCTGAAGGTGATTTTCTCAACTTCGGTGAAGGGGAACTCCACCGTCATGGTTTCGCTCTTCACAGACAGC
Organism: Bacteroidaceae bacterium; assembly: GCA_017455585.1. Classification (GTDB taxonomy): domain Bacteria; phylum Bacteroidota; class Bacteroidia; order Bacteroidales; family Bacteroidaceae; genus Physcousia. The sequence goes on along the minus strand of JAFSZU010000159.1, from coordinate 16,270 downwards.
AGCGTAGCAGACGGAAAAGTCACCTCGGGCTTGGAAGCAAAGGAGAAAGAGACGACACCCTGGGTGGTCGTGTGGATGTTCAGGGTCTGCTGGGCCGTTGCCGACAGACAACAGCTCAGCAGACAGCAGAGGATGATGAAATGTCTTACCATAGTTCAAGAGAATGAGGATGAGTGATATGTCGGTTGAGCAGACGCGGCGAGACGCCCAGGTCTGTGCTGCGACGGATGAAATGAGGCGGTGTGTAGGGCTTGAGGTCTTCGCGCAGATAGGGAGCCGCGGCACCGGGGCTGACCACACGGACATCGATGGTCTGCACGGTGGTGCGCTCGTCAGGTATCTCGAGCACACCATCCACGTCCTCGATGCCCCATGGGTTGCGCATGGCGAAGATGGAGTTTTCGTCATTGGAAAGCATGAAGGTGAATGCGTGGCCGGTCACGGTCTTCAACTTGCCGCACAGCAGATCGTCCACGTTAAAGCCGCCCACGGTGATGTTTCCCTGGCCGAGGCTGTATTCAATAAGCAGCTTCAACTCAGAAGTATAGAGCGAATTGGGGGAGAAAGCGTAGCTGTCGCCATCGCCCGTGAAGAGCGGGGCCACGTGCTCGGTGCCGATGCCTTCCACGCCGTCAACTTGGTACAACGTCTCCCATTTCATCATGGCTTTCTCCAGAATGGTGGCCCATGTGACGGCGTTGTTCTTGCCCGTCACCTGTCCGATATTGCGGCTGGAATCACAGAGGATTTTGCTGGAAACGCACACGTCAATGGGCAGTCCCTGGGGATCATACATCTTGATGGTGTAGGTGCCGTCGGCATTGTCGGTGATGATGCTCTTGATGAAGTCGGGATAGAGATAGGCCATGGAGGCGAAGACAGCCATGGCGCAGCAGTCGCCGATGGCGTGCTGGTTCACGTCAGCGGGCACGGGGTCGCCGTAGGGATAGAGCGTCACCGTCTTCTTGCGCCAGACAGTGAGATCTGCCACCATATCAGGCTCATTGTCGGGGTCAAGCAGCCACGCGCGGTCCTCGTCCGTCGTCTGGTGACGGTTCTCGAAGTGCTTGCCCATAGGCGTGACTGTGGAATGGGTCTTGCCCGTAGCATAGCGCAGGATGGTGCTGATGTTGTCTGTCTCCTTGTGGCTGGGCGGATCCAGTTCCATCTGGGCGTTCTGTGCCTCCTCCTTCGAGCGGTAGAAATAGCGGTAGGCATCACCGTCTTTCAATATTAAGAGTTTCTCGGTCTGGCGGGCAACATACCACCGCAGGGTCTCGCTCTTCTTGGTGTTACGGGCTAAAAAGTAACCGTTACGGGGATAATACTTGACAGAATAGACATCAGGCGCGCCACCCTTGCCGCCCCAGTGCAGCGTCGAACCCGCAAAGGTCATGTACTCGGTGCCGTCGAAACGGATGACATCCGTCCCATGCTTCCAGAATCCCAAGTGCCAAGTGCCCAGGATATAGCTCTCCTCCTCGCTAATCATGCTGAGGTGCTCCACCTCTGCCGTAGAGAAGACAGACAGTGTGCCATCGGACTTGTGAACTACAAAGCCCTGTGCGCTCACCAGTTGGATGCCGCCCAGGGCAAGGAGGCATAAAAGCAATAGTCTCGTTTTCATCTGCGTGATGCTTATCGTGAATAATCATGCAAATGTATGTATTTCCACCGAACCACACAAGAAATGGACATCATTTTCTTTATTATGACACATTTTCTTGATGTCATCAATCGGTCTATGAAGGTCTCAACGGAAAAGCGGGAGCGCCAAAATCATCATAAATGAGGATTGATGGGCGGACGTATTTGCCGTACCTTTGCCACCGCAAACCATAATAGGTTATTCTGAAACGATGAGAAAATATGCCATCCTCTTTTTATTGATTATCGGCAATAAAGCTATTGGTGCCGAAGAACACACAGACACAGTAAGTTATGATATGCCCGAACTGGTGGTGAGCGGGGGTGTCAAGCAGTTTGGCTCGCTGGAGGCGCAGCCCATGAGTGCGCAGAAACTGCTGACGGCCTCGATGCGCAAGCGCGGCGTGGAGTCGCTCAAGGCGATGTCGCAGTTCGTGCCCAACTTGTTCTATCCCGAGTACGGCTCGCGCCTCACACCCGCCATCTATATAAGAGGTGTGGGGTCGCGAGCCAACACGCCGGTCGTGGGTCTCTACGTAGATGACGTGGGGTTCATGGAGAAGAGCAGCTTTGATCTGTCGCTGGCCGATGCCGAGCGGGTGGAGGTGTTGCGCGGTCCGCAATCAACGCTCTATGGTCGCAACGCCATGGGCGGATTGCTGAAAGTTTATACCCCTTCGCCGCTGGAAGAAGGGCAGCGCACGCTGGTGCGGGTGGGGGCTTCTACCGAGGATGCCATGCGCCAGGCCTATCTGCATCATTCTCATTTGCTGTCCCAGAGCCTCGGCCTGTCTCTGAGCGGCTTCTACCGCGGCGACGACGGCTACAACCGCAACGACTATCTTGACCGGCGCAGCAACGGCAGCGATGCTGCCGGCGGCAAGCTGCGTCTGACTTATCAGCAGACCCCTTCCTTCCTGTTTGACTTCCAGACCTCGGCAGAGTACTCCAAAGAACATGCCTACGACTACTACAACGTCGCCAACGACTCCATCCAGAGCGGCGAGCTAGGCTGCTACCGCCGCACGCTCGTCAACAGCTCCCTGAAGATGGAGACGCACCAGCGGCTGTTCACGCTGACGTCTGTCACCGCCTATCAGTTCCTAAAGGATAAGATGTTCATGGACCAGGACTATTCGCCCGCCGACATCTTCACGCTGGAGCAGCGGCAGCGCAGCCACAGCCTCTCAGAAGAGCTGGTGATGAAGGGCAATAACCTCGACTGGCTGGAATGGACAACGGGAGCCTATGTGGCCCGTCAGTGGCTGAAGACCTCCGGCCCCGTGACATTTGGAGCTGACGGCATTGGCTCGCTCATACAGTCGGGCATCGACCGCGGTTTCAGTGCCGCCAATGCTGCCATGGCACCCATGGGCATGAGCCTGGCACTGAATGTGACCGATGAAAGCATGGTCGTGGGCGGCGAATTTGACACGCCCGTCTTCAACGCCGCCGCCTTCGGCCAGGCACGGTTCAAGGACATCTGTGTGCGCGGCTTCGACATCACCGCCGGACTGCGGCTCGACTATGAGCACCGCAGCATTGACTATCTGGCCGACGCCACCATCAACTCCAATTTCCGCATGAACCATGGCTCCGTGCCTGCACCCATGGTGAACCAGAACTTCACCACGCGCACGGCCTACGAGGGCACAATGAGCGATGACAAGGTGCATCCCCTGCCCCGTGTGGCCCTGAGCTACCGCTTCGATGCTGGGAATGATGAGAACCTTGTCTATGCCAGCGTGGCCGAGGGTCTGCGCTCGGGCGGATACAACATCCAGCTCTTCGGAGACCTCATCCAGGAGAGCATGAAGAACGACATGATGCGCGACCTGACCGCCGACCCCACGCTGGGGCCGAGGATGGGACGCTATATGCCTGAGATTGCCGAGAACCCCACGGCCGAGAGCCTCGTCGTCTATCGGCCGGAAAAGAGCTGGACCTACGAGGTGGGGGCGCACCTCTCACTGCTGGACCGTCATCTGAGTCTGCAGACCGCCGTGTTCTGTCTGCAAGTGCGCGACCAGCAGATTACGCGCTTCGCGGGCAGCAGCGGCTTCGGTCGTCAGGTACTGAATGCGGGCAAGAGCCGCAGCTACGGCGTGGAAGCCAGTGCCAAAGGATGGCTGAATGCGGGCGACGGCACGCTCCACCTCTCTGCCGACTATGGTTTCACCCACGCCACGTTCACGGACTATGATGCCGGCACGGTGAATGATGCGGCCATTGACTATTCCGGCAATTACCTTCCCTTTGCGCCGAAGCACACCTTGGCACTTGGGGCAGACTACCGTTTTCCCATCCGCGAAGTAACACTGGACTTCGGCATCAATGCCACGGGAAACGGCCGCACCTACTGGACCGAGGACAACAAGGCATCTGAACCTTTCTATATGTTGCTGGGTACACACATCGGTATGCAATACAACCGATTCTCTCTTGACCTCTGGGGTCGCAACCTGACGGACAAAGCCTACGTGCCTTTCTACTTTGAGAGCATGTCACGCGGCTTTGCACAGCGTCCCCGTCCGCGTCAGTTCGGTTTCACAGTGAGCTGTCAGTTCTAAAAGCAGCCTGTAACACTATCTGATGATGGTAATGCGGGTGACCACGGCTTTGCCGCCGTCGGCCGTGGAGGCCACGACGTGGTAGATGCCCGATGACACACGCTGCCCGCGCTGGTTGCAGCCGTTCCAGGTGAAGAGACCGCCGTTGGAGTGGCCGCTCCAGATGAGTTGGCCGGTGGTGGAGAGGATCTTCACTTCACAGTCCCGCGTCAAGCCACGGACGGCAATGGGTCCGTTGTAGTCAGGCCCCACAGGGTTGGGATAGGCAATGACCTCGTCCTGCTGTAAGTCTTCGACAGGACTGGTGGCATCCGCGGCGAAACGACACAGGCCGCCATTGGTGGCAAAATAGACCTCGCCCGTCTGGGAGTCTATATTGATGTCTGTCACATCGTCGGACGGGAGCGGAGAGTTCTCCGTCGTGAAGTGGTGAATCTGCTCCTGGCAGTCGGTGCTCATGAGATAGACGCCGTTGCCCTCTGTCCCGAACCACTTGCGGCCGGCACCATCGACAGCGATACAGAACACAGGAATGCCGGAAAGCAGATAGTCGGCCAGTCCGCTGCCGTCGGTGCGAGCCACCTTCACCTGTTCAAAGGTAAAGGAGCTGGAGGAGAAGTTGCTGGGGTCTGTGATGACAAACGGCCCCTCGTTGGTGCCCACCCAAATGTTGCCGTCCAGGTCCTCGGTGATACAATAGAAATGGTCTGGAGCATAGGACGTTCCATCCTGATTGGTGATGGTTGAGCGCAAGGTGCGGCGGTCGTCGGTGCGTGTACCGATGGTCTGGTTATAGTCCAGCAGATAGATGCCTCGCTGCTCCATGCGCCGGCTGTTGATCCACGCCCACCCTCGGCTGTCAAAGAAGATGTTGTCCATCGTGGTTGCTTCCTGCACCTCGGGCGTGGGGATGGCCGTCCATTGTCCGCTTTTGGTGAGGATCCTGACTGTGGTATCCACCCGTGCCTGGGTGCAGTTGAGCACCCATAGATTGCCGTCTGCGTCATATTGCAGACCGTCTGCCACGGTGAACCACTGCGGATTGGTGTTATCAGGGAGGATAGACTGCAAGGGCGAGTTCTCCAGACCGATGTGCGCCACGGGCTTGCCGTCGCGGAACTCAAAGATGCCACTGCGGGTTGTGCCGACATAGTGGTGCTCTGCGTCTTGCGGATCCTGGGCAATATTGGTGACATCAATATACCGCTCGCTGGGGAACATGGCCGTGACAGCCTTGGGACTGAAGTTGCGCCAGGTGCCGTCAGGCTCCAGGAGCATGGCCGTCCCCTCACGAGCCGTAGCGGTGTAATGCCGGTTTCCGCCCGAGACCAGCAGACGGTCGCCCACACGGCGCAGGTGGTAGGTGTAGTCATGCAGCGGGCTGTTGGGGTGGATGGCTGCCGTCGTGAGCTGGAAACTGCCCTCGTCGGTCAGCGTGTATGCCTGCAGCCCGTCCTCGCCGTCGCTGGCCCAGAACGTGTTGCCCTGGCTGGTGAGCCAGCTCCAGGTGTAGGTGCCCTCCAGTGTCTGTTGCTGCTCCAGCGATGAGAAGATACAGAGTTTCGAGGCATTGCCCAGAATCAGCTTGCCGTCTGAGACCGTGGCATAGTTTGTGCGCAAGTTGTTGATGTGGGTGTAGATGCCTGTTCCCTCCGCGTTGGAGAGGAAGACTGTGGAACCGGCCATGGCCCACACGCGACCGTCAAAGACCAACATGCGAGTGGGTTTCAGGGTAGCGTGGATTTGTGTCCACGCTGTCGGGTCTTGCAGGTTCTCTGTCTGATTGCCACGCCAGACACCCGTCGTGGTCCCTAAATAGATGTAATCTCCCAACACAGCACAGCAGTTGGTGTTCAGCCCAATCTGATAGGTCTTGAGTATGACACCCTCGGACATATCCACCACGATGAGCCCGAAGCCTGTGGCGAGAAAGGCCCGTGTGCCGCTGATGTGCACGGCATTGACTTCCTTGCCCTGTAAGGTGCTGTTCTTGAGCTGTGCCAGATTGATGACATCGGTGTCGTCCTCGGTCGAGAGCAGGTCGATGTTGCCGTTGTCATAGACAAGAATGATTCGTTTGGCATCGGCACTGTAGCCCATGTGAGCCACTGAAACGTCATTGAGCTGGCGCATCCAGTCGAAAGTCTGTATGCTCTCGTCCTCGGTGTCGTAGGCCATCAGCTTGCTCTCCATGAGCGCATAGATGCGGTTTCCCACCGGGATATTCTGTGTGCACACAGTGTAGGCCGGATAAATCTGCCAACTGCCCAGCACCTGTGCCTGACTGCTGATAGCATATATGAAGCCCAGCAAAGTGATGACAATACGTTGTATCAGATGTTTATTTTCCATTATTTCAGTGTCAGTTTTTTCCATGCCTCACCCATCTGAGCCGAATATGCTATTAGTGGTTGTCCGGATATTCTTTTGTGCATAGTCTGCCAAAGTATCCCTGACAGACAGCAGAACGCTGTCAACAGAGACTCCGTGTTTGAGGTCCAATGACTCGAATGGTTCACCGCCAACAACCTGCTGATTGTTGACATAGATGAACACACCCGCATGAGAGGTTAACTGTTGGTTGTCAATAGCTGCCACATCGAAGGTAATCTTGTCTTCAATGGCATCCATCTGGAGTTGCCTCAACTCTCCTGTGTTCGTCAGAGCATAAGAAATCTGTTTCTGCCCGCGTGCCACAGCATATACATCTTTGACGAAAGCAGCGTGTGTATGTCTGAGCACGGAGATGTAAGATTCATGGATATGTGGGCGCAAATTGAATGCAGACGGAGAAACCACGCCCTCGCAAAGCCATATCGGCTTCAGAACCCGTGCCACATCTTCTTTGTCATCTAATTGAATCATGCGGCATTGATTTCATTGATAATATGAGCAATGGCAGCAACAGAGAATGGCCGATGGCTTGCCCTGCGCGATTCACCATTCTTGGTATAGGCATAAGAGAACTCCGAGGTACCAATACTGATGGATGCCGACTTGGCCTTATACTTGATGAGCAGCGTGCCGTTCACATCAGGAAACAGCACCCATGATGACAGTGCGCTGTCGGACAATGCTTTCAAAAGTTGCCGAGTATTATCTACGACTTGTCTGTCTATGGGAGGAGCACCATCGTCATCCCAATCTTGTGGCAATGCGGCCAATTCAGTCAAGCGGTTGACCTGTTTCTGATAAATCGCGCTGCGCACGACCTTCTGACGAGGTGTGGTTACCCTATTGACCCCATGCAGTGAACGTATCACACGACGAAGCCGCGGCACCATTGTAACATCTTCTATTGATACTAATAATTCTGCCATGTCACTCTTGTTTTTTGATTACTCCTTCATCATCTTATCCTTTATGGAGGAAGGCGGCCAGTTGCTGTGTGGCACGTCCTCGGTGGCTGATGGCATTTTTGTCGGCGGCAGACATCTCGGCAAAACTGCATCCGCGCCCTTCAGGCTCAAAGATGGGGTCGTAGCCGAAGCCCGCTTCTCCGTGACGCTCGCGCAGGATGGTGCCCTCCACGACTCCTTCGAAGAGATGTTCCTCTCCCTGATATACTAACGCAATAACGGTGCGAAATCTTGCGCTGCGGTCAGATTTATTTTCCAAATTCCGCAGAAGCAGCCGCATATTGGCATCGCTGTCGTGGCTGAAGGAAGAGAGAGGGGGAGCAGGTTGGAGCGAAGGGGCAAACCCTTCGCCACCAACGGTAGCAGCAGACGTTTCCTGTGAGGCGAGGAGGGCATATCGAGCCGTGTGCACACCAGGGGCACCGCCCAGAGCTGTCACTTCCAGACCGGTATCATCGGCGAAGCAGTCCAGGCCATAGTGTTCCTTGACATAGCGCGCCTTTTGCAGGGCATTGCCCTCCAGCGTATCGGCGGTCTCGGGGATGTCCTCTGTGCAACCGATGTCCGCAAGCCCTACTACGTCGAAACGGTTGCCCAGAATCTGGCGCACCTCCTGAAGCTTATGCGCGTTGTTGGTGGCAAAGACCAATTTCATATTCATTGTGAATTATGAATTGTGAATTATGAATTAGCTTACGTCTTTATATGGTCAAATCCTTCTCCATAGACCCCCACGACCTTGGTCATGGTCACGAAGGCCTGATTGTCGATATGCTTGATGAGGCGGAAGATCTGTGTGCTCTCCCGCCGCCGGGCCATGACGATGAGCACACGACGCTCCTGCTTGCTATACCATCCCTCGCCGTGCAGTTCCGTCACGCCGCGCTCCACCTCGGTGTTGATGGCTTCGGCTATCTGGTCATACTTGTCGGAGATGATGGTGAACTGCACGCTCTGTGTGGCAGACGACATCGTGTAGTCGAGCATCACCATGGAGATCAACAGGATGCAGTAACCGATGACCACTTTGTGCCAGTCCTGAAGAACCATGAAACCGCTGGTGACGATGAGGAAGTCCAGCCACATCAGGATGCGCCCCATGGAGAAGTTCTTGTATTTGTTGACAATGCTGGCAATGATGTCGGTGCCTCCTGTGGAGCCGTTATTGATGAAGACGAGGGCAAGCCCTGTGCCTTCGATAGTGCCTCCGAGGACGGCAGCCATGAACTCCTCATCGTTGGCCAGACGCGGCATGGTGCCATCGGGCTGCATGAGGATTCCCTGAATGATTTCCAGCAGGACGGTGATGAGCACGACGGCATAGATGGTCTTGGCGAAATACTTGAAGCCCAAAACCTTCAAGCCAATGAGCAGCAGCATGGCATTGATGACGAAATAGCTGTACTGCGTGGGGATGCCGGTGCCGTAGTAGATGAGGGCAGAAATGCCCGTGCATCCTCCGGGGATGAACTGATAGGGCAGCAGGAAAAGGCAGAAGCCCATACAGTACATCAGGCATCCGAGGGAGATGAGCAAGTAGTCCTTTATCTCATCCCAAATATGTATGGGGTTGATGTGCGGCATTACTTACAAACAATATTGATCATGCGCTTTGGCACGATGATGACCTTCATAATCTGTTTGCCCTCGAGGTACTTGGGTGTGAGTTCATGTCCCCGTGCTGCTGCCTCGATAGTGGCGTTGTCTGCATCGGCGGGGAAGTCGATGCCGAAGCGTGTCTTGCCGTTGAAGGCCACCATCATCTTCACGGTGTCCTCCACAAGGTATTTCTCCTCGAACACCGGCCACTGGGCATCGCAGACGCTGGTGGTGTGACCCAGTGCCTCCCACAGTTCCTCGGCGATATGCGGGGCGAAGGGGGCGATGAGCACCACCATTGGCTCCAGGATGGCACGTTTGTGGCACTTGAGAGCTGTCAGCTCGTTGGTGGCAATCATGAAGGCGGGGATGGACGTGTTATAGGAGAAGTTCTCGATATCCTCCGTTACCTTCTTGATGAGTTTGTGGAGCGACTTCAGTTCATCTTTTGTAGGCTCGTCGACGTTTAAGTTGACAAGTTGACAAGTTGACAAGTTGACGAGTTGTTTGTTTTGAGTATCAACTTGTTTACTTGTCAACTCGTCAACTTGTTGACTTGTCAACTTGTCAACTTGTTGACTATCCCAGTACAGGTTCCAGAACTTCTTGAGGAAGCGGTGGCTGCCGTCGATGCCGTTGGTGTCCCAGGGCTTGGCCTGTTCGATGGGCCCCAGAAACATCTCATAGAGACGCAGGGTGTCGGCACCGAACTTCTCCACAATCATATCGGGGTTGACCACGTTGAACATGGACTTGGACATCTTCTCCACGGCCCAGCCGCAGACGTACTTCCCGTCTTCGAGGATGAACTCGGCGGTGGCGTATTCGGGTCTCCAAGCCTTGAAGGCCTCGATGTCCAGCACGTCGGCACTGACGATGTTCACATCCACGTGCAGCGGCGTCACATCATACTGGTCTTTCAACCCATAGCTGACGAAGGTATTGGTGTCCTTGATGCGATACACAAAGTTGGAGCGTCCCTGAATCATGCCTTGGTTGACGAGTTTCTGGAAGGGTTCTTCCTTGCAGCTCACGCCGAGGTCGAAGAGGAACTTGTTCCAGAAGCGGCTGTAGATGAGGTGACCCGTGGCGTGCTCGGAACCGCCCACATAGAGATCCACGTTCTGCCAGTACTGGTCGGCCTCGGTGCTGAGGAGAGCCTGGTCGTTGTTCGGGTCCATGTAGCGGAGATAGTAGGCTGAGCTGCCGGCGAAACCCGGCATGGTGTTCAGTTCCAGGGGGAAGACGGTCTCGTTGTCGATGGCAGAACAATCGACCACCTGACACTTACTCGTGTCCCAGGCCCACTTCCTGGCGTTGCCGAGGGGCGGCTCGCCCGTCTCGGTGGGCAGGAACTTATCCACCTCGGGCAGTTGCAGCGGCAGACACTCCTCGGGAATCATCTGCGGCATACCATCCTTGTAATAGACAGGGAACGGCTCGCCCCAGTAGCGCTGGCGGGAGAAGATGGCATCGCGCAGACGATAGTTCACCTTCACGCGGCCCAGATGATGCGAGGCCACAAAAGCCTTTGTGGCGGCTATTGCCTCCTTCACCGTCTTGCCGTTGAGCGAGAAACCGTCGAGGGCACTCTTGCCCGCAGCTGGGCTATTCATCACGATACCTTCCTTGGCATCGAAACTCTCCTCACTGACATCAGCCCCTTCAATAAGCGGCACAATAGGCAGGTTGAAGTGCTTGGCAAAAGCATAGTCACGGCTGTCATGGGCGGGCACGGCCATGATGGCTCCCGTGCCGTAACCGGCCAACACATATTCCGAGATCCAGATGGGAATTTCCTCGCCCGTGAAGGGGTTAATGGCGTAACTGCCAGAGAACACGCCAGTGACTTTGCGGTCGCTGATGCGGTCACGCTCGGTGCGTTTCTTCACGTAGGCGAGGTATTCGCTGACAGCGGTCTGTTGCTCGGCGGTCGTGAGTTGCTGCACCAGTTCGCTCTCGGGAGCCAGCACCATGAAGGTGACACCGAAAATGGTATCTGCGCGGGTGGTGAAGATGGTAAAGGATTTATCACTTTCCACTCCTTCACTTTTCACTTGGAATACCATCTCGGCACCTTCGCTGCGGCCGATCCAGTTTCGCTGTGTCTCCTTCAGCGATTCTGTCCAGTCGATGGTCTCCAAGCCGTCGAGCAGCCGCTGTGCGTAGGCCGAGACGCGCAGACACCACTGCTTCATGCGTTTCTGCACCACGGGGAAGCCGCCGCGGGCCGAGACGCCGTCGATGACCTCGTCGTTGGCCAGCACCGTGCCCAGCTCGGGGCACCAGTTGACCATCGTCTCGCCCAGATAGGCGATGCGGTAGTTCATCAGCACTTGCTGCTGCTCCACGTCGCTCTTGGCACGCCACTCGTCGGCAGTGAAGCTGAGTTCCTCGCTTTGTGCCACGTCAAGATTGGCAGTTCCCTCCTTCTCGAAGTGCTCCACCAGCTTCTCAATGGGCTGTGCGCTTTGGCATTTGTTGCAGTAGAACGAGCCGAACATCTTCTGGAAGGCCCACTGCGTCCAGTGGTAGTAACCCGGCTCGCAGGTGCGCACCTCGCGGCTCCAGTCGAAAGAGAAGCCAATCTTGTCCAGCTGCTCGCGGTAGCGGTTGATGTTCTCCTCGGTGGTGATGGCGGGGTGCTGTCCCGTCTGGATGGCATACTGCTCTGCGGGCAGACCGTAGGCATCATAGCCCATGGGGTTCAGAACGTTATACCCGCGCAGACGCTTGTAGCGGGCGTAGATGTCGGAGGCGATATAGCCCAGCGGGTGTCCCACGTGCAATCCCGCACCCGACGGGTAGGGGAACATGTTCAACACATAGAACTTGGGACGCTGTGCATCCTCCGTCACCTTGTAGGTTTGCTGCGCCACCCAACGCTGGCGCCACTTCTTCTCTATTTCTCTGAAGTTATATTCCATAGTTTTATTGATTAAGAACCACAGATTTCACAGATTACACGGATTCCTTTCCGCTTGTTGCCATCAATTTTGTTTATTATTTCACAGATTCATCAGCAAAACTCTCTGTTGGTTTCGAATCGAGAACACTCAGCACCTGCGTGGCGTGCTGCTCTGAAATCTGTGGAATATCAGGTATATATTCATAATCATAGGACATGTAATCTGTTTAATCCGTGTAATCTGTGGTGATAATAAAAAAATTATTTACTTATTTCAAGTTTATCTACGGTCGGTGCGATGTCACGTTTCCAGTCTGTGCCCACGGCCAGGACGGTGCGGGCAGAGTCTGCTAATATATAATAAGGTATTTCTGTGATGGCCAGTTGCTGCACCACGGGCGTGTCCCAGACGCGGAAGTAGCATCGACGGTCAAAGTCGATTGTGTCTGCCTTGATGCTGTATAGATAGCCGCTCCGCTGGTGGTCCAGACTGATGGAGACGGGTTGCAGCTTCTTGTGAGTGCGCAACGCCTTGCGGATGGCGGGGAAGTCGTCCATCGTGCTGCGCCGCCACGTGGCCCAGAAGATGAGCAGGACGGGGCGGGCGTCTTTCTGCTTGGAGCGGATGAATAGCGTGTCGGTGGTGTTGCGGTCGGTGGTCTTGCCCCGCACCTTCTTGCCTGTCCGCAGGTCGATGTTCATCTCTGTGAACGCCTCGGTCTCTATGCTATCCGGTGGCAGCACGATAGCCGGCAGTTTGTTGCCTACACGCAACCGCGAGGCGTGCCCCTGCAAACGGGTGAGCTGTCGTTGCAGCACGATGCTGACGCGGCTCCCTTGATGCTCACTGATATATGTGCGCAAGGCACTGGCCAGCGAGTCGGTCTTGTCGGTCAGATGTGCCAGGCGGAAACGTGTCAACTCCTCATTGTCATCGGAACCCTTGATGGTCAGGGCGCGCAACTGCCCTCCGTCGCCGCGCAGACGCAGACGATCCCCGGGACTTGCCAGGATCACCTGTTCGCTCATATTGGGGAAGATGAGGTTGAACGTGGCTTCTTCTGTGAGTGCGGTCTGCCAATCAAACTGACCGTCAATCACGTGGATGGTATCGACATGATTCATGCCTCCATCCGGGCTATAGATATAGAGGTCTGTCTGCCGCAGGTTGTCAAAGGAACCGCGGATGCGGACGGTGTTGGGGTCGGAGCAGGCAAGCAGTAAGAGGCAAAGAAGACCCACCCCCAGAACCATCCTGTAAGGGAACAGACCCACCCCCAGCCCCTCCCTGTGAGGGAGGGGAGTAGTTACTATTGACTGTTGATTATCGGTGGTTTTCAATTGTTGGTAGTATATACTCCCCTCCCTAACAGGGAGGGGCTGGGGGTGGTGGGTCATTTTTTTACTTCACCAGCTCTGCAATCTGTTCGGCAAAGGCGGCGAACTCCAGGTCCTTGGCAGCGCGCTCGGCCAGACTGCGGTCTTGCTGGATGGCACTCTGCAGGTTGCTGATGACGGTGGCGGCATCATTCTGGCGGGCTCCCAGCACAGCCTTCAGGTAGCTGGTGGTGGCGTCAGGGCTGTCGATGCCGGCCAGTGTCATGGCGGCGGCGGCGTAGTCCTTGTTCAGGATCTGTGCCAGAGCGGCACTGTTGCTACGGACACCGGCGAAGTTGGCGGCGGCGGCGGCGTAGTTGCCCTTGGCCAGATTGATGTTGCCCAGAATCTCGTTATAGGAGTCGGCACCGGCACCGCGGGACAGGGCTGCCTCGGCCTCCTCCACCTTGCCCTCGGCCAGTGCCAGCAGCGCCTGGTTCGTGGCCACCTCGGCGCTCTTGCTGTCCAGTGCCTTGGCTTTCTGGAGATAGGCGGCGGCGGTCTGGGTGTCGCCCTGCTGATAGGCCAGGCTGGCCAGGTTGTTCAGGGCGCGGGCATCCTTCGGGTAGAGCTGTGCGGCTTTCTCGTACCATGCCTTCTTCTGTGCGGGGTCGTTCTGCAGGTTGGCGCCATAGAGGATCTCGTCGTTGCTGAGTTTGCTGGCGTCTGCCTGGAACTGCTGCTTGATCTGCGAATCGCTGCGGCCGATGACGTCATAGTTGGCAATGAGGCGTGCGCGGCGCAGCTCGGGCAGGATGCCCTGCGTCAGCTCCTCATAGACCACGCTCATGTTGCGGATCTGCTGCTCGCGCTCCTGCGGGTCCTTATACATGGAGAGCACGCGCAGGATGACGTCCTTGTCCTGGATGTTGCTCTCGCTCACCAGCTGCTGGAAGCCTTCCCAGTCCTCGGCGGTGAAGCGGCGATCGACATCGGCACGCAGACCTGTCTTCTTCAGCTGCTCACTCACGTAGGCACTGGACGTGTTCTGGCGCTGCTCGGCCAACTTCTCGTTGAAGTCATAGCGGCCCTCGGGAGAGGCGTAGGCACTCACCTCGATGTTGGTCAGGCGGCGGCTCTCCTGGTTATCGTTGATCTCCTTCAAGATGTTCACGAAGTCCTTGATACTGGTGGTGTTCAGCTCGCTGGCGCGAACGTTGGCCTGGTTCACCAGATACTTGATCTGCGCCTCCTGCTTCTGCTTGATGATGCGCTGGAAGCCGTCGGCAGCGGTGGCAGGAGCGGCAGACCCCACGGTCTTGCTCAGCAGACCGCCCGTGGCCACCACGCCGTAGCCCACCTTCAGGTCGGGCATCTCATACTGCTTGTTTCCCTTGCGGGCATCAAAGCGCAGATAGAGGTCGCTCTTCTGCACGGCGTCGCTGTAGGGGAACGAGGCACGCATGGTGTAGGTGCCGCCCACCTTATACTGCACGGTGGTGCCGTTGCCCTGCACGCTCTCGCCCTGGAAGGTCGTGCCCTCGCTGGTCAGCTCACCGCCGTCATACTTCAGCACGGGTGTCACCTCCACGGTCACTTTCTTCTTCATGAACTTCTCGGGGAAGGTGGCACTGATGGTGGCAGGAACCTCACTGCCCACAGCCTCCAGGGGCGTGGGGTTGACTTTGACATTGTCGGCCGTGAGCTGGCCCATCTTGCCGCAGGCGGTCATCATGAGTGCTCCGGCAGCGGCCACAGAAAGAATGGTAATCTTTTTCATTTTTGCTTAATATGGGTTAAGTTCTTATTATTTATACATAAAGCGGGCGCAAAGTTACAAAAATGTTTTCATTCCAATGGCAAATCACGTGAAAAAGCAAGTAATTTTAACAAAGCGAAAAGCCACGATGCAATAAACGCGCGGGGGTGAGCTGCTGAACGTGCGGACGTGAGAGGCAAAACGTGCGGACGCGAGAGGCAAAACGTGCGGACGCGAGAGGCAAAACGTGCGGACGTGAGAGGCAAAGTGTGCGGACGTTTTCAGGTAAAACAACTTGTTTTGCTTCACCACGTGCGGGCGACTTGAGGTGACAAGGCACTGTTTTTGGGTTTTATGGGCGCGTTTTTCCACACCTTTCTTTCAGCGGTTATGCAACAACGTATTGATTATCGAAGCCTTATTATTCTTTTGTTCTCCTTCATTTTTCCACACCTTTTCCTTGGTGGTGACGGCGAAAGGCAGTACCTTTGCGCCCAGATAAACGCTCCACACACATCATGAAGCCTCTGCGCATACTCATCATACTCTGCTTAGTTGCTCTGTTGACAGCCGTCACGGGTTGCCGACAGGAAACCGACACCCGCGACCTGCTGACACAGGCCTCAGCACTCATCGCGGCCTATCCGGACAGCACCAAGGCATACGAGGACCTGTTGCGCGCCGCCATCCGCGAGGCTGAGGCCCATGAGCAGTGGGGAACTTGTGCGCGTGCTTATTTGTTACTGTCCCGACAGGTGCAATGGACACGCGAAGACGAAGCGCTGACATTGGCCAGACAGGCCCTGCACGCCCACGAGCGCGCCGCGACCCAATCTGCTCAGACAGACAGCATCCTGTCTGAGCGTCTGGATATTTTGTTGGCGATGGCCGGATATTTGCAACAGACAGGTGACTACACCCAAGCACGTGTCTATTTAAATAATGTTCGCACGTGCGCGAAGGAGCATCATCTTTTCCGATGGCAGAATGCCGCGTTAGGACTATTGGCCAACTTGTGTCTGAATGAAGGTCGGCCACAAGAGGCTCTGACGCTGGCCCGGCAGATGCAACTGCCCGCCGACTCTGCCGCCGAGCTGGAAGCTCGCTTCAT
>JAFSZU010000158.1 GCA_017455585.1 Bacteroidaceae bacterium | reverse complement strand
GCTTCTGCCCCCGCACCTTCTCCCCCCCGCCCCGACCCCGCCCCTTAAGGGGTGGGGTGAGAGGGACGGAGGTGGGGAGATAGGGGTGTGAGGGATTCTTGCCTTGCAAGCATCCTTCGGCCGAGTGGGGAGCGGGTCTGTATCGCATTATGTTGTTTACGTTGTTTTTTAATTGGGAGTCAGGGCCGAGTGATGACTTTCCTGCCTTCCTCTATGACGATGGTTGGGCGGCGAGGGTGTTGGCTCTGTTTACGGCCTAAGAGGTCATGGCGCGGTAGAGATGGGGAGGAAGTGGTGACAGGCGGGGTGACGGACGTGTCGTCTTCTTTTTTCACAGGGACATAGCGCTGGTTGTTGTTGATGATGGCATTGACCAACTCCAAGCCTCGGACTTCGTAGGATTCCGAAATGTCGGTACCGGCAAAGTCCATGAAGATGATACCCGTTGGGCCAGCATGCTTCTCGTCGGCCAGATAGTCGATGATTTTCTTGTTGCACAGGACAGCGTTGTCCCTGTTGCCATCGGATGATGCCGATGCGGTGTAGCCCGAAGCACAGTTGATGCAGACCACCAGATGGCGGGTGGATTTGTTGACATTGTTCTGGGTGGAGAAATCGAGCAGCTTCTCAATACCTTTGAGCTTCAAGGAGGTGTACTCCATGACTTCATAGAAGTCCTGTACATAGAGCGTGCCTGTCACGCCGGCAGCCCCCTTGATGGTGCCAGTAGCGTAGTTGGACTGGTGAGCCCAGCCTGAGATAAAGCCGCCGACAGGGGTGTTGGCATACTTGTCGCGTGAGAGTATGAGCACTTTGCCGCGCAGCTCACCTACGGTGATGTCGCGCTTGTAGTCGGCCAGGAAGGGACGAACGTCGTCGCTGTTCAGACAGCTGTTCATCATGTTGTTCCACAGGCTGCTGTTGTCATCGCCGTCACTCTCATGGCGCATGACAACCACTACAAACTCGGTAGGATGGTCGGTCACGAACTGGCAGAGCTGTTTCAGCGTTTCAGGAAACTTGGCCTTGGTCTGAAGAACGCCGTGGTTGATGACCAGTTCGTCTTCATTGACGCAGGGTCGGAGGTCGAAGGCCCTCACGCCACAGTCTAACTGCTGGGCAATACCGAGGTCTTGGGTCACACCCATCGACGGACCTGCCAACTCACCTAAGAAACCCGTCCAGCCCTCACCTGTCGCCGTATCGTGGGTGCCTGGGATGCTGACTTGCGACAGATAGGCGTTGTCATCCAACCGTTCCATCCAGTCTTCACCCAGACAGACCATTGCTGCCTGGGTGAAGAACAATGCTATTGCTAAGATTCTTTTCATCATTATTGTTTCAGCAGGTTCAGCTTCGCCTTCGGAGCGAGGGCATTGCTTACTTTCTCCGTGTATTGGCCGACCTTAGCGGTGGCGGTGCAGCGGATGTCGCGGCTCGAGGCGCCAATCTTGAAGAGGTAGTCGCCACCCTCGGTGAGCCATTGCGAGCCGGCCTCGTCGAACGAAGCGAGCATGCGGACTGGAATCTGCATGGTCAGCGTCTGGCTCTCACCAGGCTTCAGCTCGCGCGTCTTGGCAAAGGCCTTCAGCTCCTGGGCGGGCTTTTCTATCTGGCCCTTGGGAGCAGTCACATAGACCTGAGCCACCTCCTTGCCGGCCACGCTGCCGGTATTCTTGACGGTGACGGAAACGGCGACGACATCGCCATTCACTTTAACGGCGGGCTTTGAGAACTCGAAGGTGGTGTACGAGAGGCCATAGCCGAATGGATAGGCCACCTCTTTATTAAAGGTATCGAAGAAGCGATAGCCCACGTAGATGTCCTCTTCGTGGTTGGTGTAGTCGTAGCCCTGGACCTGGCCTGTGTAGCCTCTTGTCACCTCATAGGTATAGAAGTCCATGGTGCCAGGATAGCCCTTGGTTGAAGGATGATCGGTAGCAGCCAGCGGCCAGGTCATAGTGAGCTTGCCGGAAGGATTGACCTTGCCGGTGAGCAGGTCGGCCACGGAGTTTCCACCCTCCATGCCCGGTTGCCAGGCGCAGAGTATGGCGTCGGGATAGCCGCTCCAGGAAGCCGTCTCGATGACAGAACCTGAGTTGATAATGACGACAACGGGCTTGCCGGCCTGGTGGAAGGCATTGCAGACGTCGATAATCAGAGCGCGTTCCTCAGGGATGAGATTAAACTCGGTCTGGATATCGCGGTCGATACCCTCGCCTGCCTGACGGCCGATAGTGATGATGGCGGCATCGGCGGTGTTCACCTCCTTGTTAACGGCAATCGGCGAGATGCTGATTTCCGGATATTTCTGCTGACCCATCATCTCTGTCTGGAACCACTTTGCCGGATGGCGCTCGGCCTGGAATTTCACACGGGCATAGGCGATGTACTTGCGGTAGATGTCGGTAAGGGTCTCGCTCGACTTGATGCCAGCATTCTTCAGACCTTCAAGCATGTCAACCACGTAGGGCGGATGAACACAGCCGGAACCTACGCCGCCGGAAAGGAAGTTGTAGCTGTTTTCACCAAACAGAGCCACCGTCTTGACATCTTTCCAAGGCAGAGTGCCGTTGTTCTTCAGCAGCACG
>JAFSZU010000157.1 GCA_017455585.1 Bacteroidaceae bacterium | reverse complement strand
TGTTCATGCAACTGAGCAAGAAGGCCGAGTGGGTGTTCAAGCCCGACTGGTATCGCGGTGTGGATTACCCCAAGGAGACCGAGCGTGGCTACGCCTCCAACGAGGACCTCTACGTGCCCGGCTACTTCGAGTTCGACATCAAGAAGGGCGAGAGCATCGTCTTCTCTGCTGGTATCAAGGAGTGCAACCCCGCCAAGCTGAAAGACCTGGCAGACTTCGAGGTGAAGATCCGCACACCGCGCGACAACTTCTACCACTGTCTGGTCAACAGCGCACACCAGTTCCTCAACTACCGCGAGGGCGAGACCTACATTCTGGCCGGCTACCCGTGGTTCAAGTGCCGCGCCCGCGACATGTTCATCTCCCTGCCCGGCCTCACGCTGACCAACAACGAGGTGGAGCACTTCGAGCAGGTCATGACCACCGCCGAGAAAGGCATCCGCCAGTTCATCGAGGGGCAGCCCCTGAGCGTGCGCATCTATGAGATGGAGCACCCCGACGTCCTTCTCTGGGCCATCTGGTGCATCCAGCAGTACTGCAAGTTCATCGGCATGGAGAAGGGCATCCAGAAATATGGCCAGCTGCTGCGGGACATCATGGCATTCCTGCAGGGCGGCAAGCACGGTAACTTCTACCTCCACGAGAACGGACTTGTCTATTGCAACGGCCGCGACAAGGCCATCACATGGATGAACAGCAGCCAGAACGGACGGCCCATCGTGCCGCGCTCCGGCTACATCGTGGAGTTCAACGCCCTGTGGTACAACGCCCTCATGTTCAGTGCACAGGTCTGCCGCACCATGAACGATGCCGCCGAGGCAGAACCCCTGGAGGCGATGGCCGCGAAGACCAAGAAGAGCTTTGTCGATACCTTCCTCAACGACTATGGCTACCTGCTGGACTACGTGGATGGCCAGATGATCGACTGGAGCGTGCGCCCCAACATGATTTTCGCCTGCGCGCTGGACTTCTCACCCCTGGATTCCAAGCAGAAGAAGGGCGTGCTCGATATGTGCACCAAGGAACTGCTCACCCCCAAGGGCCTGCGCACCCTCTCCCCGAAGAGCGGCGGCTACAACCCCATGTATGTAGGTCCGCAGGTGCAACGTGACTACGCCTACCACCAGGGCACAGCGTGGCCCTGGCTCGCAGGGTTCTACATGGAAGCCTGCCTGAAGGTCTTCGGATACTCCCGCGTCAGCTTTGTCGAGCGGCAGCTCGTGGGCTACGAGGAGGAACTCTTCTACCACTGCATCGGCACCATCCCCGAGGTCTTCGACGGCAACCCGCCTTTCCACGGACGCGGTGCTATGTCCTTCGCCATGAACGTGGCCGAGATTATGCGTGTGGTCAAACTTCTGGATAAATATATTATGGAATAACCTCATTTGACAATTTGACAATTTACAATTGGACGATTGCAACGGGCACACGGCTCAGGCTTACAGCACTGCAATTGTGAAATTGTGAAATTGTACAATCGTAAAATACAGCTATGAAAGTATTAATGTTCGGATGGGAGTATCCTCCTCATGTGTTCGGTGGACTCGCCACCGCCAATTACGGTATCTCGCAAGGTCTGAAAGCGCAGGGCGACATCGAGACACTGTTGTGTCTGCCCCGTCCCTTTGGCGACGAAGACCAGAGTGCCTGCAAGATTATCGGCATGAACAGTGTGCCCATTGCCTGGCGCGATGTCAACTATGACTACGTGCAGCAGCGCATCGGCAATATCATGTCGCCCGACGACTATTACCGCTATCGCGAGCATATCTATGCCGACTTCAACTACATGCACGTCAACGACCTCGGCTGCATGGAGTTTGCCGGGGGCTATCCCGGCAACCTCACCGAGGAAATCAACAACTACAGCATCATCGCCGGAGTGGTGGCGCGCACAGAGCAGTTTGACATCATCCACGCTCACGACTGGCTCACCTATCCTGCCGGCATCCACGCCAAGCAGGTCAGCGGACGTCCGCTGGTCATCCATGTCCACGCCACCGACTTCGACCGCTCGCGCGGCAACGTGAACCCCACGGTCTATGGCATCGAGCGCAATGGCATGGACAATGCCGACTGCATCATGTGCGTGTCGGAGCTGACCCGCCAGACCGTCATCAACCACTACGGCCAGGATCCCGCCAAGTGCTTCGCCATGCACAACGCCGTCTATCCGCTGGCTCCTGAGTTGCAGGAGATTGTGGATAAGCGTCTGCCCTACAAGGATCGCAAGGAGAAGGTGGTCACCTTCCTCGGTCGCATCACCATGCAGAAGGGACCGGAGTACTTCATAGAAGCCGCCAAGCGCGTGCTGGAGCGCACCAACAACGTTCGCTTCTGCTTCGCCGGCTCTGGCGACATGATGAATGACATGATCAATATGGCCGCTGCCTACGGCATTGCCGACCGCTGCCACTTCCCCGGCTTCATGAAGGGAAAGCAGGTCTTCGAGATCTTCCGTGACAGCGATGTCTATGTGATGCCCTCCGTCTCCGAGCCCTTCGGTATCAGCCCCTTAGAGGCCATGCAGAGCGGCGTGCCCAGCATCATATCCAAACAGAGCGGCTGCGCCGAGATTCTGGACAAGTGCATCAAGACCGACTACTGGGACATCGACGCGATGGCCGATGCCATGTACTCTCTCTGCACCAACCCCGCCCTGCACGAGTACTTGCAGGTCGAGGGCAAGAAGGAGGTCGATGGCATCACCTGGGAGAAGGTGGGCGAGCGCATCCGCAAACTCTATGACCAGTGCCTGGAGCGGTATCGCTAAGACTCGCGCTCCGCGCGAAGTTTAAGGTTTAAAGTTTAAGGTTTAATGACCTCCGGCTTGAAAACCCTCAGTCACAAGAACCCTTAACATTAAACGTTAAACATTAAACTACGGGCTTTGCCCGTGCTCCTTAAACATTAAACGTTAAACATTAAACTACGGGCTTTGCCCGTGAACAATATGAAAACAATCTGC
>JAFSZU010000156.1 GCA_017455585.1 Bacteroidaceae bacterium | reverse complement strand
GCCACCAAGATGCAGACCTTCAGTGCGGACGACGGTTCCCCCGTCGTCTATCCCGCCCTCGATGACCGCTGGGCGCTGCTCATCGCCGCCTCGAAGGGCTGGGCCAACTACCGTTTCCAGAGCGATGTATTCGCCATGTACCAACTGCTGCGTCAGCACGGCTACGACGACGACCACATCGTGCTCATCTGCGAGGACGACGTGGCCCGCCACGCCAACAACCCGCATCAAGGCGAACTCCGCATCAGCGACACGGGTGCCAACGTCTATGACCGCGCCGCCATCGACTACCGCCTCAGCGACCTCACCCCTGCTGACATCGGCGCCATCCTGCAAGGCCGCACCTCCGACCGTCTGCCGAAGGTACTCACGCCCGATGCCGACGACAACGTCTTCATCTTCTGGAGCAGCCACGGCTCGCCTGGCTCCATGGACTTCGGCGGCTCACAGTCGATGACCTACGACCGCATGCGCGGCATCCTTGAAAGCCTGTCCGACTATGCTGCAACACCGTTGCAGCCCTCCGCCCCCTCTACGAGGCACTACCGCAAACTGCTCTTCGCCATCGAGGCCTGCTACAGCGGCGGCCTCGGCGAAGCCTGCGAGGGACTGCCCGGCTGCCTCTTCATCACCGCTGCCAACCCCTACGAGACCAGCCACGCCGACGTGTGGAGCGAGCAGGTTGGCGTCTATCTCAGCAACGGCTTCACCCGTGGCTTCCAGGAGGCCATCGGTACCAACCCCGCCATCTCCCTCCGCGACCTCTACTACACCTTGGCCGCCCATACCTCCGGCTCCCACGTCAAGGTCTATAACGCCCCCCACTACGGCAGCGTCTATAGCAACACCATGTCCGAGTTTTTAATCAAATAAGCCGAGTAAGATATAAACTCCGAGTCACAGCATAAGGACTCGCGACCTCCACAGGAGTTGTGCTCTCTGTAGAATTTTTAAGAAAGTAATAGCATTTGTGGTTCGCCTATTATCACGGTCGCACTAGGGAGTATTGTAAAACTGCTTTCCGACCAACGTGGCAGAAAGACACATTTAGCGTCTTTTAGCTGCACAGGTCGAAATTTTTCTTGTTTCCTGTGGTGCTTTCAGAAATAATCTGTACCTTTGCCGCCGCAAACTCCTAAATGTAATCCCCTAAACTCACCCCACCCCCAATATGAAACATATCGGACTATGTATCCTCGCCTCCATCCTGCTGTTTTGCGGCGCAGTGAGCACACAGGCACAAGTGATGAAAGCAGCTGATTTAGAGAAATATGCCAAGGAACGATATGGCGACAAATGGTTGGATGCTGCCAAGAACCTGGCCTCAGAGCTGAAGCTGGACAAGAACCAATCGTTGAGCTATCAGCAGGTCATTGAAGCACCGGGCAAGACCAAGCAGCAACTCTATGTGGCCCTGAACTACTGGGCCACGGCCACCTTCAAGGACAAACAGGCCATCACTCTCAACGACAAGGATGCCGGATGCATCATCATTTCATCGGCCATCGACGGCATTGCCGACCACACGGGCACCGTCAACCGCTACGTGGTTAGCATCACACCCGTCATCAAAATCGACATTAAGGAAGGCAAGGTGCGCGTCACCTATACCGTCCAGAACTATGACATCTTAAAGGCCGAGGATGCCGGTTGGTTGGGTGTCTTTGCAGACAACAGCGACAACCGTCAGAGCCGTCAGAACGTCTATAGCGACGGCAAACGCATGAAGGATGACAAGACCGACCGCCGACTCTATGACGAGCAGTGGGAGATTGCCAAGCACTACCCCTTTGTGGAGAAAGACAACAAGAAACGCACCTGTTCCAAGGCTCTCGTTATGACCCACGCCTACTCCAACGCCATCATGGACAAGGTGGAGGAAGCCCTCAAGAACGGTATCGTGGGTAACGAGGATGAGGACTGGTAAATCATAAATCAATAAATTGTAAATCTATATGTCGTCAAAGAAAGCTCTGCTGATGATCCTCGACGGATGGGGCATCGGCAACAAAGGAAAGGGCGATGTCATCTTCCAGACGCCCACGCCCTACATGGATTACCTCAATGAGACCTACCCCCACAGCCAGCTGCAGACCAGCGGCGAAAACGTGGGACTGCCCGACGGGCAGATGGGCAACTCCGAGGTGGGACACCTCAATATCGGCGGCGGCCGCGTGGTCTATCAGGATCTGGTGAAGATCAACCGCGCCTGCCGCGACAACTCCATCATGAAGAACCCGGAGATCATCAGTGCCTTCGAGTACGCCGTGCGCGAGGGCAAGGCCGTGCACTTCATGGGTCTCACCAGCAACGGCGGCGTGCACAGCTCGCTGGAGCACCTGTTCAAGCTGTGCGAGATCTCACAGGAATATAAGGTTCGCGAGACCTACGTCCACTGCTTCATGGACGGCCGCGACACCGACCCCAAGTCCGGCGTGGGCTTCATCCGCGAGTTGCAGCAGAAGTGCGACGAGACGGGTGCCCACATCGCCAGCATCATCGGCCGTTTCTACGCCATGGACCGCGACAAGCGCTGGGAGCGTGTGAAGATTGCCTACGACCTGCTCATCAGCGGCGAGGGCTATCAGGCACAGGACATGGCCGAGGCCATGGAACTGAGCTATGCCGACGGCGTCACCGACGAGTTCATCAAACCCATCAATAACGCCAAGGTGGATGGCACCATCAAGGAGGGCGACGTCATTATCTTCTTCAACTACCGCAACGACCGCGCCAAGGAG
>JAFSZU010000155.1 GCA_017455585.1 Bacteroidaceae bacterium | reverse complement strand
CAGTTTCACGACCGCACGTGAAGGCTTTTATGACCGCACGTAATTGTCACCTACTATCTGAGCATTCAACCCTCACCTCTCACCGTCGCGTAGCGACCCTCACCTCTAAACCAATTACTGATAGTCTTCGGGTCCGAAGGTGGTATCCACGAAAGGTTCTCCTGTGGAGTCCGAGAGGTAGCGATAGGTGAAAGAGAGACCCCGTTCCTTGTAGGCCCGCAGCGAGAGGTTCTGGCGCAGGTTCTGGCGCATTCCCTCGATGATGGGCTCCAGGTTGTCGGCGGTCAGCAGTTCGGGATTATCCAGTTCGCCCGTGACACGGTAGTGGTAGATAAACCCTTGGGGCGTGTCCACATAGGTCATGCTGTCCAGGATGATGTTCTTCTCCACCAGACGCGGACACTGCTTCTCGGTGAACTCCCGTGCCTCCCGACGACAACGGTCCTCGAAGGACTCAGTGCAGCTGCTTGCCGTCAACGCCGCAAGAAGAATGGATAATGAACAATGAATAATGAATAATGTGTGGCGCATAATTATGGTTATGAAGAGCAAATAGAATAGATCATTATTCTTTCTCACACGAATATCCACGAATGGGTTCACGAATATATCATGAATAGTTCATACTTTTTCCGCGGCTACCTGCAATCTTCGTTTCAAGGCAAGAGCTATATTCTTGCGAGCAAAGTCATTGAGTCCATGGAATGTGGTATGTCGTTTCAATTCATCAAGAGACATAAACAGTAGCATCTTTGCGATACATTCATCAGCAAAGGAATTGGAGACGACATCCACTCCCTCAAAGTCAAGGCAAACTTTCTCATTACCTTGGATAAGCGGCCATAACAGACGGCTCACCCTCTGGCCCAATTGTCGTGTGCCAAGATGTTCACCATAATCACTAAAACGGAATGTAACCATATCTTTGTTTCTTGAATTACCATAACTCGTCTATATCAGACGTATCAATGAAAGTTTCATTGAATTCTGCTTCTGCATCTGTACGATGCTCTAAGATACTATTTGGATCTATTTCCTTATCTGTGTGGAGTTCAAAATATATGATAGTCCCTTGCCAGTGAGAAATATCAGACACAATTTCCTTCTCCTCATCTATATGAAGAAGGTGCTTACCAGAATGAATCTCCAATACAATACCTGCATTCTTTATGAGACAAGATGTAGAATACAGCCCATAGCCCAGTCCTTTGCCATCAGTTACTTTGTCTTCCAGACAGATCCGTATGGCTTCAGCCTCTGAGATGTCTTTATAAGTTTCATTCTCTGACAGGGATCGCTGGATTCCAATGCCATCATCAGCTACTAAGATTCGGATTCTGGAGTGTGAAGGCTCGTAGAGAATCATGACGGTTCCTGTTTGCTTGCCCGAATGTGTAAGCACATTGTCCAGAATCTCATAGAAGCAATAACTCAGCAATTGCAGGACGCTCAATTCTATATCTGGTGAGTGTTTCAGCGTCTTAACAATATCAACATAGACATCATAAATATTCTCATTGTCGAATACTTCGATGATTGGCAATGAAGAACAATCCTTGAAATATGTATGAACTAGGTTGTCTATATTCATAAGCTATGAATGTATTGTCCGCTTTAGATCCGACACCGATCACTCATTATTCAACTGCTCTAAAGCGTGGGTGAGCTGGTCGGGACAGGAGGTACCACGATTGCCACATTGAGTGCCTTTCAGCTTGGCAATGACATCCTCCACCTTCATGCCACGGACGAGGGTGGAAATGCCTTTGGTATTGCCGTTGCAACCGCCATAGAACGTGACATTCTCGATGACACCGTCCTTGGCCGTCACTTCGATGGCCTTGGAGCAGGTGCCTTGACAGGTGTAGAAGACCCTCCCCTCACCCTCCCTGAGAGGGAGGGGGTGGTCACTATTGATTATATCCATCATTCTTGTGGGAGGTCTATCTTGAGATACAATTCATCCAACTGCTTCTGCTCCAGACGGGCAGGTGCATCCAGCATGACGTCGCGGCCGCTGTTGTTCTTGGGGAAGGCGATGCAGTCACGAATGCTGTCGAGGCCTGCGAAGAGGCTCACCCAGCGGTCGAGGCCGTAGGCGAGGCCTCCGTGAGGGGGTGCACCGTACTTGAAGGCGTTCATGAGGAAGCCGAACTGCTCCTGTGCACGTTCCTCGGTGAAGCCCAGGATGCGGAACATCTTGTCCTGCAGCTCCGGGTCGTGGATTCGGATGCTGCCACCGCCCACTTCCACACCGTTGCACACCATATCGTATGCGTCGGCGCGCACGGCGGCGGGGTCGGTGTCGAGGAGAGGAATATCCTCGTCCTTGGGATGGGTGAAGGGATGGTGGGTGGCCATGAGGCGGCCTTCCTCCTCGCTCCACTCAAACATGGGGAAGTCGATGACCCAGAGCAGCGAGAACTGGTTCTTGTCGCGCAGGCCCATGCGTGCTCCCATCTCCAGACGGAGTTCGCAGAGCTGCTTGCGGGTCTTCATGGCATCGTCGCCACAGAGGATGAGGATGAGGTCGCCGGGCTGGGCATTCATCTTCTCTTTCAGGACATTGAGCACCTCGGGGCCGTAGAACTTATCCACGCTGGACTTCACACTGCCGTCCTCCTGCACGCGGGCATAGACGAGTCCCTTGGCACCAATCTGCGGACGCTTCACGAAGTCGGTCAACTGGTCAAGCTGCTTGCGCGTATAGACGGCCTGCCCTGTGGCGCAGATGCCGCCAATGTACTTGGCCTCGTCGAAGACGGAGAAGCCCGGCGCCTGTGCAAACACATCCTTCAGCTCCACAAAGCGCATCCCGAAGCGAGTGTCGGGTTTGTCGCTGCCGTAGTACTTCATGGCATCAGCCCACGTCATGCGGGGGAAGGCACCTTCCAGTTCTATGCCGCGCAGCTCGCGGAAGAGGTGCTTGGCCATTCCCTCGAAGGTCTGCAGGATGTCCTCCTGGGTGACAAAGCTCATCTCGCAGTCGATCTGCGTGAACTCGGGCTGGCGGTCGGCACGCAGGTCTTCGTCACGGAAGCACTTCACAATCTGAAAGTAGCGGTCCATGCCGCTGACCATCAGCAGTTGCTTCAGCGTCTGGGGCGACTGCGGCAGGGCGTAGAACTGTCCGGGATTCATGCGGGAGGGTACCACGAAGTCGCGTGCTCCCTCGGGTGTGCTGCCGATGAGCATGGGCGTCTCTATCTCCAAGAAGCCGAGGCTGTCGAGGTAGCGGCGCACCTCCATCGTCATGCGGTGACGCAGCTCCAGGTTGCGGCGCACGGGTGTGCGGCGTAGATCCAGATAGCGGTATTTCATGCGCAGGTCGTCGCCGCCGTCGCTCTGGTCCTCGATGGTGAAGGGGGGTGTCACGCTGGCATTCAGCACTTTCAGCTCAGTGGCGATAATCTCGATGTCGCCCGTGGGCAGGTTCTTGTTCTTGTTGGAACGTTCGCTGACGGTGCCCGTCACCTGAATGACATATTCGCGGCCCAAAGCATTGGCGGCCCCCTGTAGCCCCCCGGTGGGGGACGTTTCATTGCCGCTTAGCTCGCCCGCCGCTGGGGAGCAATGGGGGGCTTCAAATACCACCTGTGTGATACCATAGCGGTCACGCATATCCACAAATGTCATGCCGCCCATTTTGCGGGTGCGCTGCACCCATCCGGCGAGGGTCACAGTCTCGCCCACATTGGCGAGACGCAGCTCGCCGCAAGTCTTGGTTCTATACATTATAGAGAGTTATAAGTTGAAAGATGAAAGATGAAAGATGAAAGATGAAAGTTGAAAGTTGAAAGTTATAAGTTGAAAGTTATAAGTTGAAAGTTGAAAGTTATAAGTTGAAAGTTGAAAGTTAAAACCCCTCTGCGTTGTCTGCGCTTTCTGCGAGACACATCCTGCATCCGTGTAATCTGTGCAATCTGTGTTCGCTCTTTCTGTGCTTTCTGCGAGACAGACGCACAAATCGTTTGCAAAGGTACAGCTAAATTCTGACTTGACGACAAAAAAAAGCAAAAATCCTCACCTGCGACTCATTTTTCCTAATTTCCTTGGCGGATTGGTGAAACATGGCTAACTTTGTACCCACTCCACCGCAAACCTATACCTTATATTATATATAATATATGAAGCAAGTACTGATTTTAGCGGCAGGCATGGGCACCCGCCTGAAACCCCTGACCGACCGTATGCCCAAGGCCATGGTGCCCGTTGCGGGCAAGCCGCTCCTCTGGCATATCGTGATGAAGATGAAAGCCGCGGGCTTCGAACGCATCGTGGTCAACGTGCACCACTTCGCCCAGCAGATTGTGGATTACCTGAAGGAGAACGACAACTTCGGGCTTGACATCCGCATCAGCGACGAGACAGCCACACTATTAGACACGGGCGGGGCCATCAAACACGCCCTGCCGCTCTTTGACACAGACAGCCCCATCCTCATTCACAACGTGGACATCCTCAGTAACGTGGATGTGGAGACCTTCTATGACAAAGCCGAAGAGGCTGACGCGCAACTGCTTGTGGGAGAGCGCAAGACCAGCCGCTACTTGCTGTTTGATGACCAACTTCACCTCTGCGGGTGGACCAACGATGACAAAGGCATCGTCCGCTGTGTGCCGTCCGAGCGCGATGTCTCGCAGCTACGCCGTTTGGCATTCACGGGCATACACACCATCCACCCGCGCCTAACCCGCGAACTGGCACTGATGCCAGACAAGTTCGGCGTCTTCGACTTTTACATGCGTTTCTGCCAGAATCACCCCATCGCGGGTTGCTTCAAGCCAGACCTCCGCATGCTGGACGTGGGCAAACTGGACACCCTCGAGCACGCCGAGCAATTCCTCACTTCCGCGAAATAGTTACTCCCACTCGATTGTGCCTGTGGGCTTCGGCGTGAGGTCATAGAGCACACGGTTCACACCCGGCACCTCGGTGATGATGCGGCGTGTGATGTGGTGCAGCAGCTCGTAGGGAATCTCCTCGATAGTGGCGGTCATGGCGTCGCGGGTGTTCACCGCACGGATGATTACCGGCCAATCCCAGCTGCGCTTGTTGTCCTTGACACCCGTTGACTTGTAGTCCGGCACAATGGTGAAGTACTGCCAGACCTTGCCTTCGAGTCCGTTCCTGGCAAATTCCTCACGCAGGATGGCATCGCTCTCACGCAGGGCCTCCAGACGGTCACGCGTGATGGCACCTGTGCAACGTACACCCAGCCCCGGTCCCGGAAACGGCTGACGATAAACCATGTTATCGGGCAGACCCAGCTCCTTGCCGACCACACGCACCTCATCCTTGAACAACAGTTTGATGGGTTCTACCAGTTCAAACTGCAGGTCTTCTGGCAGTCCCCCCACATTATGGTGTGACTTGACGGGACCGGATTCTACAATATCAGGATAGATGGTTCCCTGAGCCAGGAAACAGATGCCCTCGAGCTTGCGGGCCTCCTCCTCAAACACGCGGATGAACTCAGCGCCGATGATTTTGCGTTTCTGCTCCGGGTCTGCCACTCCAGCCAACTTGTCAAGGAACCGGTCGGTGGCATCCACATAGATCAGGTTGGCATTCAGCTCATCACGGAAGACACGCACCACCTGCTCGGCTTCGCCCTTGCGCAATAGGCCGTGGTTCACATGCACAGACACCAACTGCCGACCCACGGCCTTGATGAGCAGTGCTGCCACAACCGACGAATCCACGCCGCCGGAGAGTGCCAGCAGCACCTTCTTGTCACCAATCTGTGCACGCAGTGCATCTATCTGTTTATCAATGAATTGTTTGGCCAAAGCGGACGTGGTGATGCGCTCCATCTCAGCCGGACGTACATTACCTGTAGTCATATTCCATAATTATTTAAAGTGAATGATTCTGTAAAAATTCAATGACGGCCTCACGCATGAGCCGTCAAGACGAGGGGAATCTCAACGGTTCGGTGTGTCCCAGACGTGGGTCTTGTCACAATTGACGGTGATGGTTTGCCGACCTGCGGAAAGCAGGAAATCGCCTTCCTCGAGCGTCCAGCGGCCGTCGTAGCCCACGAAGGCCAGACAGCTGGCGGGCAGCACGAAGTTGACGGTTTGGGTCTCGCCGGGTTGCAGTTCCACTTTCTGGAACTCGCGCAAACGGCGACCGTCGGGCACCATGGAGGCGATGAGGTCGCTGCTGAAGAGCAGCACGCTCTCCATGCCGGCACGCTCGCCGCTGTTGGTGACATCGATGCTTATGTTGAGCACGTCGTCCTTGGTGAAATGCTGCTTATCGACCTGCATATTGCTGTACTCGAAGGTCGTGTAGCTCAGGCCGTAGCCGAAGCCCCACTGCTGGGTGATGAGGGCATTGTAGTCGTAGGCACCTTCCATCGTTCCCGTCTCCTCGCTCTTCTTGAAGTCATAGTTGGTGAGGGAGTTGATCTCGCTGGGATAGGTGAAGGGCAGACGACCGGAAAAGTTGAAGCGTCCGCTGAGGAGTCCTGCCAGGGCGTCGCCGCCGTAGTTACCGGGAATCATGATGTGCACCACCGCCTGTGCCAGCGGCTCTATGTCTGCGAGGATGCGGGGACGGCCCTCGTTGAGGACGAGGACGATGGGCTTGCCAGTCTTGGCCAGAGCCTTGACCAGGTTGCGCTGGTTCTCGGAGAGGGTGAGGTCGGTGAGGTTACCCGGTGTCTCGGTGTAGGAGTTCTCGCCGATGCACGCCACGATGACATCCACGCCCTGTGCGGCACGCACAGCGGCAGCGATGTCGGGTTCATTCTCTTCCCACCATTTGCCCTTCTCATTGTAGGTCACGCCTTGTGCCAGCCGCACGTTGTCCTGTCCAAACTCGTTGCACATGGCCTCGTAGATGGTGTTGTAGGCGGTGGCGAACTCGTCGGTGCGGTCGCCCTGCCAAGTGTAGCTCCATCCACCATTGAGACAGCGCATCTGGTTGGCGTTGGGACCAGTCAAAAGGATTTTGGCATTTGACGATTTCAGTCCAGAAAGAGGCAGCAGGTTGCCTTCATTCTTGAGGAGCACCATGCTCTCCACGGCTCCTTCAAGGGCGAGCTGCGCAAACTCCTCGCCGCCGAACTTGGGATAGTCGGCGAGTTGCTGCGTGGGATGGTCGAAAAGGTCCAGACGGTACTTCATGCGCAGCACGCGGCTCACGGCATCATTGATGCGGCTCATGGGGATGGCACCTTCCTCTACCAGTTCCTTCAGCAGCACGCAGGCGTCGGCGCTGTAGGGCTCCATGACCATGTCGATGCCGGCATTGATGGCGATGCGCAAGGCATCCTTCTTGTCCTTGGCCACCATCTCACGGGTGTAGAGGTTGTTCACGTCGGCCCAGTCGGTGATGAGCACGCCGTCCCATCCTGTCTGCTCCTTCAGCCACACGGTGAGCAGCTCGCGGTTGGCGTGCACAGGCAGACCATTGATGGAAGCAGAGTTGACCATCACCGAGTGTGCGCCGGCCTTGACACAAGCCAGGTACGGTGCAAAGTATTTCTCGCGCAGCTGGGCCGGAGCGATGTAGGCGGGGGTACGGTCCTTGCCAGTCCATGGCACGCCGTAGCCCAGATAGTGCTTCAGTGAAACGGCCACATGCTGCTGGTCCACATGGTTCGGGTCTTCGCCCTGGAAGCCGAGGGTCTGTGCCAGACCCATCTCGGCATTCACGTAACAGTCCTCGCCGAAGTTCTCATAGAAGCGCGGCCAGCGCGCATCGCGGCCCAGGTCCAGCGTGGGACTGAAGGTCCAGGGCACACTCACGGCTCGTGTCTCGTAGGCCGTGGCCTCGGCGCACTGGCGGGCAATCTCGCGGTTGAAGGTGGCTGCCACATTGATGTTCTGGGGGAAGAGCGTACCGCCCTGCGTGTAGGTGGAGCCGTGGTTCTGGTCCAGACCGAAGAGGCATGGCACGCCGATGTGCTTCATCGACAGTTCCTGGATGTCGGCCATGATCTCCTGCCACTGCTCGGCGGTGGGGGCGCAGGTGTTGGGAGCATTCAGGATAGAACCTATCTTGTACTTGGAGAACAGCGTGTCGGCCTTGGCAGGGTCGATGTGGAATACGCCCTGGGCGTCGTTGGTGCCAAAGAGGTCGGTCACCAGTTGCATCATCTGCCCAACTTTCTCTTCCAGGGTCAGGCGGTTCAGTGTCTCGGTCACTTTGGCTTCTATCGCTGCATCCTGATTTTGGCTGACGGCCTGCTTGCCGCAGGAGGCGGCCAGCACGGAGAGACTAACGATGGTCATAAACAGTTTATTTTTCATAAGTTGAGGGTTTAGAGTTTAGCGAATAATTATCTTCTTTCCGTTTCTGATATATATGCCTGGTTTTAGCTGGCCTGCCTGTGGCCGACCTAAGAGGTCGAAATAGTTGAGGGTTGAAGGTTTAGCGTTTAAGGCGGTGACAGAAGCGGGATAGGTGACATCAATATCACTCATCGTGCACCCCCAATAGACGCTTGGGTCGCAGGGCGTTTTCTCTCCGTCCTTGGTCACGAGCCAGACGTTCTTCACGCGGACAGTGCCGATCTGCTGCATACACTGGAGGGTGATGCGGGTGATGGTTCCCATCTGCGCAGTAAAGGGTATGGTGGAAGTGGCGGCGGTGACCTGGACGCTGCTGTTGGATTTCCCGTATATCTTGATGTTCAGGAGTCCTGCTGCGGGTGCTTCTTCCAGTTCCATGATTATCTGCGCGTAGTCCCTGACGGTAAAGCTCCCCTGAACCAGGTTGAGTTCCGCCCACTGCTGGGTGAAATCCACGGTGCAGGCAATGCAGCTGGAGCCGTAGTCACTGCGCTCGGGCAGAAAGGGGGCGTAATTGCTGCCATGATAGGCCTGCAGGATCCAGCGCGCGAGGTCGGCTTGGCTGAAGGCGGGGAAGAGTCGTGCGGCGCCGTCTGTGATGCCCATCCAGTAAAAGGTGGCGATGTCGTTGGCCTTGCACTGCTGGACGAAGTACTGGCAGAACTGCTTCATGAGTTCGGGACGTTTCACATAGTCGGTCTCTGCGGCATCGACGTTGGAGGTGCCCCACTCGCCGAATATCACAGGTGCTCCCTTGGAGACGAGGTGCTTTTTCAGGAGGCTGATCATGCC
This sequence comes from Bacteroidaceae bacterium, assembly GCA_017455585.1. Classification (GTDB taxonomy): domain Bacteria; phylum Bacteroidota; class Bacteroidia; order Bacteroidales; family Bacteroidaceae; genus Physcousia. The sequence continues at coordinate 25,447 of JAFSZU010000155.1, read as the reverse complement.
ATCGACTTCCTGCTTGATGTCGGCAAGGGGACGGTCTGTGTTGTTGCTATTCGCAATAGCGGGATAGGCATGCACCTCAAAAGCGATGTGATTGGTCTCGCCTTCAGGCTTTCGGAGCGAAGTCAGCGGTTCTGCCAGATGGCTATTCCAGCTGCCATAGCCGTTGGCAGCGGCATAGGTGCTGACGATGAGATTGCGCTGGGCGTTGTTGCCTCCGGTGGCCCGGACGGTGCTGACGAAGCTCTGGGCATAGCTGTTAATGGCGTTGTAGGCGGATGTGGCCACAGCCTTGTCGTATTGGCTGGATGCGGAGAAGGAAGCGTAGCACCAAGAGCTGAGGCCGTCCAGCATCTCATTATATCCCTCAAAGAGGAGGCGTTCGCCGTAATCGCGGAACTCCTCGGCAATCTGCTGCCAGAGTTTCTCATAGCGGATGCGGTTCTGGGCGTAGTTGGCTTCGTCGGCTTTAATCCATGACTTGAAGTTGTCACCGTCTGCACCTGTGTCATGGTGAACGTTGATGATGCAGTACATGCCCTGGTTCATCACATAGTCCACGACTTCGTGCACGCGTGCCATCCAAGCGGGATCCACGTTGCCGCCGGCATCCATGTGGTTGTACCAGGTGACAGGAACCCTGATGGCTCCGAAGCCGGCGCGCTGCATCATCTTCATCAGTTCGGACTTGGTGGGGAACTGGCCCCAGCAGGACTCCGACGAGAGGTCCTGCCCGCCCCAGTAGGCGGGGTTGGTGACATCTGTCACCTTCTGGCCGTTGGCTTCCAGCGTGTTGCCGAGGTTCCAGCCCAGTCCCATATTCTTCACGGCAGCCGTAGCGGTCTCGAAGTCTGCGGCGGTGGCAGGGTGCGCCACCATCATCACGGTGGCCAGCAATGCAGTAACGATACTCTTTTTCATAACTGTCTCTTGTGTTAGGACGGTGAGGACTCAACTTGTTGCGGTTGAGTCCTCACCTTGGTGAATCCATACCTGAACTACTCCATGAAGTAGAGTTTCAGTGGTGTGTAACCGTCGCCCGTAAAGAGCAAGTGCCTATCATCAAGGGCTTCCACAATCGGGTCGTCTCCGAAGTTGATTTCGATGTAGAAGGTTCCGTCTTCGTTGTCGATAATCCGATCGGCCATGTTGTTGGGCGAGATGTCGTTGTCCTTGCCCATCCACTGGGGATCCCACCAGCCGGTGGTGATGCGCACCTGGTACCAGTCGGCCTCCGGTCTGAACTTCATATAGAATGTGCCAGTCTTGATCTTGTCCCAGACATCCTGCGGGAGTTCAGCGATGCACTCGTTGTTACCATCGTGACCCTCGAGGGCGAAGCGGTAGATTCCGTTCCAGCTGACCTTGCCGGTTCCACTGGGGTCTTCATTGGTCCAGAAATCCACTTCCTTGGCAGCACCGCCGCCACCGACCCAGACTTCTTCTGCAAAATAGAGTTCGAGCGGGGTGTAGCCGTCACCGGTGAAGAGCAGATGCCTATCATCGAGGGCTTCCACAATCGGGTCGTCTCCGAAGTTGATTTCGATGTAGAAGGTACCGTCTTCGTTGTCGATAATCCGTTCGGCCATGTTGTTGGGCGAGATGTCGTTGTCCTTGCCCATCCACTGGGGATCCCACCAGCCGGTGGTGATGCGCACCTGGTACCAGTCGGCCTCTGGTCTGAACTTCATATAGAATGTGCCGGTCTTGATCTTGTCCCAGACATCCTGCGGGAGTTCAGCGATGCACTCGCTGTTGCCATCGTGACCTTCGAGGGCGAAGCGGTAGATTCCATTCCAGCTGACCTTGCCAGTGCCATCGGGATCTGTGTTCTTCCAGAATGTCGTCTTGACGATTTCCAAGTGTCCTTCGCCTTCAATCCATACATCTTCGGAGAAGTAGATTTCAAGTGGGGTGTAACCGTCGCCCGTGAAGAGCAGATGCCTTTCATCAAGGGCTTCCACAATCGGGTCGTCACCGAAGTTGATTTCAATATAGTACGTACCGTCCTCGTTGTCGATAATCCGATCGGCCATGTTGTTGGGCGAGATGTCGTTGTCCTTGCCCATCCACTGAGGATCCCACCAGCCGGTGGTGACACGCACCTGGTACCAGTCAGTCTCCGGTCTGAACTTCAGATAGAATGTGCCGGTCTTCATCTTGTCCCAGGCATCCTGCGGGATTTCGGCGATGCACTCGTTGTTGCCATCATGGCCTTCGAGCGCGAAGCGGTAGGTTCCGTTCCAGCTGACCTTGCCGGTGCCATCGGGATCCTTGTTCTCCCAGATTGTCGTCTTCACTGTCTCCCAGTGACCGCCGTCAGCAGCGGGCTCGTAGGCCAGTTCGGGCATGGCGAACTGCTGTCCGTCGTAGGTGTGGACATATCCCACGAAGGTGCCTTTATAGATATTTTTCGCAGGCACGCGGAAGATGACCGTGCTGGTTCCCTTGCGATAGAAGTCCTTCTGGTCTATCAGCTGTGGAACAGAGTCGGTGTCGAGGAGTTCTATGCTGTTAACGGACTCGAGGTCGGAGCCATAGACGGTGATGAGGTCGCCACCCGTGACGCTCTCGCCGAGCTGCTTGTCGAATCCTGTCACCTGGGGGTGTCCGAGGGTCAGCGGCAGTCGGGACTCTGCTGCGTCATCGGCGTTGCGCACGACAATCTTGCCCCCTTCAGCAGCAATGCCTGCAGGGGCGTTGACACGGATCATATTGTCGCTGACGATTTCGAAATCTGTCACTTTCGCGCCACCGGGGAATTCTATTTCTGTGGCGGCATTGAGGCCAGAACCATTGATGGTCATCGGCTGGTTGGCGACCACCTTTGTTGGAAAGAACGTTTTGATACCCAGTGTGCTGTTAGCCGTCATTGGGCCGTCATCGTCCACACAGGCCGTGAAAGTGGTGCCCATGAGAACCACCGCCAGCAGTGCGCCTAAATATTGGATTATATGTTTCATAATGATCTATTATCAATGTTGTATTTTGAATTATCATTTCCCGCTTACCATCCAGGGTTCTGGGTGAGGTTGGCATTCCTGATGCGTTCGGACTGCGGAATGGGGTAAAGGTTGTACTTCTCGTCCCACTGGCGTGTGACGGCGGAACGCGAGAGAATCAGGTCGTTGCTAATGGTAGCCACCTGAATGGTCTTAAAGTACTGTGCCCCCTTCTTCCAACGGCGCACGTCCCAGAAACGATGGTTCTCAAAGGCGAGTTCCACGAGGCGTTCACGCTCATAGCGTGTCACCCAGGCGTCGCCGTCCTCGGTGAACTTGGGCATCTGGATATCGTCGCGCGTGCGCAGCTTGTTGACAGCCTCGTTGGCGGTGAGGCCGTAGGTGGCATCGTTGGCACTGCCAGTGGCATTGAAGACGGCCTCGGCATAGTCCAGATAGAACTCTCCCAGGCGGAAGATGATCCACGTGTGGCGGCGCGTGGTCTGGTTGTCGGCAGTGGTAACGCAGGAGCCATCAACGAACTTGCGAAGGTAGTAGCCCGTGGGTGTGGCACCGTACTTGGGAGCGGCGTTGAAGCCACCGACAAAGGTCTCAATCGCTTTCTTCTGGGCACCGTTGCTGGGCCACTCGTCGCCGTTTTTCACCACAGTGAGCGCAAAGCGCGGGTCAAGGCCCTCATAGGGATCTTCCAGAAGGAGGTCAATCTCGCCGGGATTGCGTTGGAGGAAGGTCTCACCGTTGTCTTGATACTCATACTGATCTACCAAGCTCTGTGTGGGGCAGTTACCCGATGAGGCGTTCTCCACGCCAATGGGATAGTTGGCCTGCTCGAAAGTGTTGCTCTCTCCACGTCCGAGGCCAAAGATGAGCTCCGGATTGAAGAAAGCATCGTGCCCCCAGAGGGAGCCGTAGGCACTGAGCTTCAGTCCCCACTGAGAGGCATTGTCAAGAATATACTTGCAAGCCTCTGCAGCGCGTGCCCACTTGTCCTTGTCGCCCGTCGGGTTATGCAGCGGAGAGGCGGCATAGAGCAGGGTGCGGGCCTTGAGGGCAAAGGCGGCGATACGGGTTGCTCGTCCCACCTCGGCACCGATCTCGGTGGCATAGGTCTCTGGCAGATAGGGTGCGATGGCATCGCACTCATCGACGATGAACTTCACGATCTTGTCTGCGGACGTGCGCGGAATGCTGTTGGCCTCGCCATTGGTGAGCGTGGTGGTCACCAGGGGCACATCACCATAGGCGCGGAACAGTTCGAAATAGAAGTAGGCGCGGAGGAAGCGCAGTTCGTAGGGGAAGAGCTCCATCTGTGCCATCCAGTTCTTGTAGTCGCTGTTGTACTGCCAGTCGGATATATCTGTCTGGTCAATCTTTTCCAGATACATATTGACATCGGCGATGGCGGTATAGGACTTGGTCCATGTGCGGTCGTATGGATTGGCCGGACTCCATCCACCGTTGACATAGCTGTTGACGTCGCCCGTGGCGAGTGCATACTGTGCTTCGTCGGTGGCTCCGGCAAGGAAGTAGGGGCTGTTGGACTCAAATTCATTATTATAAACCTGCGCATAGACATCAAAGACCAAGTTCTTGATGCCGTTGGCAAAGTATTCATAGGTCCACTCCTCGTCGCGGGTCGTTTCCTCGGTGTAGTCCAGATCGGCACAAGAGGAAAGGAGGCAAGAGGAAAGAGGCAAGAGGAAAGCAAGCACTCCCACCGCTACCTTATTATATATATTCGTAATCATATTGTTCAATTTACGATTAGATATTTAACAATTTACACTCAGAATTGCACTGACAGTCCCAGGTTCACGCTCTTCATCACGGGATAGCCGGTGTTGAGGTTCTCGGCATCCATCGCATCGATATTGTCGAAGGAGAGGAGATTCTGTCCTTGTACGAAAACCTTGGCACATGTGATCTTCAGGGGCTTCAAGACGCATTCCGGCAGCTTGTAATAGAGCTCGCAGTCGCGCAGTTTCAACCAACTGACGTTGCGGTACCAGATAGTAGAGTTCTGGGCGTTGTTGGCCACGTTCTCCGTGGAGAGACGCGGAAAATCTGCGCTGGCACCGGCCACGTCATAACAGTGGTCGTAGTACTCCTGCGAGAGGTTGCGGTTATCTGAGAGGGCACCCCATACGCCATCCACGTAGCGCAGGTTCTTCACCTGATGAGCAGCACCTTGCAGGGTAGCGTTGATGCCGAATCCCTTGTACTCTGCTCCCAGCGTGAAAGCGTAGTTGAGTGCGGGGAAGGCGTTGCCGTAGTCCTGTGCCACGTAGTCATTTTCGTTGATGACACCGTCGCCGTTGACATCCTTGTACTTGATGTCGCCCACTTTCACCTGTCCGAACTGCTGGACGGGGCTGTTGTCGATTTCTTCCTGACTCTGGAAGAAGCCCAGAGCGATGAGTCCTCGCTCGGCATCGGCGGGTGTGCCAATCACAGAGAGATTGGGATAGGCGGGTGTCTCAATCCAACGCTGAATCTTGCTCTTCACGGTGGAGAAGGAGGCACCGGCATTCAGGTTCAGACCATTCTGGAAGGTCTTGGCAAAGCGCAGTCCCAGTTCCAGTCCATAACTCTCCACGCGTCCTTCATCGTCATACGACGACTGAATGCCGACGACCGCAGAGTTGAGGGCAGATGCACTCACCAGGATGTTGCGGCGCTGCTGATAGAAGAAGTCGGCCGTGAAGTCCAGGCAGTTGGCAATGCGCAGGTCGGTACCGAAGTTGGCCTTGTAGGCAGCTTCCTGCAGGAAGTCATCGGTGGGGAACTGTGTGAGGAAGGCTCCCCAGGAGCTCTGGAAGTTGTTGCCGTACCAGAACTGACCGTGGGAGTTGTTCCAGGCAGCGAGCCAGAGGCCGGCCTGCGGCACGTAGTCGGTGTGCTGGAGGCCACCGGAGAGGCGGACCTTGCCGTAATTAAAGAGACTGCTCTCGGGATTGTTAATGAAGATGTAGCCCAAGCCCAAGGTGGGCGAGCCTGCCCATTTGGCCGGATAGCTGCGGTTGGAGCCGTTGGCTGCCATCACGAAGTCGGCCATGAAGCGGTTGGCGTGGTCATAGTGCAATGCCAGCTGCCAGTTGGTGCGGTACCAGGTGTTGCTGCGGTTGTCACGGATCTCGCTCTTCATGTTGTAGTTGGCGTTGGCGGCGAAGTTGTCGCCGTTCTGGAACTGCCAGGCGTACTTCAGTCCGGCATTGAAAGTGGCTATGCGCCACTGCGTATCCACCCAGTTGTTGAAGACCAGTTTGTCCTCGACGGTTCCCATCACGGTTTCCTGCATAGTGCCATTAGCGTCATACCAGTTCCAACCATACTGATAACCCTTGGAGCGGGTCTCGACGGTGTTAGAGGAGTTGTCGTAGGAAGCTCCCACGTAGAACTTCAGCCCCTTGGTGATGATGTCCAGGTCCTGTTCCAGCGTGGCGTTGGCCCATATCTGGCGCTGGTGGGTCTTCATGAATCCGGTACCCTCGGCCTTGGCCAGAAGGTTGAAGTTGCCGTAGGTCTGACTGCCTCCCCACACGCCCCCTGCCGTCTGGACGGGGAAGGCCAGTGCGGGCACTTTATAAAGATGCCACCAAGCGTCGTTGGAGCTGACGTTGGGCACACCGTTGGTTTCCATGAGGATTCCCAAGATATTGGTTTTCACGCGGGTGGTACTACTCACCTCGAAGTCCACGTTGGCACGGATATTGGCCTTGGAATACTTCAACTGAGAGTTCCAGTCGCCCTGGTCGGGGTTTTTGTAGAGTCCGCGTGCATCGGTGTAGTCGAGCTGTGTATAATACTGCACCCTGTCGGTTCCACCGGAGAAGGAGAGGTAGGCGTTGGACTCATGAGCCGTGTTCTTGAAGGCTTCCTTCTTCCAATCAACATTGGGATAGACCAGGGGGTCGCTGCCATCGGCGAACTTCTGCAGTTCGGCATCGGTGTAGGCAGGAGTGAGGCCGTCGTTTTGGCGTGCCTGGTTCAGTGCTTTGGCATAGCCGTAGGCATCGACCATATCGGCCGTCTGCGGGTCAAACTGAATCTTGTGGGACAGTCCCACCTTGAAGTGGAATTTACCGTCCTTGGTGCCGTGCTTGGTCTTCACCAGGAGTACGCCGTTGATGGCCTCATGCCCGTAGAGTGCCACGGCGGCCGCGTCTTTCAGCACGGTAACGCTCTCCACCTCCTCTACCGTGAGGCGGTCAATGGGTCGCTCCACGCCATCGACAAGGATGAGAATGTCTTTCTCGCCCGTAGTCTGCACGCCACGTATGTTAAATGTTGCGCCGCGGCCTTCCTCGCCCTTGAAGCCTGTGTTCTGGTAGGCGTTCAGGCCCAGGAGCTTGCCATACAGGGCATCTGCCAGGCTGATGGCGGAGGTGCGGCGGAGTTCTTCGGCAGTGATGGTGGTCGTGGCCGCCGTCGTGAGGAACTCCGACTGCTCCACACCATAGCCTAAATCTACCTTTTGCGACTCCTTGTCGCTGAGCGTCACCTGGGCGCCGACCATTACAGGAGCGCCGAAAAGTCCCGCCAAGGTATATAGAAATAATTTCTTTATTTTCATATCTTTGAACTTTGAATTGTCAATTATACATTGTCAATCATAATGTTACCATCCAGGATTCTGTGTAAGGCCATAGCCCTTCTGAATTTCATCACGGGAGACAGGATCCAAATACCATTTGTTGGTCCAGAAGCCTTCATCCCACCAGCGGCGTGCGCCGTTGACAATCTGTGGTTTCTCGTACTCAAACTTGGGCCAAGGCGTGCTGGGATCCCAATTCGTGTCAACGTCATTGCCGTCGGCATCTTTGCCCATGCGGTTGCCGTTGGCGTCCAGACGGTAGATGACAATCTCATGCAGCGGCTTGGTGAAGAGATCCTGCCGCTTGCGGCGCACCATGTCGTAGAGGCGGTCGCCACACTCGGCACCAATCTCGCAGTTGCGCTCACGCAGGATTTCGTTGATGAGATTCTCCTTGTTGGTGGTCAGGTTCAGGCTGGGGTTCATGGTCTCTATACGGCCCAGACCCACGCGGCTGCGCACCACATGGAGGTCGTCGAGCGCGCCTGCCAAATCACCCGTCTCGGCCTTGGCTTCGGCACGGATGAGGTACATCTCGGCCAGTCGGATGTAGGAGATGCCGATGTACTCGTCGTTCAGCTTGTCGTTGGAGTAGTCCAGCATCCACTTGAACTTCCTGTAACCGGAGGCTACATCGTCGTTACCCTCGGCACCGAACTCGTTGGGTGCTGTGCGCATGGCGCCGTGGTACCATGTATCTATATAGGTGTAGCCGTTGTAGTCACCCACCACTCCCGAGGGGAAGGAGGAACGGGGCACCACCATCGTCTCATACAGACGCGGGTCACGATCGGCAAACATGTCGATGCCGTTGGGGTTCTTGCCCGGACCGTAAATGTCGGCATAGGGGAAGTTGCGACCATCCTGCATGCCAAAGCACTCCATCAACTCGTTGGTGGGAACGGCACCGCCCTGACGATAGCAGTCGATGGCGAAACCTTTCCACCCCCACCCCCAGTTGTTCTGGCGCTCGCCATTCACGACGGCGTCACTGAAGTACTGCGTGGGCTGTGCATCGAAGATCTTCTCATGACGTGTCTCGTTGTTGCGGTAGCGGTAGGCACGGCGATAGGCCATGCGGTAGCCGCCCTCGTCCTGTGTGGCGGGCTGGATGAGTTGATAATAGTTGCCGTTGGCTTCGTTGTCGGTGAAGAAGTCATTGCAGTACTGCAGACAGCGCTGCCACAGCGTGGGGTCTTCCTTTCCGAACCATACATGGTGCTCGTCCTCCAGGCCTGTGGGTTTCTTGTCGTAGGTGATGTAGGGCGCAGCGCTGTTGAACAGGGGTGATGCGGCAAACATCCAGACCTTTGCACGCAGGGCACGTGCCGATGCCTTTGTCAGGCGACCCGACCACTGGCCTACGTCGGCATCAGGGATATTCCAGATGTATCCGGGCTCATTGATGGCACACTGGCAAAGCGAGTCGATGAACTCCACAGTCTGCCAGGCTGTGGAACGGCCCTGGGTGAAATTCTCTCCCACTTCGTAGGCCCTGTCCACCAGACATAAGCCGCCGAAATTGCGGAAGGCGTCGTAGTAGCGGCTCGCCATGATGGTGTATGCCTCTCCGCGCAGACGGCTCTTCTCGGCATCACTCATATCGGGAACACGGTCAATATTCTCAATAAGCTGCCAGCACTTGCGAACGGTCTCGTAGATGGACACACGGCCGCCGGCATCGCTGTTCAACCCTTGACCGTCGGGGTCGCTGGGGCTGCCTTTTGTGGAATAGGAGAATTTGCCTTGCAGGTTGCCGTCATCCACGTCCTGTGCGTTCTCTGTCAGCAGTCCGGGATAGTAGCTCTGCTTGGGTCCGCCCCAGCTGACATAGCAGTGATAGGAATCGGAGAGCACGTCAATGGGTGCTCCGTTCATCATGTTTCCGGAGGTATAGGTGCAGTAAAGCTGTCCGTAGGCACTCCAGAGGAAATTGCGGGTATATTCGGCCTTGGAGAACACGGTATCAATATTTACATCCACGCCGGGTGCTTTCTCCAGGAAGGCGTTGCCCACGTTGATGTCGTCCACACACGCGGTGAAGGTGCCCGTGGTCACAGCCAAAGCCAATATATATTTAATGTACTTTTTCATATCAATATTCTTTTGTCTGTTTCTAATTACCAATTAGAAGTTCACTTGCACGCCGAAGTTATACACACGTGTCATGGGATAGCGCACGCCGTAGTCCAGTCCCGAGCCGGGAGCTTCGGGGTCGTTGCCCTTGAAGTCGGCAAAGGTCAGCAGGTTCTGTCCGGAGGCATAGAAGCGGATGTAGTTCAACAGCGGCATCCAACGGGGCTTGTTGATGGTGTAGCCCAGTTCCACGTTCTTCAGTCGCACGTACTTGGAGTCCACGATCCAGGCGCGTGAATCCAGGTTGTTGTTCCCTCGGTTGGTGAATGAGATGCGTGGCAGGATGGCATCCGGGTTATCCACAGTCCATGAGTTGTCAGCCACCCACTGTGTGAGTGCCGATGTGTTGGTGGAGCCAAACTGGTCGCGGAAGTAGCCATTGAGCTGTCGGCTGGTGTTGTCTGCGCCCACCCAGAGCATGGAGAAGTCCAGTCCCTTCCAGTTCAGGCTGGCGTTGACAGACCATGTGATTTCAGGGTTGTCCGGGTAGCCCAGGGGTTTGCGGTCGTTCTGGTCAATCTTGCCGTCGCCGTTCAGATCGACATAGACGGCATCGCCGTACTTCAGGTTGACGAGCTGCTCCGGCATATCCACGCCATACGTTGCCTTGTAGCGTTCCTCGGTTCCCTCCTGATAGAGTTCGAAAAGATCGTAGCCAAAGCGCTGTCCCACGGGCAGTCCCGTCTGGCTCAAATAGTCATACAATGGTGGAACCTCGAGCATCTCAATAATCTTGTTGCGGGCGAAGGCGATGCTGGGGCTGATGCTGTAGCGGAAATCGCCAATCTTGTCGGACCATTTCAGTGTCAGCTCGTAACCGTGGTTCTTCACGCGGCCCTCGTTGACGTAGCTTCCAGGCAGACTGGTGACGGCGGGCAGCAGCGACGCGTTGGAAACGAGGATGTCCTTGCGGTCCTCCCAGAAGAAATCGACGTTCACCATCAGGCGATCCTTGAAGAAGGCGGCGTCCAGACCCAGGTTGATCTTGGAAGCGGTCTCCCACGTTACATTCGGGTTACCGGCAGTCATTTCCTTCACGGCCTGCAGCCAGTTGCCGCTCGTGCCGAAGTTGGCTCCGCGGTTCTGCGGGTTACCCGTCATCGAACCCTGATAGAACTGCCAGGCACCTGGCAGGTAGAGGAAGCGGGCACCATTGGTATAGTCGTTACCGACCTTACCCCATGAACCGCGCAGTTTCAGGTATCCGATGACGTTTTCCAGAGGTTCCCAAAACTTCTCGTTGGAGGGAATCCAGCCTGCGGAGAAGGATGGGAAGAGGCCGTAGCGATGTCCCTCGGCAAAGTTCTCGGAGCCGTTGTAACCGACATTCAGGTCCAGGAGGTAACGCGTGTCATAATCGTAGGTGACGCGTCCGACCAGTCCCACATAGCCTTTAGGAATCGACTTGTAGAGACTGTTGGCAGAATCCCAAGGGTAATAGGTCTTGCTCTGGTTGTACAGTGCCAGCGCGCCGACGTTGTGCCTACCGAACTTGCGGGCATAGTTGAAGCTGGCCTCGGCGTACCAGTTGCGGTTGCCCCATTTGCTCTCGCTGTAGGGGATGGGCCAGGTGATGTTCTCCTTGCGCAGCACCTCCTGTCCGTCAACAAGGGTTGCCACGTAGGTGACCCCCGTTCCGAATCCGTTCTGACGATTCTTCTGGGCTGTGTAGTCGGTGTTGTAGGAGCCTTTCACCTTGAAATCCAGTCCCGGCGTGAGGAAGCTCATGTCCAGTTTGTACTGTAGGTCCAGGTTCAGCACGTTGACACTCTCGTTCAGATAGCCCAGCTCATAGTAATTGGAGAGGGCATCGCGGTCGTAGGGTCCCACGAGGTTAGCATCGGCGACGATGTGCCGGCCCTGGTCGTCCACACCGATACCGGCGTAGGGGGTGGCACCCTGCAAATAGCGGAAGAGGAATCCTTCGCCGCCGCCCATCGTGGTGCGGTTCTGTGCACGTCCGCCCAGCGTCAGGGAGAGCTGGCTGTACTTGCTCACATCGATGTCCAGGTTGGCACGGTAGTTGAAGCGGTTGTATTTGAAAGTTTCATCGTCGTTCGCAGAGAAGGTCTTGAAGAGCGAGTTCTGGTTCAGGAAGCCGGCGGAGACGAAGTAGCGCACCCTGTCCGTGCCTCCCTTTACGTTCACGTTCACCTGCTCCTGCCAGGCGGCGTCCTTCATCATGTAGTCAATCCAGTCCGTATTGGGGAAGGTGACAGGCATGTCGCCCGTGCGGAAGTGCTCCATCACGTCCTGCGAGAAGCGGATACCCGTGCCGGCGTAGTCACTGTAGTCGGGAATGGTGACCGAAGTTGGCCACTCGCTCATCGGCAGCGCATCGGTGATGGCGGTGTAGTTCCACATCTTGCCGTAGGTGTAGGAGTCAGCGAAATCCACGAACTTGGAGATCTGCTGCACGGCGGCGCTAGCCGAGACGCTCACCGAGGCCTTGCCCGGAGCACCGCGCTTGGTGGTGACGAGGATGACACCGTTGGCACCGCGGACACCGAAAACGGCCGTGGCACTCGCATCTTTCAGGATTGAGATGTCCTCGATCTCATTGGGGTCGAGCTGGCTGAAGGAACGCTCCACGCCATCCACCAGCACCAACGGCTCGGCACTGTTCAGGGAGCCGGTGCCGCGCACACGGATAACAGGCTCATCGCCGCCCGGCATGCCCGACGGCTGTACCACGGTGATGCCCGGCAACTTGCCCTGGAGGGCGTTGCTCACGTTGGCCACGGGAGCCTTCAGCAGCTCCTCGCCGCCCACGGCGGAGACGGCACCCGTGATGGTGAGCTTCTTCTGCTGGCCGTAGGCGATGACCACGACCTCTTCCAGCGCCTTCGTGTCGGGCTGCAGCGTGACCTTCATGCTGCCTTTTCTCACCCGCTGCGTCTGGGTGAGATAGCCCATGAAGGAGAACTCCAGCGTGGCACCGGTCGCCACGTCCGGCAGACGGAAGTGGCCATCCATGTCCGTGACGGTGCCAGTCTTCTGGCCCGCCACCTTCACAGTGGCGCCGTACAGGGGTTCGCCTGTCTCGTCGCTCACCGTGCCCTCCACCGTCAGCGTTTGCGCAAACGCCACGGTGGGCAGCAGGCACAGCAGTGCCCACAAGGCAAAAAGAAAGGTTTTGCTTCTTTTCTTCATAGATAATAGTTTTAATAAAGGTAAATGTATTGTATAATAATCAACGCATACTATACCGTTGGTTTATTAGCCATATCAAGGCAGAATAGGGTCACCCATCTCTGAGGCCTCTGCATCATTGGCATCAAGCTTGAAAAGCATGAACTGCGGATTCTCGGCCGTACAGGGTTCCCAGCCGAGAGCATTATTCTTGCCGTTCGGGTCGCTGAATTTGGCAAAGTTTGTCCATGCGGTAAGCATCTTCTCGGACAAGTCCCAATCGCCCTGTGTCCAGGGTCGCCAACAGTGTTTCATACTCTTGAAGACAAACCACAAGTCACTGCTGTGGAAAGCACCCTTCAGACGTGCCGTCACTTCGGGGTGGCTGCCGTCATCGGGCAGCGGACGGGCAAACTCATAGGCCCAAGCCTTGCCACCCTGTTCCTGACGCACCTTGCAGAACTCTGCAATGCCTGGCGACATGTTACCCATATCGTTCAGCGTGTAGCCGATCATATAGGGGACGTCGGCAATCGTCCCTGCACGGGTTGCTTCATCAAAAGTCTTCAACGTGACATAGCCATCGACAATGGGGCGTTGCATCAGGAAGAGGTCGCTCTTGTTCACCATGTTATATAACCGGCCTACCGAATACATCGTCTCCGATGAGGCAGCCCGCAGTTGCTGGAGGTCCGTCATGCCGGCCCAGTCCATCACCTGTTTCGTCTCGGCTTCACTCTGTGTCAAAGAGGGCATATAGCTGAAGAACTTGTTCATCGGCACGGCGGGCTTGGCCGCTTCACCCTCCTTGGCAGGCACGTTGATGCCGCCACCGCTCATGATGACAGCCTTGTGAAACAGTCCACGTGCCAGCGGACTCTCACACAGCGTGCGCACGCTGCCGGCACCCGCACTCTGCCCGAAGATGGTCACATTGTCTGCATCGCCACCGAACTGAGAGATATTGGCTTTGATCCATTTCAGCGACTGTATCTGGTCCAGAATGCCATAATTGCCGCTGACATGATGGGGACTCTCGGCCGACAGTTCCGGGTATGTCATAAAGCCGAATATGCCCAAACGATAGTTAATAGTGACAAGCACCACGTCTTTCGAGGCCCACTCCTGACCGTCAAACTCGGGCTCCGAGCCCCAGCCCTCAAAGTAGCCGCCGCCGTGTATCCACAAAGCCACCGGCAGTTTCTTGTCCGTCTGCCCCGCAGCCTTCGTCCAAACGTTCAGGTAAAGGCAGTCCTCGCTATAGGGGGACTCGTCGCCGTAGCCCCACTCAGAGGCATAGCCACCTGGAAGATGAGACGCCTGATAGCCTGGGTGGCCAAACTTGTCGCATAGGCGCACTCCCTCCCATGTCACAACAGGCTGAGGCTCTTTCCAGCGCAGATCACCGATTGGCGGTGCTGCGTATGGAATGCCTCGAAAGACAAACACACCTGGGTTCTCTGTCTGAACGCCTTGAATCTGACCGCCTTCAACGGTCAATACCGGACATGTCTGCTCCTTCTGTGAAGGGGTACATGCCATCATTGCCAACATGGGCAATACAAATAACAGCTTCTTCATTAGAAATAAATATCTTATTTAACACTGGACACAGATTTTATCGTGAGGGTGGATGCCTTCAAGCCTTTTCCCCGTATATCCACCATGACCCGGCCCGCCTTCGGCGTGCTCCTGACGGCCAGCAGTGCCCGTCCCTTCCAGGCTTTATGGGTGCCGTCGGTGTAGCTGTCACAGTCCTTGATGTCGGCATTGCCGAATGCTATCAGCGTGGCAGGGCCGGTAATTGTTGCCGTTAACTCGTTGTCGGCGGTGGGATTCAGGATTCCTTTGGCATCGGTGAGTTCTATGGTTATGAAGGCGAGGTCCTGCCCGTCAGCGTGGAGTGTGGTGTGGTCGGCAGTGAGACGGATGAGCCTGGTTTCGCCGGCAGTTTGCAAGACGGTCTGCTTGCCTCCCGCTTCTGCACGAAGCGTGCCAGGTTGATAGGGCAGCGTGAAAACAGCCATGTTGTTGGATGTCTCCTTCTCAGCAACCAACTGGTCGTTCAGGTAGAGGAGCACCTTGGGGAAACGCGAACAGACCTCCACCTCGATGGGCTTGCCCTCGTGCCCCGGCCATGTCCAACTCTCGAAAGTCGGCCACGTGCCCCAGAGCGTCGTCTTCACCTTGCCGTTGTATCCATCAGGCTCGCGCACAGCCATATAGAGCTGCTCGCCGTCCTCGTTCCACAGCATCGAGCGGTAATGGCTGATGGGTTTGCGCAACCCTGTCAGGTCGATGTCACCGCAGTAGGCAGCGTGCCACGGGAAGAGCGGACGCTCCCAGTGCTCGCCCGGCACGTCGCCTTCATAATACCAGCGGCCTATGCCCGATTCGCCCAGATAGTCGATGGCCGTCCACACGAAATCACCGATCACGTAGGGACGCCTCATCGTCCGGTCATAGTTCTGCCAGGCATCGCGGGGGTAGCTTTCTGTCTGCACCATCACACGCTGTGGCACGCGCTCATGATCGCTCTCGGCCTTGTGAATCATATAGTTGTAACCCACAACGTCATGCTCGGCTGCAAGCGGGTCATAGATGTCCCAATCGCTGTCCCAGGCACAGAGTGCAGAAGTCACAGGGCGCTGCTGCTCATCGAGCGCGCGGCAAAGCGTGGCCAGCCGATGAGCCGTCTTCACCACCTCTATCTTCTTGCGCTCGATGACCTCGTTGCCTGTTGACCAGCAGAAGACGCTGGGATGGTTGCGGTCACGGAGCACCATCGCCCGGATATCTTCCTGCCACCATTGGTCGATGAGCGTCGAGTAGTCGTGGTCGTTCTTCTTCTCGCGCCAGCCGTCAAATGCCTCGTCAATCACCAGCAGCCCCAGCTCATCACAAGCCCGCAGGAAAGCCTCCGAGGGCGGGTTGTGCGAGGTGCGCACAGCATTGAAGCCCGCCTCTTTGAGCTGTCTCACCCTGCGATATTCAGCTGCATCGTAGGCCGCCGCCCCCAGGATGCCGTTGTCATGATGCACACAGCCGCCGTTGAGCAAGATAGGTTTGCCGTTGAGCCTCAGTCCCTGCGCGGCATCACACGAGATTGTGCGGATGCCATACGTGACGGGAATCTGGTCGCCTTCTGCTTCAAGGGTTGTTTCATAGAGATAAGGATCGCCGGGTGACCAGAGACGCGGATTCTCCACGTGCAGCGTCTTCTCGATGGGTTTGCGCGTCCCGTCCTCCATCACCACCTCGGCCTTGAGGCTCACCGTGTGGATGTCGGGCGTGGTCACGCTCACACTCCACTCATCGATGTACCTGCGGCCCGTCGTCAACAGCCAGACATGTCGATAGATGCCCGACCCGCTGTACCACCGGCAGTTCTTCTGCTGAGAGTTATCGACCCGCACCTCCACCGTGTTAACTCCTAAATTTATATAAGGTGTGATATCGACGAAGAACGATGAGTAGCCATAGGGGTGACCGCCTGCCCGCTGTCCGTTCACATAGACCTCGGCATTCATATACACACCCTCGAAATACAGCCGCAGCCTCTTATCAATTATTAATTCTTCATTCTTAATTATTATTTTTTTCCTGTACCAGCCCACGCCCGTCGGCAGGTAGGCGCCGTCATTGCCCGCTGGCGCGTCCTTGTCGAAAGCCCCCTCAATGCTCCAGTCGTGCGGCAGGTTCACTGTCCGCCACCGGCTTGTGTCGTTGAGGGCAAATTGCCAGTCTGCATCAAACAACTGCTTGCGCTCTGGTGTCGCGGCTGTCATGCAGCCCGCACAGAATAAACACAGGAATGCAGATAGGATTCGTTTCATCTTGCTCATGTCCTTTGGTAGTTTCATTGATTGCTTTTCTCCAGAAACTCTATCTCCACGATGCGGAGCTCATTCTTGGTCTCGCCGCCGTTCCTGGCCTTGAAAAGATCCAGCTCGCCGGCGGCGGGTTCTGCCACCTCCACGATGCCGCCGAAAGCATCCTCGTCCTTGCCGGCTCCCTTCAGGCGGATAGTGACCTCATCGGTCTTGACCTGGGTGACGGGCTTCAGGTGGACATATCCGAGGCTGCGTTCCGTCTCGCCACTCCAGATGAGTGTCTCGCCGGCATAAATCTCGAGGGGATAGCTGCGCAGACGCCAGCCAGTGAGTTTGAGGCAGATGTCATCGATGACGGTTTCTTTCTCAAGCTTGTAGGTGATCCATGCGGTGGAGAGTCGCCCGTCGTTCTTCCACTCCGATAGCTCGTTGTCGTCGTAGCTGCATGCAGCGTGCTCGCTATCATAACCTGCTGTTGCGGAAACGATGTTCACGCCTCGGGCCAATTCTGTATAGGAGGGTATCACTGGTGTTTCGCCGCGAGACAGTTGGCCTTTCAGTGTCAACTGCGGCAGGTATTCTTCACCTTTCACCTTTAAACTTTTAACTTTCAACTCTGTCTTCGGTAACCCGTCGGCACGGGCGGTCAAGCAGATCTTGCCGTCGTGAGTGGTTGTGCGGACGAGCACACGATTGACGCCGCACTCCACAGGCAGGGACATAGCACCGACGTAGTTGTCCGAGACATTCTTTGTGGCGGCGGCGTCGAGCAGCCCTTCCGGGCGATTGTCATCGGGGCGCTGCAACGACTGGTTATTGCGGGTGGCAATACCTCCAATCCATGTAGCCTCACCCGAGAGCTCGAAGTGGATCATACGGTCATCAAGCGGACATCGCCGTCCAATTTTGTCGAGCACCTCCACTTGAAAGAGCACCATATCAGCCCCATCAGCCTTTGTACCCTCGGGGTTCTCAATAGCCGTCAGTTTCAGTTGATAGGGTTCACCAACGGTCTCTAACTTGTATCGGCTTCCATCATTTGCTACAGCCTCCAGCACTCCTGGTTCATAGGGCACATTATCGAAAGTAAACAGATAACGGTAGCTCTCTCTACCCTTACCCAGCGAACGTCCATTCAGAAACAGCTCCACCTCATCGCCTGTTGACACTACATAGACTGGTTTCCTCAGCTCTTCACCCTTCGCCATTACTCCTTCACCATTATTATAATTCCAGTGGCCGATGATATACGTCTTTGCCTCTTCCGGTTCTACCCATCCCGACCACATCACCTGATGCACGAAGAAAGCATCCTTTGGGATGCGCATGGCATCGGTGATGCCGCTGGTACGATAGTTCGACTCACCACGATGATGGGTGTTGGTATCGCTGAAGACAATCTTCACGCCGCCCGACGAGACGCGGGTGCCTGTGCCAGGGCGCTCACGCCAGTAGTCGTACCAGCGGCGTACCATCTCAATGGCAAACTGATCCATGTTGTGGTTATAGTCTGGTGCGGGCTGATTGCGATATAGCGGGCCGTCGCCTTCCTTATGATAGGGGTAGCTCCATTCGTCCCAGTATTTGCGTAAGCCCTCGTCGCGACAGTATTCCATAGCCCACATAGGGTGCTTGTGGCTTTTGTTGATATACAGCATCTCACCTCCGTACTCTGCCTCGTCGATGTCCAGCATTTCGCGGCTGCCGATGGCGCGTCCGCCATGCGGGTCATACTCGTCGCGGATGGTCTTCATCTCCAGCATGTGCTCGCGGCTGATACTCTCGTTGCCGCACTCGTAGAAAAGGATTGAGGGGTTGTTGCGGTTATAGATGATGGCATCGCGCATTAACTCCGTGCGCTGCTCCCAGCGGGCACCAGTGACATCCTTCTCGGCATCACCGGCGGGCATGGCCTGGATGAGTCCCACGCGGTCACAGGACTCGATGTCCTGCTTCCACGGCGTGACGTGCATCCAACGCACGAGGTTACCGCCCGATGCCACCATCAGCCCGTTGCTGTAGTCGCTCAGCCAGGCTGGGACGCTCAGCCCCACGCCCGGCCACTCATTGCTGGTGCGCTGCGCATAGCCGTGCACCATCAGGCAGCGGTCATTCAACCATATCTTGCCATCCTTGAACTGTGTCTTGCGGAAGCCCGTGCGGGTGATCACGTTATCGAATTCCCGTTCGTTCTCAATAAGATATGTTTCAACAGTATATAGGTAGCCATAGCCCCACGACCAGAAATGCAATTCGTGTGCTGTGTTGGCGGCCTTCAGAATGCGGGTCTCGCCAGGTTGCAATGTAACGACAGGTGACATCGTGGAGACCTTCATCTTTCCTTCCGGATCACGCACAAGCATTCCCATCCTGAATGTATGAGGCCGTGTGTCTTCATTCTTTACCTGCGATTCGGCATGGATGGTGGCATGACATTTTGCGATGTCAAAGTCGGTGGCATAGACGTATGTGCCGGTGGTGCCGAGGTCGGAGTAGAGCGGCAGTGTCTGGTAGAGTTTGTCTGTGATGTGCAGGTAAACATTCTTGGGTATGCCGCCGTAGTTGGCATTGAAGTTGCGGTCGTTCCACTGGTAGCGGCTGTTGTGGCGGCGCGAGCGGTAGGTCCAGCTGTTGTCGCAGCGCACGGCCAACACGTTCTCGCCCTCCATTATATACGGTGTCAAGTCGAACCCGCAGGCCATCACCCCGTTCTCGCTGAATCCCAGGTGGCGACCGTTCAGATAGAAGTCCGCCCCCTGGCGCACGCCCTCGAACTCGATGAAGTATTTACGCTCGCTCAACGCTGAACGCTCAACGCGAAACTCCTTCCTGTACCAAACGACCGTATCCGTCAAATCCACGATGTCCTTGCGGAACGCCTCGTCGCCGTTGAAGGCGCGGGGCAGTGTCACGCACTGCCACCCGCTGTCGTCAAACGCCGCCTCGGCAGCCCCCGGCACGTCGCCGACGCACAATCGCCAGCCGCCGTTGAAGTTGAGTCTCTGCCGCTCTGCCGCCGCCGATGCCAGCGCAAATGTCACCGCCAGCAACGTGGCGAAGGTTATCTTGTGCAGTCTCATGCTCATGTCTTATTGAACCCGTATCTTTTTACCGTTCTGGATGAATATCCCGCCTTTGGTTCTTTGCACACGGCGACCACTGAGGTCGTAAACAGAATTATGGTCAGACGATTTACTATTTATGATGTCGTCAAGTCCCGTTGTGTCTTCGATGATGCGTATGATGCCATTGGATTTGAGCAGGCTGTAATCCCACTTGTAGCCTTCCATGGGCACGGCGGGTTCGAAGGTGGGTGTGCCTGTGAGCGTGACAGCTCCCGTGAAGAGCTGGTAGTCTGTGTCGGCTTTCCAGGAGCCGGAGGCGCGCTCCATGCGCAGGACGGGGCTGCTGAGGGTTACCTTGCCGCTGACTTTCAGCACATCGAGCGCACTGGCACCTCGTCCGCGGACGAGGAGCGCGCCGCCCTTCTGCACGGTGAGGGTGCCCACGGTGCCGGTGCCCGCAATGGTGCCTTCCACGATCACTACCTTGCCTGTGCTGGTGCCGGTGAGGGTGAGTGTGCCTTCGCCGTGCTTGTTCAGCGTGGCGTTGGCACCGATGATGCCGGCGAAGGTGGTATTGGTGCCCAGATAGCCCACATTCCATGTGCCGTTGGCGAGCTGCGCATCGGCGGCGGTGGAGGTCAACGCTCCAATCTTGTGCGTCAAGTTGGTTTCCGAGCCGCTCTGGCTCTGCACGCCCACGGCATAGACACCGTCACCCATCGTGAAGGTGCCTTTCTGCATGTTCATGCCGGAGGTGAGGCGAAACTGTCCGCTGGTGGGGTTGAGCACACCTTCGAAGTTGGTGAGGGTCGTGGAGAAATCGCCGCGCACGTAGGGGAAGCTGATCTTCACGGTGCCTGTGCCAGCGAGCGAGCCTTGCACCTTACAGCGTTGTCCGGTGCTGATGGTGAGCGTCTTGCCCTGCTCAACGGTGATGGCGTTGTTGAGTGTGGGCACGGCACTGGTGCTGTTGTTGTTGAAGACGCGGATGGTGGCGTTGCCCGTCACGTCGATCTTTGAGCCGCTCTTGCCCAGGGTGGCGTTCCATGCTCCCTGCGAGAGGGTTCCGGCCTCAAGGATGGTTCCGGCATAGCCGTTGCTGCCGCCGTAGTTGAGGTTGAGCTGTCCGGGGCCGCGCTTCACCAGGAAGCCCTTGCCGGTGAGGGCCGACTGCAGGGAAGTGGTGCTGTTGGCGGGCACGTTGATGGCGGCGGTGTCTGTGAGCACCACGCTGCGGTCTGTGGCCGCGTTGGTGTGGTTGACGGTGAGCACGGCCTTGCCGATCTCGATGACGGAACCGGCACCGAAGCAACTCTCCGTGCCTTGGTTCTCCAGATTCTTCACCGTCACAGAGCCGTTGTTGAGGACGGTCTTGCCGGTGTAGTCGCTCTTGGTGGTGTTGAGCACCAGTGCTCCGGCGCCGTCCATCACCAGGTCGCCCTCGCCGCTGAAGCCACCGTCACCGTTGAAGGTGTAGGTGGAATAGTCGTGGGTGAAGCGCACGCCGCCGGTCACCATCTTGTCGGACAGCGTGATGGTGTACCGTCCGGCATCTTCGGGAAAGACGATGCTGTCGCCGGTGACAAAAGCGGTGGGCTGGTCACCAAGGAGGAAGTTCTGGTCCTTGTAGTTCCATGCATTGCCCAGTGCTCCGGTCCAGACGATGGTCTGCGGCTGGCGGGAACTGTGTATGATGAGCACCAGACGGTTGTCGTCTATGGAGAAGTCATAGTTGATGCCTTCCAGCCCGCGGGCCTTCAGCTTGCTGACGTCGCAGGTCAGGGTGCCGGTGCATCGTGCCACGTCGTAGGTGGCGGCATCCTCGCTGTCCAGGTTCACGGTGATGTAGTTGGTGCCCTTGAACGTCAGGTCACCCTCGACCGTGAGGTAGCCGGAGAGGTAGGTCGGCTCCGTGTCGGCTCCGTTATCTACCCGTTTTGTATTGATTTCCAGATAGACATTGCCCGGCAGTGTCATGCTTTTCTCTGAGCAGATCAGATGGTTCCCGGCCAGCAGACGGCAGCCCTCGTAGTTCAGGGCACCCTCGAAGGTGATGGTGTCCTGCAGCGTCACCTGGCCACTCAGCGTTCCCTTGGCACGTAGCTCCACGGGACCTGCGATGCTGCCATTCACGGCCAGTGTGCCCTCGCCGATAATCGTGGTGCCTGTGGTGGAGAGGTCGCCGTTGAAGGTGGCTGTGCCGAGTTGCGATTTCAGGATACGGCCCTCGCCGCCCAGGTTGCCGCTGAAGGTATAGTCCTTGCCGCGTGGGTTCATCAGGTAGGTGGCACTGGGCTGCACGTCGCCCGTGATGTCGATGGTGGAAGCATTGTCGCCTGTGAGGTCGAAGATGACGCTCTGGCCGTTGGCAAAGACCTTGCCTTGTGTCTGGTCGTATGTGGTGAACCCCGTTGCGCCCTGGCTCCATGCGCCTTGTCGGTAGCGCAGGTCGGCCGTGAAGACCGGCGGCAGCGGCGGCAGCGGCATGTCGGCACCCAGGTAGAAGCCCGTGTTGGGGTGCTGGTAGTAGCCGCGGGTGGTGCAGTCGCCGCGGTAGTGCGGGTCTTGCTGCAGACAGTAGATGCTGTAGCTGGTGGGGAGGTTGGTGGTGTAGCCCGTGAGTCCCGTGCTGTGGTCATCGCTCTGCTTGGCCAGGATGACCTCCTCGCGCCAGTCGCCTACGATGTCGCCCATGAAGGCGGGTCGCGTGCCGGTGGCGGCCATGGTGCCCCAGCTGGACTCGCGCGAGAACTCGATGAGGCGTGCCTTGCCGCGCACGGTGGTCACCATGAGGTTGGTGCCCCAGCCCTTGCCGCCGGGCGATGAGAGCTCCTCGCGCAGCAGGTCGCCGTTCCACCAGCAGCCCTCGAAGCAGGTGCTGATGCCCCATTGCGAGCGCGTCTCGCCGGTGCCGTCGCCCTTGCAGTCGTAGATGTAGTCGTCGGTGAAGCTGTAGAGCTCATAGCCCTTGTGGCTGGGGTCGATGTCCATGCAGGCTCCGCGCCCCACGTCATAGACGCTGGGCAGGTACCACTCCTTGAGGCGCTCGCCCGTGGCCGCGTCGTAGATGAGTTGGCCCAGCAGCGCGCTCTGCTGGATGGCAAAGCCTTCGATTCCCGGATGCTCCGGGTCTATGTCGCTGATGATGAAGCGGTCGCCGTGGCCGATGCCTGTCGAGGTGTAACGGTTCTGTGCAGGGTTCACACCGTAGCCGCCGGTCCACAGCTCGTCCCGGCCGTCGCCGTCGCTGTCGAGGATGCGTATCTGGTGGAACTCGGAACACAATGGCCGTTTGTCATTGGCCGACCATGTGTGGCTGTGATGCCAGTTGGACGGTGTCCCGCCGCTCCAGTCGAAATCCCAGGAGAGCACATAGACATGGTGAAGGCCACCGCTCTCACGGTCGGCACACTCCATGACGAGCGAGGGGTGTATGCCGTCGAGATAGGCGATGCCATAGTGTCCCTCCATGGCACCGTAGCCGAAGTTCCTGTAGCTGCTGCGGTTGTCGCGGCTGTAGCTGTCTGTGCCGTCTGTCATCTGAATGTAGATGGCCTCGGCCCAGGCCTTCTCCTCGCCCGTCTGTCCGTCAATCACCGAGATATAGAAGGGCGGGTTGCGCCGGGTCTGTGTGCGGTAGTCGGTGATGCCGTCGCGGTCGGTATCGGCCTGGCTGCTGCCGCAGGCATACTTGCCCCACGTCTCGCCGGCCTTGTCCCAGAAGCGGGTGCCGTCGCTGCTGCGAATGATTACCTCGCATCGGCCGTCACAGTCGATGTCGTAGGCCAACACCATGTCGTTCTGGCCGCCGCAGATGTTCACGTTCGGTCCCATATCGACCGTCCACAGCAGGGTGCCGTCCAGGCGGTAGGCCTGGAGCTTGTGACTGGTGGTGGCGGTGTTGTCCTGCGCATCCTCAGCATCGTCGCCGCCGGTGGCTCCGGCAAACAGACGATCCACCACCACGGCGTCCACCTCGCCGTTGCCGTCGAGGTCCATGGGCCAGACGAACTTGGTGCGGTAGTCGTCGCGGCGGATGACGGTATCGTCGAAGTCGAAGTCGAACCACACATTGTCCCACGCGCGCGCATTATATAGATAAGGTGTACTGATGGGTCCCTCCACGCCGTCTGTGACGGCACTGACGGCATATTCCGTGTTCGCCGTGAGAGACGATGGCGTGTAGTTGGTCTTCGCCAGCGGCTTGGCGTTCAGCTTCGTCCACGAGTCGGCACCCTTGGCGCGCCGATAGACGTTGTAGGTGGTGCCCTCGGGTTCCTGCGCCAGCTTGCGCCACGAGATCAGGGCACCACTGCCGCCGTCGCCGGTGCGGCTGGTGCCTGTGCGTTTCACCGCCACGACACCGCGCCCCAGCGGCTGCTGGATGCGCTGCGCGGTCGTCAACTGCGGCAGAAGAATCACTGCCGCCAGCAGTAATCTGAAAACAGGAAGCATCCTTTTCCTGCGGCTTGTACTCATGCTAACGGACACCCGTCTGGGCATTACCTCAATCATGGCTTTCATTATATCCTATCTATTAACATTTCAAATTCCGTTATCGCAGTCTTTCGGCTGCAAATATATATAAATAATGTGAAATAGATTCCCATTCGTTAAAGAATTTAAGATTTCTTAGAGGAAAGGTTATTGTTTGGCACCGCTCAACCAAATGTTCTGCGCCCGTCAACCAATTGTTTTGCCCGATTAGCACAAACGACACCGCCGCGACTCCTTGCGGAAAGTCGCGGCGGCGGATAATTCTTCTTATGGGGGGAAAGTAGCTCTTCTATTGTTCAGGAATCCAGTTCTCAATCTTTATGCCTTTGATATTCTTGAAGTCCTTCACGTTCTGTGTCACCATCACCATATTCTCAGCGACGGCGGTGCAGCCGATGAGCAGGTCGAAATCATCGTGCGACGGCGTTCCAGCCAGTTCCAGTCGTGCTCTCTCATCGGCATAGACATCGAAGTACGGCTCAATATGGAGGACTTGAACAGCCTCTATGAGCAGTTCCATGTGTTGCTCTACATATTTCGGACCTCCTTTCAATTGTCCGAGAATCTTGCCAAACTTCAACTCGGCTATAGTCACCTCAGAAATACAACAGTTTTCCAAACCTCCTATGGCCTTTACCCGCTCGTTCAAGTCGTATTTTCCGCGCAAGATGTAGGCACAGATGCAGGTGTCGAGTAGATACTTTTGTCGTTTCATAGCTCGTCCCAGAATTTAGTGCGGTCTTTGAAATGGCGTGACTCCTTGAGAAGTTTCACCAACTCATCTGCATCCATGAAGTAATCGTCGTTCCATCCTCCATAAATGTCGTCTATGTCCAACTTCTTTTTCCTGGACTTCTTCGGCTCTGCCGGGGCAGGCTTTACGCTTTCTGCCAGCATCGTTATAAGCTGCAGTTTCTGGCTGTCGTCCATGTCCTTCACCAATCCCCAGTAGTGGGTGATGGGGTGAGTGGTACGTCTTTTCCTAACAGTTGCTTCCATACTTTTCGATGTCTTTAATGCAATTACGCTGCAAATATAGATAAATATCGCGAAATATAAGCCAGTCCTATAAAGAAATTAAGTTTTCTTTAGAGGAAAGATACACATTTTCTTTGAAACGGGCCGCAGGTTCGTCAATTATTTGCGGAAAATCATGTCCGGGGAGGGCATTTTCCCCAGAAATATCCAAACTGCGTGTGCGGTTGATCCTCAATATGACCGCAGAGCGGT
>JAFSZU010000154.1 GCA_017455585.1 Bacteroidaceae bacterium | reverse complement strand
GGTTTGGACGGTTCCTGTCCAAAGATGCGCTTGAAGCCAACATCGGTGAAGGGATTGATGAACTTACTCATGTTATAGGCAATGTCTGTAAACAGAAATGGTGTTCTAAATCTTTCTCACATGAATTACCATGAATTGACCATGCGCTCGGCCCAAAGGGACGCTTCACACCTGAAGAATTTCTCATGAATCATTTACGGCAATTATATGGCTCATTCGTGGACATTCGTGTTAAATTCCATAGTTATTGGTTATTTCCTGCTTGCGTGCTGCCATGACTTCCATGACGACTGCTTGTTAGCGTATATTATATATAAGGTGCTACTTTTGCGTGGCAAAGATAGGTCATTTCCTTGAAACGCGAAAGGAAAATACAGGAAAAATACAGACGATATGTCTTTTTTTGATGGCATGAATTAAAAGGTGATAAAACACGTGCGGTCGTGAACTCAATCACGACCGCACGCAATGTCAATCACGACCACACGTAAAAGCGTTTACGACCGCACGTGTTTCATGAGTAGCCCCGAGGGGAATCGAACCCCTATCTAAGGTTTAGGAAACCTCTATTCTATCCGTTGAACTACAGGGCCTCCGCATTTGGCCGCGAAGATAGTGCAAATTCTTGACGCGGCCAAATTTTCGGGGACTATTCTTTCTTGCGACGCCAAATCTCGCTTCCAATCAGTCCGACAAAGAGCAGGAGAAGAGCGATGAGGCCGATATTGGCAATGGCCTCGGTGGTATGGAGTGTCTGCGGGTCGAAGGTGAAGGTGACGGTGTGGCGGCCCTTGGGCAGGACGACGGCGCGTAGGACGTAGTTGGCGCGCAGGACTTCTGTCTCCTGGCCGTCGATGGTGCAGCGCCAACCGGGATAGTAGATGTCTGAGAAGACGGCCAGCCCGCCCTCGGTATCAGCCTCGTAGGAGAGGGCGTTGGCCTCGTAGGCGGTGAGGCGGATGGAAGTTGAGGGTTGAGAGTTGAAAGTTGAGGGTTGAGAGTTGAAAGTTGAAAGTTGAGAGTTGGAAGTTGAGGGTTGAGGGTTAGAAGTTGAGGGTTGAGGGTTGAGGGTTGGGAGGTTCGTGGAGGATTGCCGGGTAGCGGTGAGCTCTGCGGGCAGCGCTTCGGTGAACCGGCGATCCATGACCGCCGTCTTGCGGATGTCGATCTGGCCGAGTGCAGCCAGTTCCTCGTCGGCGTTATCTGCCATCTTCACATTGTCAACCATCCAGGCGTTGCCCATGGCCCACGGGTTCTGCACGGGCAGGGTCTGCTGGTCCTTCAATGGCACGATGGCATACTTCATGTTCAACATGTTCAGCACGGGGAAGAGCGAGTCGCCGCGTATGCTGTCCAGCCGCCCGCCCGTCTCGGCAATGGTCTGGTGCACCGTGAAGAGTTCATTCTGGAGATAGGCCTCGATGAGTTCCTGATAGCGGCGGAGCTTGGCCGCATGATAGCCGCCGATGCTCTTGTGCCAGTAGGAGGTGGTGTTGTCGTTGAAGGTGGAAACGGCCAGGTTGGCCACGCGGTAATAGGTGGCCGTGTCCAGCAGGATGGCCTCGTCGGTGAGTGTCTTCTGGTAGGCCAGTGCTGGGGGCTGTGGAGCCGAGAACATGTCGTCACTGAGGTATCGCTTGTTGACATCCCAGAGGTCGGCAGTGCAGAGCACCAGCAGACAGACAGTCATGGCCACGGCGGATATTTTCTTGAAATAATAGGCGGCGAGCACGGCGCAGCCCACCAGGATGATCAGCAGCGAGCGACCGGCATCGGCCTCCATCACGGCGCGGCGCATCTCGTGGAGGTTGGCCAGGATGGGCGCGAACATGTCCTGCGGGATGTAGCCTTTGGCCACGGCATCCTGCAACATCTGCATCTCGCCGGAACTGACATAGGTGCCGAAGAACACGTCGGGCATCAGCCAGAAGAGCAGGGCGAAGCCGCCGGTGAGGGCCAGGGCCGCTCCGAAGGCCGTCTTGTGGCGGGCGAACCAGTCCTCCTCCTCCACGATATTCCTCAGCGCCAGCATGGCCAGCAAGGGGATGGTGAACTCGGCAATGACGAGGATGGAGGCCACGGTGCGGAACTTGTCATACATGGGTATGTAGTCGAGGAAGAAGTTGGTCCACGGCATGAAGTTCTTGCCCCACGCCAGCGTGATGCTGAGGAGTGTGGCGGCAAAAAGTGCCCATTTCATCGGGCCCTTGACGATGAAAAGTCCCAGGACGAAGAGGAAGAGGACGAAGGCCCCCACATAGACCGGCCCGCTGGTTCCGGGCTGCTCGCCCCAGTACTGTGCGAGACTCTTATACACGGGGACGTAGGTGGGGTTGGCCTTTGCCATGGCCGTCTTGCTCTCGGCAAGTGAGACGAAATGGTCTCCCTTGTTGCTGGCACCGCCCTTGATGTTGGGCACCAGGAGGGTCCACGTCTCACCGATGCCATAGCTCCAGGCGGTGATATAGTCTCGCTCCAGCCCGCTGCTGGTCTGGTTGGCAGGATCCTTGGTCTTCTGCGTCAGCTCGCTCTTGCCGCGCATACTCTCGCGGCTGTATTCCCATGTGTGATAAAGGTTGGAGATGTTGATGGCAACGCCGATGAGGCAGCCGAGGGCGAAGACGGCAGTGGCACAGACCCACCCCCTAACCCCTCCCGTCAGGGAGGAGAGTCCTTCCGGCTGAACGTTATTCTCTTTCAGGGCGTTAGCCTCTCCCCTCCCTAATGGGAGGAGTCGGGGGTGGGCCTTTACGGCTTCAACCAGAAACGCCAGTGCCATGAGGGCGATGACGAAGGCGAAGTAATAGCTCATCTGCACATGGTTGGACACCACCTGCAACGCCATGAAGAAGGCCGTGACGAGTGCGCCCCACAGATAACGTCCGCGGTAACAGAGCACCATGCCGGCGATGGTGGGCGGGATGTAGGCCAAAGTGTAGAACTTCCAGATGTGACCGGCGCCGATGATGATGAAGTAATAGCTGGAGAAAGCCCACATCACAGCACCGAGGGCGGCCATCCACGCCTTGAAGTTGAAGGCACGCAAGAGGATATAGAAGCCCAACAGCATCACAAACACCAGCACCACATAGTCCGGGAGGTAGAGCTTGTAGAACCGCTCCACGCGGTTCAGCCGCTCGGTGGAGGGGTATGAGGGCGCCATCTGATAGGTGGGCATGCCGCTGAAGAGCGTGTTTGTCCAGCGGGTGCGCTCGCCGTTGTGGTGTTCCCGGTATTCCTGCATCTCATGTGCAGCACCGGCGCCGCCGCTGTGGTCATGGCCTGTCAGTACCAGCCCCTCTGTGACGGGGTGGAAAAAGTAGGCAAAGGAGAGTGCCAGGAAGAAAAGGATGGCGAGGAGGTCGGGCAAGAGGGCACGGAAACTATGAGACCAGGCGTTATCATTCATGACGGAATGTCTTTAAGTAGTTGTTTTTGAAAAGAAAAGTGAGAAGTGCAGTGTCATGAGCACTCCTCACTTGTGGTGATTTCACTTCTTGAAAGGTAACCACTCCCTCCCTCTGAGGGAGGGTGAGGGGTGGGTCTTTGTGGGTCCTCGCTTCTTACTTGCGCAGACCCAGGGCCTTGACGATGGCACGGTAGCGATTGATGTCGCGGGCCTTCAGGTAGTTGAGCAGTGCGCGGCGCTTGCCGACGAGGCCGGTGAGTGCACGCTCTGTGCTGTGGTCCTTGCGGTTCTGCTTCATGTGCTCTGTCAGGTGAGCGATGCGGAAGGTGAACAGCGCGATCTGGCTCTCGGCACTACCCGTGTCGGCGGTGCCCTTCCCGAACTTCTCAAAGAGTTCGGCTTTCTTAGCGGAATCTAAATACATTTTGTTTTGATGATTGAAGTGAGTGAATTACATCCTTCAGATGAGGTGCCGTCGTCATCAATCGTCGGACATCCATCCTCGAATGCACCCGTGTTTCGGGTTTAGCGGGCGCAAAGGTAGGGAAAAGTTGAGAGTTATGGGTCGGGAGTTGAGAGTTTTTTTGTGCGGAGCGTGTTTTTTATGAATCTTTTGCATTTTTCCTTGGTTTTTCTTGGTCAACTCAATAATATATTGTACCTTTGCCGCGCAAATGATGAAGCGAGGGGCCGCACGGTTCTTCGCTTCAACATTAAAAGGCACAGAACAGAAGGAAAACCCACCTGTTTCATTAACTCAACAACTTCTATGATTGAAAAAGCTAAAGTGGAAGCGCTGGTAGAGCAATGGCTCGACGGCAAAGAGTATTTTCTGACAGACCTGAACATCACACCAGACGACTGCATCACCGTGGAGATAGACCACGCCGACGGCGTGTGGATTGAAGACTGTGTGCAGCTCTCACGCTACATCGAGAGCCACCTCTCACGAGACGAGGAAGACTATGAACTGGAAGTGGGCAGCGCCGGCCTGGGGCAGCCCTTCAAGGTGCTGCGCCAATGGCAGAACCACGTGGGCAAGCAGGTGGAGGTCGTCGCCACCGACGGCCGCAAGCTCAAGGGAACGCTGCGCGAGGCAGATGCCCAGCACATCATCCTGACCGTCAGGCAGAAAGTGCAGATAGAAGGCCGCAAACGTCCCATCATACAAGACGTGGACATAGACCTGACAGCCAGCGAAGTGAAGAGCGGCAGATATATCATCGACTTCAAATAGGCACGGCGTTGCCGCCGATTAAGGTTTAATGTTTAATGTTTAATGACCTCCTGGTTCCCTGAACATTCAACGTTAAACATTCATTTTTAAACATTAAGCATTAAACTACGGCCAGTGGCCGTGTCCATTCAACGTTAAACATTAAACATTAAACTGCGGCATAGCCGCGCATATACATGGCAAAGAAATTAAACAACGCACTCATTGAGACTTTTGCAGAGTTCAAGGAGACAAAGAACATCGACCGCGCCACACTTGTGAGCGTGCTCGAAGAGAGCTTCCGCAGTGTCATCGCCAAGATGCTGGGGTCAGACGAGAACTATGACGTGATTGTGAACCCCGACAAGGGCGACTTCGAGATCTACCGCAACCGCACCGTGGTGGAAGACGGCACCGTCACCGACCCGAATATGCAAATCGCCCTGTCAGACGCGCAGAAGATTGCCGACGACTATGAAGTGGGCGAGGACGTGTCTGAACCGGTTGACTTCTCGCAGTTCGGCCGACGCGCCATCCTGACGCTGCGCCAGACCCTGGCTTCCAAAATCCTGGAACTGGAACACGATGCCCTATATAATAAATATAAGGAGAAGGTGGGCGAGATCATCGCGGCCGAGGTGTATCAGGTATGGCACAAGGAAATTCTGCTGCTGGACGAGGAGGGCAACGAGCTGTTGCTGCCCAAGAACGAGCAGATCCCCGGCGACTTCTTCCGCAAGGGCGAACCCGCCCGCGCCGTGGTGGCACGCGTCGATAACAGCACCGGCAACCCCAAGATCATCCTCTCACGCACCAGCCCCGTGTTCCTGCAGCGTCTGCTGGAGAACGAGGTGCCGGAGATTGCCGAGGGCATCATTGCCGTGCGCAAGATAGCCCGCATCCCCGGCGACCGCGCCAAGATCGCCGTCGAGAGCTTCGATGACCGCATCGACCCCGTGGGAGCCTGTGTGGGTGTGCGCGGCAGCCGTGTCCACGGCATCGTGCGCGAGTTGCGCGGAGAGAACCTGGATGTCATCCAGTGGACCTCCAACCCGCAGCTGCTGATTGCCCGTGCACTGGGACCCGCAGAAGTCAACAGCATCAACCTGGACCCCGAGACCAAGCACTGTGAAGTCTATCTGAATCCCGACCAGGTCAGCCTGGCCATCGGCAAGGGCGGCATGAACATCCGCCTGGCTTCCATGCTGACAGACACCGTCATCGATGTCTATCGCGAACTGCCCGAGGGCGAGGAAGAGGAACTGGAGGATGACATCCACTTGGACGATTTCAAGGACGAGATTGACGAGTGGGTCATCGAGGAGCTGAAGAAGAATGGCTGGACCACAGCACGTGCCGTGTTGGAAGCACCGCGCGATATGATTGTGCAGAAAGCCGACCTCGAAGAAGAGACCGTCGATGAGGTGCTCAACATCCTGCGGGCAGAGTTCCAGGAAGACGACGAGGAGGCTGATGCCTCAGTTGAAAGTTGAAAGTTCTTCGAGGTGTCGAAGCGACCAAAGGTCGAGCGGAAAGTTGAAAGTTGCCTCCGGCTTGAAGCCTATAGGTGACAAAACGAAAACAACTTTCAACGTTCAACTCTCCGCTTGAGTCGGATTGCACCAAACATCGAGATTATTCAACTTTCACCCATCTGCTCAAGCAGGATTACCCGATACCTTGAGATCTTTCAACTTTCAACTTTCAACTTTCAACTTAAAATTATATGCCCATAAGAATCAATAAAGTCACCAAAGAATGTAGCGTCGGCTTGCAGACGCTGGTAGATTTCCTGAACAAGAAAGGCTTCACAGACGTGGAAGCCAACCCCAATGCCACCATCACCGATGAACAATATGCCGTTGCACTGGCCGAGTTCAAGAAGGGGCAGACACCGCGGATGCCCATCATTCCCGTCAGTAGTCGCAAACCCAAGGAGAAGAAAGAGACCATTGTGCTCACAGACAACGGACGTGCCCTGCCCCTGACAGAAGTCAAGAAACCGAAGGTCCTCGGTCGCATCGAACTGGATAAGCACGGGAACCCGCTGACGGCCAAGGTGGAAACACCCGCTAAGCCCGCCGTGGAAACGCCCAAGGCCACGAAAGCCACAACTCCGGCTGAGAGCGAGACACCGGCTGCAGCGACGCAGGAAACCGTGCAACAAGTTGTGGAGAAAGCGGCCACGCCCAAGGAGATGCCGGCCAGCGCCTCCTCCACCAATGACGCTGTGCAGAAACAGCAACCTGCAGTGGAACAACCCACCGTTGATGCAGAGTCCAAGGAATCGTCGGCAGCCACGGACACCACATCTGCCCAAGTGCAGGATGTCAACACCACAGTATCGGTGTCCAAAGAGGATGTGACCGGGGAGGATACCGCCCAGCATCCAAAGAAGAAAAAAAAACCGACCGTAGAGTTGGAAGAGGTGGACGGCGTTTTCCGCGTGAAGGCACCCGTGGAGCCGCCACTCACCCTGAATATCAAGGGACACATTGACCTGGATGCGCTCAACCAGAGCACACGTCCGCCGCGCGGCAAGAAACGCAAGAGAGGAGGTAGCGGCAACGCATCCAATGCCGGAAACGGTGGAGGCAATAACGGCGACAGCCGCCGCAACAAGAAAAAAGGCGAGCGCGTGGATATCAGTGCCGAGGCCGCCAAGCAGAGCCAGAGCGGCAACAGCCAGCCCAAGAAGAACAAGAACGGCGGTGGACAGCAGCCCCAGAACAACCAGCAGAACAAGTCGGAAGGCAAGAAGAACAAGCGCAAGAACCAGCCCAAGGAGCCCGTCATCCTGCCCGAACAGAGCGAGGAGGAGGTGGCCAAGCAGGTGCGCGAGACATTGGCTCGACTGACAGCCGGCAAGAACAAGACGCTGGGCAAGGGGGCCAAGTACCGTCGAGAGAAACGCGAGAACATCCGTGCCGGCATCGAAGCCGAACTGGAGCAGCAGGAGCAGGAAGCCAAGATCCTGAAGCTGACAGAGTTCGTCACCGCCAACGAGCTGGCCAGCATGATGAATATCCCTGTCACGCAGGTCATCAGCACCTGCATGAGTCTGGGCGTCATGGTCAGCATCAACCAGCGCATGGACAAGGAAACCATCGACCTGGTGGCAGACGAATTCGGGTTCCAGACAGAATTTGTGTCTGCCGACGTCAGCGAAGCCGTGACGGAGGTGGAGGATGACGAGGCCGACCTGGTGCCCCGTGCGCCCATCGTCACCGTCATGGGCCACGTTGACCACGGCAAGACATCGCTGCTCGACTATATCCGAAAGACCAACGTCATTGCCGGCGAGGCCGGCGGCATCACACAGCACATCGGTGCCTACAACGTCAAGCTGGATGACGGACGCCACATCACCTTCCTCGACACGCCCGGTCACGAGGCCTTCACCGCCATGCGTGCCCGCGGCGCACAGGTCACCGATGTCGCCATCATCATCATCGCTGCCGACGATGACATCATGCCGCAGACCAAGGAGGCCATCAACCATGCCGTGGCGGCCGGCGTCCCAATCGTTTTCGCCATCAACAAGATAGACAAGCCCGCTGCTAACCCCGAGAAGATCAAGGAGCATCTGGCACAGATGAACTTCCTCGTCGAGGACTGGGGCGGCAAATATCAGAGCCAGGACATCAGTGCCAAGAAGGGCATGGGTGTGCCCGAACTGATGGAGAAAGTGCTCTTGGAGGCCGAGATGCTCGACCTGAAGGCCAACCCGAACCGCAAGGCCACGGGCAGCGTCATCGAGTCCTCGCTGGACAAGGGACGTGGCTATGTGGCCACCGTGCTCTGCTCCAACGGCACGCTCCGAATGGGCGACATCCTGCTGGCAGGCACTAACTACGGCCGCATCAAGGCCATGTTCAACGAGCGCGGACAGCGCATCAAAGAGATAGGTCCGGCACAGGCCGCCACCGTCCTGGGACTGAACGGCGCGCCGCAGGCCGGTGACACGTTCCACGTCATGGACACCGACCAGGAAGCCCGCGAAATTGCCAGCAAGCGCGAGCAGCTGGCCCGCGAGCAGGGCATCCGCACACAGCACCACCTGACGCTCGACGAGATTGGCCGCCGCATCGAACAGGGCGGCTTCCAGGAGCTGAACGTCATCGTCAAGGGCGACGTCGATGGCTCCATCGAGGCCCTCTCAGACTCGCTCATCAAGCTCTCCACCGAGAAGATTGCCGTCAACGTCATCCACAAGGCAGTGGGTCAGATCAGCGAGAACGACGTCTCGCTGGCCGCCGCCTCAGACGCCATCATCGTCGCCTTCCAGGTGCGCCCGTCGGCTCAGGCCCGCAAGGCTGCCGAGCAGCAGGGCGTGGAGATCCGCACCTACAGCATCATCTATGATGCCATCGAGGAAGTCAAGGAGGCCATGGAGGGTATGCTCGCGCCCGAAGTCAATGAGGAGGTCACCGCCCAGCTGGAGGTGCGACAGGTCTTCCACATCTCCAAGGTCGGCACGGTGGCCGGTGCCTACGTGGTGGATGGCAAGGTCAGCCGCAGCAACAAGGCCCGCGTCATCCGCGACGGCATCGTCATCCACACGGGTGCCATCGATGCCCTCAAACGCTTCAAGGACGATGTCAAGGAGGTCAGCACCAACTTCGAGTGCGGCATCTCGCTGGTGAACTTCAGCGACATCCGCGAAGGCGACACCATCGAGACCTTCCAGGAAGTGGAGGTGAAAGCAAAACTTTGAGCTCGCGCAGCGTGAACTTTAGAGTTTTGCATGTTCATTTTTACCACAGATTAAACGGATTAAACGGATTCTTTCAATGCTTGTTGTTATCAATTTTGTTCATCATTTCACAGATTACTGAGCGAAACGCAATGCTGGTTTCGATCGAAAACACTCAGCACCTGCGTAGCGTGCTGCTCCAGAATCTGGGAAATATCAGATAAAAATATCATAACCAAAGGACATGCAATCCGTGCAATCCGTGTAATCTGTGGTGTATAAAACTTGCCAAGTTTGAGTATTTTTTGAATTAAAAAAAGTGAACGGTTTCGATATTCTCTTTATCTTAGTGCTCGCCGTGGGCGCATGGAAAGGCTGGTCCAACGGCCTATTGAAAGAGGTGCTGGGACTGATAGGTGTCTTTGTGGGCCTCTACGTAGCTCACTTGCTCTATGAGCAGGTGGGCTATCAACTGGCACCGCATATCGGCACATCGCCCAGCGTGGCCAGCATCATCGCCTTTGTATTGATCTGGATGGGCGTCCCCATCCTGCTCGGCGTGCTTGGCACATTGCTGACCAAGGTGCTGGAGTGGGCCGGTCTGGGCAGCATCAACAACTTGGGGGGCGTCCTTGTCAGCCTCGTCAAATACGGGCTCATTCTCGGGGCTTTCTGCAATGTCCTCTCCATCACGCATCTCGTGAGCGAAGAGACACAGCAGCAGTCCACCCTCTTTGAACCCCTGAAACGCACCACCGCCATCGCCTTCGAACTGGCTAAGAGCCAGTGGAAGGGCTGACATTTAGCCTCGGAGAACCACTATTCAGCCGCTGCTTTCCTCTGCGTCCGGGAATATCTCCTGTTGATTATCCATATTATTAGTCACTTCACTGATGGCTGCCTCATAACCCGTCAATGCAGCAAATGGGGCAAACTGAGCAGCCCGGTTCAGCATTGACATCTGTGGGTGACGTTTTGAGACATGATGCGGCAGGTTGATAATATCGTCGTAGTTATTTCTCATTTTTCATTCTTCATTTTTCATTCTTCATTCTTCATTCTTCATTTAGGGCGTAGCCCGCACGGTGGCCTCCTATCTGTTTGTTCCGTTCTTTGGCCGTAGCCCCCTCCTCGAAATTCAGTCCTTTCAGGATGGCATTCTTCCCAAAACGCCGCTTGATGGCCAACTGGGCTTCCTGCATCCGGCGTTCTTTTTCGAGTGCTGCCGTTTCCTCCTGCTTCTGCTTCTCCAACGCATCGTAATCGGTAAAGAGGTCCAGCTGTTCAGGCATGGTCTTCTTGCTTACACATGATTCATCGACCACATGATTCACGGTCAGATTGAGCCTACGAATCAGCAAGTCCTTGTTCACGATTCGGTCATAGAGTGCCTTGACAGTTGCTGTTATCAGGTGTGATGAGGATGTCTGTCTCCGTAGATTGGCCGTTCCATGAGCATGTTTGGGCACTTGCCGCCCATAGTGGTCTGTGTGCACCTCACCATGATACTTGGCCCGGATTTCTGGGCGCGTGAGATTTTCCACATCATAGCCGACTGTCAGCACCAACTGGTCTGTCACCAACCGCTTCGCCACCAGGTCAAGAGCCATCGCGTCGGCCATTTCCTGTATCACCACGCGGGCTTTCGACCAGTCGTAGGGACGCTGCAAGACCTGTCCGCTGCTGAACGAGCTGCTCTCCGGTTTGTATGCTTTCACCATGTCTATCGTGCACGGCTCCCAGCCCCAGGCATGGTCGATCAACAGTTCTGCATTCACGCCAAACAAGCGATAAAGCAATTCCTCGTTCAGCATTGAGCATCGGGCAATCTTGCCCATGGTGTCGATTCCATACAGGGCCAGCTTCTCCGCGATGCCCCTGCCCACACGCCAGAATTTCGTGATGGGCCGATAGTCCCACAGCTCCCGGCGGTATGTCATCTCATCCAATTCTGCAATCCTCACACCGTCCTTGTCTGCCGGTATCTTCTTGGCCACAATATCCATCGCCACCTTGCAGAGATACATATTGGTGCCGATACCAGCCGTTGCCGTGATACCCGTCTGATGCAACACGTCACGAATCATCTTCATGGCCAACTCATGAGCTGTCAACTTATAGGTGCCCAGATAGTCCGTCACGTCCATGAACACCTCGTCGATGCTATAGACATGTATGTCTTCTGGGGCAATGTATTTCAGGTAAATGCGGTATATCCTGGTGCTGACTTCAATATAGCGCCTCATCCGTGGCGGTGCAGCAATATAGTCGAGTTTAAATTCGCGTGCTTTCTGAATCACCTCAAACAGCCGCGCACGTCCACCGATGCCGTATGCCTTCAGCGACGGAGATACTGCCAGACAGATGGTCTTCTCTGTCCTCGACACATCTGCCACGACCAAGTTCGTGGTCAGCGGGTCAAGCCCCCTGTCCACACATTCTACCGATGCGTAGAACGATTTCAAGTCAATGGCAATATACGTGCGATGCTCTGACATCACTTAAATATTCTCAAATTCGGTCACAAAGATACACAGAATCCATGAAAAAACACTAACTTTGCAACAAATATTATTTGGGGGGAACTTAGAAAATGAAAGTAGTAGTAGCAATAGATTCATTCAAGGGATGCCTGACCTCGAAGGAGGCGAATCAGTCTGCAGCAGAGGGCATCAAGAGCATTTGCCCTGAAGCCGAGGTGGTGCAAGTGCCCGTCAGCGATGGCGGCGAGGGTTTCATAGAGGCGTTCCATGCCGCCATCGGTGGGGAGCTGATAGAGTTGACGGTACACGATCCACTGATGCGGCCCATATCTGCAAGGTATCTTTTGAAGGGCAAGCTGGCCGTGATAGAAATCGCACAAGCCAGCGGACTGACACGGCTCACCCAAGAAGAACGCAACCCTATGGCCGCCACCAGCTATGGCACGGGTCAGCTGGTGGCCGATGCCATCAGGAAGGGAGCAGAGCATATCATCGTGGGGCTTGGCGGCAGTGCCACCAGCGATGCCGGCATCGGAATGCTCCAGGCACTCATCGACTCCTTTGCCCCGAAGGGTGAATGGGATGACATCAAGGAGTTGAAGCATGTACGTTTCACCATTGCATCCGATGTCAAGAATCCGCTATGTGGTGAGAATGGCGCAGCCCGCGTGTTTGGCCCCCAGAAGGGTGCCACTCCTGATATGATACAGCAATTGGATGAACGCGCAAGGAAGTTCGCAGAAGCCTCTGCCAAGCATTTCGGCTATGACCGCTCTGAGTCGCAGGGTGCAGGAGCTGCTGGTGGTTTGGGCTATGCCTTCCTGCAATATATGAATGCCGACTGTGAGAGCGGCATCGATCTGTTGCTTGAAACCACCAACTTCAGGAACATGGTCAAGGATGCCGACCTCATTATCACAGGCGAAGGCACTGCAGACCGACAGACATTGATGGGCAAGCTCCCCATGGGAATCCTCCAACAATCGAGCTATGCTCCCGTCTGTCTGATAGCAGGAAAAATCATTGACAGAGAAGAACTCTTGAAGGCTGGTTTTGCCCATCTTGACGAAGTCAATCCCAAAGGCATCACCCTCGAAGAAGCCATGCGCAAGGAGGTAGCACAGCAGAATATCAGCAACACCGTCAGGCATTTGTTGGCATTTCCATAGCAGTCCGCCATCCTTCTTCCTGATTTTTGATTAAATAAAGCATT
>JAFSZU010000153.1 GCA_017455585.1 Bacteroidaceae bacterium | reverse complement strand
TTGACAATGGCGAAGGTGGGCGAGGTCACTGCCTCCCGCACACCCAGTGCCTCGCACACGGCGCGGATGAAGGTGGTCTTGCCGGCACCCATGGCACCGTAGAAGGCAAAGACGTGGCGGTCGCCCATGGCACTGATGAATTGCCGGGCGGCAGCGGGCAATTCGCCGGTGTTCCTGATCTGTATCTGTTTCACCTCTTCAATTTACGATTTGACGTTTTACAATTTATAATTATCTTTTTCCTCTCACCGCGCCAGCCAACTTTCAACTTTCAACTTCACCTCCTGCGCGGCGTGAGCTCGATGAGGGGGATGAGCATCTCTTCCATGGAGATGCCTCCGTGCTGGAAGGTGTCGCGGTAATAGCTGACGTAGTAGTTATAGTTGTTGGGATAGGCAAAGAAACTGTCACCCGTGGCGAAGATGTATCGTGTGCTCAGGTTGGGCGACGGCAGCTGCGCGCGATGCGGGTCGGTGATGTCGAACACCTCCTTGGGGTTGTAGTCCAGGTTCTTGCCCAGCTTGTAGCGCAGGTTGGTGTTGGTGTTCTTGTCGCCCTTGACGCGCACGGGGTTCTGACAGCGTATGCTGCCGTGATCCGTTGTCAGCAGGATGTGGTAGTCTGTGGCGGCGAGGGCGCGGAAGAGGTCGGCGACGGCCGAGTGGCGGAACCAGCTGAGTGTGATGCTGCGGTAGGCGGCCTCGTTGCTGGCCAGCTCGCGCACCATGCGGCTTTCTGTGCGGGCGTGGCTGAGCATGTCGATGAAGTTGAGCACACAGACATTGAGGTCATATTTCTGCTGCGAGGGCAGTTGCTGCACCAGCTTCTCTGCCGCCGCGGAGTCGTTCACCTTGTTGTAGGTGAAGGTGTTCTGGCGGCGGTAGCGCTTGAACTGTGTCTGTATGAGCGGTGCCTCGTTCAGATTCTTGCCCTCCTCGCTGTCCTCATCCACCCACAGGTCGGGGAACATCTCGGCAATGATGTTGGGCATGAGGCCGGAGAAGATGGCGTTGCGGGCATACTGCGTGGCCGTGGGCAGGATGCTGCAGTATAGGCTCTCGTCGATCTGGAACTGGTCTGCCAGCTCGCCCATGATGACGCGCCACTGGTCGAAGCGGAAGTTGTCGATGACGAGCAGAAACACCTTCTCGCCTTGATCCAGCAGGGGGAACACACGCTGCTTGAAGATGTCGGTGCTCATCAGCGGGCGGCCCTGTGCCTCCTTGTCTTCGACCCAGCGGAGATAGTTTTTCCCGATGAAACGGGCAAAATCATGGTTGGCCTCGCTCTTCTGCATGGAGAGCATCTCCTTCATGGCGCTGTCTGTCTCTGAGAGCTGCAGTTCCCATGCCACCAGTCGCCGATAGACCTCCATCCAGTCATCGATGCGTGTGGCATCTCCGATGAGCATGGACATCTTACCGAAATCCTGCTGGTAGGCCGTCTGTGTCTGTTCCGTCACGATCTCGCGGCGGTGTATGTTCTTCTTCAGCGTCAGCAGGATCTGTGTGGGGTTGACGGGCTTGATGAGATAGTCGGCAATCTGGCTGCCGATGGCCTGATCCATGATGTTCTCCTCCTCGCTCTTGGTCACCATCACCACCGGTGTGGTGGGTGTGATTTCCTTGATGCGCTGCAGGGTTTCCAGGCCGCTGATGCCCGGCATGTTCTCGTCCAGCAGGATCAGGTCGTAGGTTTGTTCTGCGCAGCGATCCAGAGCATCAAAGCCGTTGGACACTGTATCCACGTCATATCCCTTCTTCTGCAGGAACAGGATGTGAGCCGTCAACAGTTCTATCTCATCATCCACCCAAAGCAGTTTGCCAATGTTATTCACCATATATGTATAAGATACAAAAAGACGTTAGTGTGTCACCCACTTCTGGCCGCTCTGGACATAGACCTTGCGGGCAGAAGACGTGTTCGGAGCTTGGGTGAGCGATTCCTTGTTGGCAGCCACGCGCCGGCCTGCGAGGTCATAGACGGGCCCTGTGCCCGTGGCGGGATGGGATGTGGCGGCTTTGATGGCGTTGTCACCTTCTGGCATGGTCACCACGTAGGTCACCCCTTCTTGTGTGTCGAAATAGGTCAGTCCGGGTATATAGACCTGTTCGAGGAAAACAGGCTCGCCGTCGGCGGTGCAGACGCTGGCATCCTCGATGCCGGGGTATGCCAGGCGGGCGCGCTGCCCGCGCAGACTGTGGACGGTGGCTCGGGTCAGTTTGCCGTCGGCCCACTCCTCATCGACGATGAATCCTCCCACGGCGCGCAGTCCGCGGACGCTTCCCTCGGGCCAGATGTATGGCAGTGCCGGCAGCAGTTGCAGGGTGTCTGTGTGGCTCTGCAGCAGCATCTCGGCTATGCCGGCGGTGATGCCGAAGTTGCCGTCGATCTGGAAGGGAGCGTGCGAGTCGAAGAGGTTATAATAGACCCCGCCGCGGCTCTCGTCGATGCCGTAGCCTGTGCTGTGCTTGAAGGCCAGGCGGAAGAGCTCCACGCACTGGTCTGGCTGCTGTATGCGCGCCCAGAGGTTCATCTTCCAGCCCATGGACCATCCTGTGGAGGACAGTCCGCGCAGCATCATACTGCGCACGGCGGGCTGGTAGTAGTAGTTGGAGGCGGGCAGGTTGGCGAAGGGGTAGAGAGCCATGAAGTGGCTGAGGTGGCGGTGCCCCTGCTCTGTGCCGTTGCCTTTGGCAAAGGTGGTGTACTTCCACTCGCGCAGGATCTCCTCGCCCTTCTTCACGCCGCGGAAGCTGTTGCCGAAGTTGCCTTCATAGAACTCGGTGTGCAGTCCGTTGTCCAGTTTCTCGAACTTGGCGCGCAGCTGCTTCACAAACGTCTCTGTCACCCCAGCCTCTTGTGTCCCCAGGATGTCAATGGCCTTGAGTGTCTCGTCAAAGAGGTTCCAGACAATCTGCTGGCTGTGGGCGGTGGCGTTCTCGGTGGGGCCGTGCTCGGGCGAAAACTCGTTGGGGCACTCCCATGTACCGTCGTCGGCCTTCTTGAGGCGCTGCATCCACATCTTGACGGCACTGAGCATGACGGGCAGTGCCCGTGTGCGCAGGAACTCGCGGTCGAGCGTGTAGCGGTAGTGCTGCCACAGGTGGTCGCAGCTCCATGCCCCGGCCTCGGGGTAGTTGGCGGCCATCCAGTCTGTGCAGCAGCCATAGATGTTGTTCTCTGTGTAGCAGGCCCAGCCGTCGGTGTGGTGCAGGAAGCGGCCGTCCGAGCCGCTGCCCGTGGCATAGTTGCGCCACACGGGCTGGACCAGCGCCATATTATAAAGGTAGTTCAGGTACTTCTCATGCAGTTCCGGCAAGCCAGTGTTCTCGGCGGGCCAGTAGTTCATCTGGATATTGATATTGGCGTGGATATCGCTGCACCAGGGCGCGTTGTTCTTGTGGTTCCAGATGCCTTGCAGGTTGTTGGGCAGGTCTATGCCCCGGCTGGAGGCGATGAGCATATATCGGCCGTAGTGGAAGTATAGCTGTTCCAGCTGTCGGGCATCTCCGGAACGG
Organism: Bacteroidaceae bacterium; assembly: GCA_017455585.1. Taxonomy (GTDB): domain Bacteria; phylum Bacteroidota; class Bacteroidia; order Bacteroidales; family Bacteroidaceae; genus Physcousia. Next base: position 36,020 of record JAFSZU010000153.1, on the reverse strand, counting down.
GTGAGGGCGGTCTTGCTGGTGAGTGTGGCGTAGGTGTCCACCAGCTTGTTGGTGGCCTTGGTGTTGGTGGCCTTGGCCAGCTGCAGACGGCAGCGGTCGAAGAGTGCCGCGTGGTCCTGCACGTGGTCTGCCAGCAGGGCATCCCATGTCTTCTTCGAGGCGGCATCGATAGTCTGCCGGATGCGCTGTGGCAGCTGCGCTGTGCCGCTGACGAATCCGGCGGCCACGGGGTCATAGTCTGTGCCGGCCGCCAGCAGCACCAGGATCTCGTCGGCGGCCTTGACGTCGATGCCGTCCTCGTCGGCGGTCACTGTGCCGCCGGTGGCCAGCACTTTCATCCGTGCGTTGTAGCTCACCACTTGCAGCTTGCCGGAGAAGGAGACCTCGGTGCCGTCGATGGTGCCGTGCTCGTTGTGGGCGTTCCACAGGCGGAAATGGTGGCTGAGCTGTCCCGGCTGCGAAGCCGAGAGGTGCACGGCAATGACCTGATCGGGATAGGAGGCGATGTACTCACGGCGGAAGGTCACGCTCTTGTCGGTGCTCTTCCACTCGGCGGTGGCGGTGCTGAGGTCCAGGGTGCGCACATAGTCCTTGACACCCTTGCTGGATGTGGTGCCGAAGCGCTCCGAGGTGTCGGTGATATACAGATGTCCGAAGTTCTGGTAGCCGCCGTCGCGGTTATAGACGGTCGAGGAGCCTGTCCACAGTGTCTTCTCGTTGAACTGCACGATGTCCTGACGGATGCCGCCGTAGATCATGGCACCCAGCTGTCCGTTGCCGATAGGCAGCGCATATTCCATCCAGGGATCTGCGACGCTGGCCTTGGTCACGGGCACGGTGTACCACAGCGTCAGCAGGTTATCCGGCCGGTAGCTGCTGTTGGCGGTGACAGCCCACTCGGTGAGCTTGGACGGCTGCGGGTCGGTGTCAGGCAGGGTGGCGGGGTCGATGAACAGGAGCGGGTTGTTGACATCGCCCGCGCTCCAGGCTCCCAACTCGCGGTCGGGGCCGTAGCCGCCCCACTGGTTCATGGACTTGCCGGAGGTTGCCGCCGCTTGTATCTCCCATGCCGGAGCGTAGGTGCTGTTGGTGGTGGCCACCAGTTTCAGCCGTCCCGTCTGTGTGGCCGAGGCAGCGAAGCGGTCGCCGTTATAATAGATGTGTCGCCCGCTCTTGCCGATGATTTCGCAGTTGTCCTGCCCTCCTGTGACCTTCCACAGCTGCGCCTCGTTGTTCTTGTCGGCCTGTGCTGTCTTCAGCACGGCCGCGTTGCCCATGTCCTGCAACGCAGCCTCGCCGCGGCAGAACTGGATGATATACCACGTCTCGCTGTCCGCAGTGCTGAATGTAGGCAGTGTCTGTGCCCGGCATCCCAGACCGAGGCCAAGGGTCAGGAAAAGAAGGGAATAGAAAGTTTTCATAGTGCGTTGTGATGATGATTCATTACTTCATGGCTGCAAATAGTCACACCTTATTACATATATAAGGTGGACGCGGCGCGTGTCAGCGGGCGTAGCTCTTGCGCACGAACTTGCTGGCGCGCAGGTACTGGGCGCAGCGGCGCACACCCTCCATGATGTCGATGGTGCCGTCGGTGCCCTCCATTTCCACCACATAGTCGCGCAGCCCGGCGCTGTCGGCGTGCTGGAAGATGGCGTCGAAGCCCAGCATGCCGCTCTGCCCCAGCTCATACAAGTCCTTGATGTGGAGCATGGCGAAGCGCCCCGGATACCGCTTGAAGTACTGCACGGGCGACTGCTGGCCCATGACACACCAGTAGGTGTCCATCTGCCAGAACATGTTCTCGGCCGCGATGTGCTGCATCATGTAGTCGATCCACGGCGTGCCCTCCACTTTCTGATACTCGTGGCTGTGGGTGTGATAGCCGTAGAGCAGTCCTGCCTGCCGGCACTTCTGCCCGATGGCGTTGGCATAGTCGCACAGCGTCTGTGCCTCCTGCAGCGTCTTGGGAACGCCCCATCCCGGTGTGACGATGTAGGTCATGCCGGCGGCCTTGTGGTCGGCAATGGCCTTGTCCCACCAGGCGAGGGCCGCCGTGAAATCATGGTTCTTCAGTTCCTCGGCACTGAGGCCGCGCGTGGCGTGGCTGCTGAGACAGCGCAGACCGGCTGCCTCACAGTCGGCGCGGAACTGCTGGGGCGAGACGCCGTAGAACGTGCCCCGGCCCTGGTCATAGCTGGCAGCTTCCACGGCCGTGTAGCCCCAGGCGGCCAGTTTCTGGAACACCTCGGCGTGGTTCTTGGCGTAGTTCTCGGGCGAGCCAATCACCTCGCGAATGGAATAGAGCTGCAGCGCCATCTCCTTCTTGGGGAGCGCGTGGAGCGTGGAAAGTTGAAAGTTACAAGTGAAAAAGGAGAAGAGAAGAGTCAGCAATGCAAAGCGTTTCATAGGGGGTGATGGGTTTAGGGGTTAGATGGGTAAGGGTTGTGGGTTATTGGGGGGGTAGCGATTTCTGGGCACAAATGTAGGCAAAAAGCATGTAAGGCAGAAATATTTTCGGAACATTTTGTGCAGGATTAGGGAAATAGATGTATCTTTGCGCCGCATTTCATCTTTTATTTAACCATATAAACAATGAAAAGAACTCTCAACTCTCAACTCTCCACTCGGCCCAACGGGACGCTCCACGCTTGGAGAACTCTCAACTCTCGACTTATCCTTGGTGCTGTCCTCCTGACAGCCGCGCTCTCTGTCAGCGCACAGCGACCCATGTCTGCCCCGAAAGGCGGCAAGGCCATCAGCGATGAGCTGATAGGCATTTTCTTCGAGGACATCAGCAGCTCTGCCGACGGCGGCCTCTATGCCGAGCTGCTGCAAAACGGCTCGTTCGAGTTCAGCCCTGCCGAGCGCGACGGCTGGGGACCCGGCACGGCATGGAAACAGGTGCGGCCCGGGCACTCACTGGGCACGCTGCAAGTGCGCATGGACAGCCCCATCCACCCCAACAACCCCACCTACATGCGGCTCTGCGTGGAGCGCGTCAAGGAGTTCTATGACTATGCCGGCTGGAAGGGCTTCGGACTGGAGAACGGCGGCTTCGACGGCATCAGCGTCAAGGCCGGAGCCAAGTACAACTTCTCGGCCTTCCTGCGCAACATCGGTGCCGCCAAGCAGGTGCGCGTCGTGCTGGGACAGCCGCAGGGCTGGGGCAAGGACCTGAAGCTGCTGGCCGAGGCCACTGTGTCCGTGCCAGTCGGTTCTCCCGACTGGAAAAAATATGAAGCCGTGCTCACCCCTTCCGAGGATTGCAAGAACGCCGTCCTGCAGATCCTGGTGCTCAACACGGGCGAGCTGGATATTGACCAGGTGTCGCTCATGCCGCAGGACACCTATAAGGGTCACGGTCTGCGCCGCGACCTGGCACAGGCACTGGCCGACCTGCAACCCAAGTTCATGCGCTTCCCCGGCGGCTGTGTGGTGCATGGCGGCGGCGACGGCTTCTGGAACACCTATCACTGGAAGACCACTATCGGTCCGAAAGAGCAACGCCGTTCGCTGAAGAACACGTGGGGCTACCACCAGTCCATGGGTCTCGGATACTATGAGTACTTCCAGTTCTGCGAGGACCTGGGCATGCAGCCCGTGCCCATCCTGCCCTGCGGCGTGAGCTGCCAGGGAACCAACGGCGGTTGGGGCATGAAAGGTCAGGCACAGGACGTGGTGCCCATGAGCCAGATGGACGAGTGGGTGCAGGATGCACTGGACCTCATCGACTGGGCCAACGGCGACCCTGCCACCAACAAGTGGGCCAAGATGCGCGCCGACGCCGGGCACCCCGCTCCCTTCGGTCTGAAGTATCTGGGTATCGGCAACGAGGAGAAGATCTCGCCGGAGTTCGAGGAACGCTTCAAGTATATGTATAAGAAGATCGTGGCTGCACATCCCGAGATCGTCATTGTGGGAACAGCCGGTCCCGGCTCGCACAAGGGCAACCCCGACTTCGACAACGGATGGCGTATCGCCGAGGAACTGGGCATGCCCATCCTGGATGAGCACTACTATGAGCCCAACACTTACTTCCTGAACCAGCGCCAGTATGACGACTATCCGCGCGGCCGCAAGACCAAGGTCTATCTGGGCGAGTATGCCGCCAAGGACAAGAAACTCATCGACGCGCTGGCAGAGGGCCTCTACCTCCTCCACGTGGAGCGCAACGGCGACGTGGTGGCCATGACCTCCTACGCGCCCCTCTTCGCCCGCAAGGAAGCCACCAACTGGAACCCCGACCTCATCTACTTCGACAACGAGCGCCCGTTCCTCACCTGCAGCTACTACGTCCAGCAGCTCTTCGGACAGTCAGCCGGGCAGTACTACTACGGCGACTGTGTGCGCTTCGACGGCGATGCCAAGAAGGTGGTGCAGCCCGCCAAGGACAGCCACTACGGACAGAGCGTCGTCCTCAACGTGAAGACACGCCGCCTCTACGTCAAGCTCTGCAACGCCGGTGCCGAGGCCAAGAAGGCCGACATCAACCTCAGCCGCTTCCCCATCAAGCAGCAGGCCGTCAAGACCGTCCTCACCGGTGCACCCGACGCCGAGAACAACTACGACGCACAACCCATTGCTCCCCAGACAGAAACCATCGACGCCCAGAAGAAGTTCACCCTTGACCTCCAGCCCTACACCTTCATCATGCTGGAGTACCAGCTGTAATTCTGCGAGACAACCATTCTTTCTTCTTCACACGAATTACACAGAGTCAACGTGAAGTAAGCATTTAATTTGATCGGGTCAACCCTTATCGTGAGACTCAATTCATGTAGTTAACAAAAGTCGTTTAACTACATGAATTGAGTCTCACGTGCGATAGGATTGATTATTCCATCATGATGGAATGATTATTCGGTCATGATGGAATAATCAATCCATCATGACCGAATAATCAACACGCGTGGGTGAATGTGCCAGAAGACACGCCTGCGGCATGTTGCATGGCTGGCTGTTTTGTGGGATTTGTCAGGAGCGACGGGAACCCAAGGTGCTCAGGAGCTGGCGGAGCAGGTGGGTGGCGTTCTGGTTGCGGGCCACGCCGGGGCTGATGCGGTAGGAGTAGGTGATGTCGTCGGCAAGCTGGATCTCGAAGCAGTGGTTGTGGAAGCGGTCGGGGTGCTCGTCGGCCATGCGGGAGAGTTCGAGGTCGTGGGTGGCGATGATGCCTGTGACGGGGAGCGCGCTGACGGCTTCGAGGAAGAGGCGGGAGCCGTTGAGCTTGTCGAGGGAGTTGGTTCCCTTGAGGATTTCGTCGAGGATGATGAGGGTGTGGGAAGAGGGGGCGGAGAGGGAGTGGACGGTTCTCGCGGGGAAACCGCGAGAAACCGATTGGAGGAGCTGTTGCAGGCGCAGCAGCTCGGCGTTGAAGTAGGAGATGCCGTGCTGGAGGTCATCGGTGGTGCGCATGGAGGTGAACAGGGCGAAGGGCGAGAGGCGCAGGTGCTCGGCAAAGACGTGCAGGCCGCAGCGCGCCAGCAGGACATTGATGCCCACCGTGCGCAGGAAGGTGCTCTTTCCTGCCATGTTGGCACCCGTGATGATGTAGTAGTGGCCGTCGTCGAGGCGGAAGTTGTTGCGCACGGCCCCGGCACCGAGGAAGGGATGCCACAGCCCCTCGGCCTCGAAGACGACGGACGGCGCGGCGATGACCTCGGCATCCGTGGCCTCGGGGTGGTTGAAGCGGAAGGTGGCTAAGGATACGAGGGCATCGAAACAGCTCACTTCATCTATCCATTCGGGCAGACGGCTCATGTAACGCTGCCGCCATTGCAGGAAGCGGCGCACGATGAAGAGGTCGCTGAGGAACAGGGCGTTGGAGATGAGAATCCAGAACTCGTTGCGGCGGTCTATACTGGCCACGATACGTTCGATGCCGCGGAATGCCTGTTCCCCTTCAGGCGCAGAGAGGAGAATCAGTTTCCTGTAGCTTCTGAGCGACTTCAGGATCCCGTTTGTGGCGCGGCTCGTCTGCCGCAGGGGGCGGGCAAAGAGGATACTGGCGATGAGGACTTCGAGCATGGCCCACGCCATCACAGAGCCTGCGCCGACGGACCCGAGGATGGCGGCAAGCAGCAGCGTATAGAAGCCTCCGAGGAGCAGCAGGGCCAGCAGTAGGGCGGCAACCGTGGCGGCAAAGGCGGGGATGTGGAGTTCATGCACGGCGGTGACGGCACGCAGCACGGCGGCGGTGTCGATCTTGCCTGTCGGCGCGGAGCCGCCCGTGGCATTCCGTTCCCTTGCCGATGTCCCCTGCGCCATGAACGCCGTCCGCAGCGGCTCATCCGAAGCCAGGGCATTGATGGCCTCTCTCCTTTGCTGGATCTCTTCCACCGTCGGCACGCGCGTCTCAGACAGCCTTGCTGCGAGGCAGTCGGCACCGCCTGTCGTGGCAGTGCGGTCGATGCGCTGGTAGAGCGATTCCATGCCGAAGACATCCAGGTCCGTGGTGAACGCATGGTGCGGGTCGGCATAGCGGCTGCCGTCGTCGAAGCGCGAGAAGTCGCCGTCGAGTGCTGCCAGTTCGCCTTCATAGACACGGAGCAGTCCTTCGCACGTCTCCAGACGGTCGGAACTGCGCACATCACGGCTTCGGACCCACAGATAGATGCCTACGGCCACTGCCGCCACGACCAGCAACGTCCACCCTGCATCCGTCGCCATCCACATGATGATCAGTGCCACAGCCATGCCGAAAGCGACCAGCTCTCCCACCACAAAGCCGCGTGTCCGCTGCCGCAGCACCGCCACCTCCTGCCTCAGCGCAGCCGCTTTGTCACCATAAAAGTCCCTGAGATTATTCGTGTCCATCGATTCACATAGTTTGATGCTCAACATGGCCGATGCACACCTAATGAATGTGCAGAAGCAGAACAGGACACATCCTTTAGGGATGCGGCCAAGCTCCTGTTGATAAGCACCTTACTCATAATGTGGACAAATTTAAGGTTCAACTTAAAATCTGGCCAAAGGTACGCACTTTCCGTGAACCGAGCAAACTTTTGAGAGGAAAGGTGCAAAGAGTGTCAAATTTTTAGACGTTTTTAGGTGGCGGGAGGCAGAAAGTGGGGCGTGGCTCTTGGAGGGAATAGCAGAAAGTGCGTACCTTTGCACCAGAAACATTCAAATGATAAATAGTAAATCGTTAAATCGTAAATACCAAAAATGAATCCATTCGTTAGAGGCCAGGGAGCCTTCATCAAGATTACGTCGCTGACAGTCGGACTGACCGTGGGGCTGGTGCTGGTGGCCAAGGTGCAGCTGGAGCACAACTACGATAGCTGCATCATAGATAAGGAACACGTGTATGAGCTGCATGAAACCTTCCAACGTACTGGCGAAGAACCTCAGCAGCACGGCTCCACGTCGGGCGGCATCGCACCGGTGCTGGCACAGGGGATACCCGAGGTGGTGACGGCCACACGCTATACCGCGCAGTTCGGCGACGAGAAACTGACGCTGGAGGACGGTAGCCGGCACTACTTCGAGCAAGCCGTTTTTGCCGATTCCTGCTTCTTCAACATCTTCGCCACAAGGACACTGCTGGGCGATGCCAGGCAGATCCTCTCCACTGCCGGACAATGCATGATCAGCCGTAGTCTGAGCGAGAAGATGGGCGGCGAGGCGGTGGGCCAGACCTTCTGCTTCGCCTCGGCGCCGCAGAAGCCGATGACCATCTGCGGCGTCTATGAGGACTATCCCGAGAACTCCACCTTCGCGCGCTTCGACATTCTCATGTCGATGCCCTCGGTCGGCACCTACGCCTGGGACGGCACCGAGAATCTGGTGGGTAACGACCGCTATCACTCGTATGTGCGTCTGCGCAGCGATGCCGACATGGATAAAGTGCGTGGCGAGGTCAAGCAGCTGCTGCAGCGTATTCTGCCGTGGGATAACCTGAAACAAGTTGGCTGCATCGACGCCGGCATTGAACTGGAAAGCGTCGCTGGCAACCGCATGAAGGACACCACTGTGCGCACCACCTGTATCATCCTCGGCGTCGTGGCCCTGGTGATGCTCTTCACGGCAGTGATGAACTACATTCTCGTCGTCATCAGCTCGCTCGTTGGCCGTGCCCGCCAGGTGGCGGTGCGCAAGGTACTCGGTGCCCCCAATCGGGAGTTTTTCATCGGCTCTATCGGCGAAGCGGCCCTTCACCTGCTGGTGGCCCTTGCCCTGATGGCACTGCTGCTTTATGCCGGACGGGACCTGACGCGCGACCTGCTGGGCGTCAGCGTCACGACGCTCTTCTCGCGGCAGACCTTCGCTCTACTGCTCGCGGTCGGCATCATCGTGCTGCTCTGCTGCGGCATCTTGCCAGGCGCCATCTACTCGCGCATCCCGCTGACCTATGCCTACCGCCTGTACAGCGAGAGCAAGCGCGTGTGGAAGCTGTCGCTGCTGGCCTTCCAGTTTGTGCTCTCGACGATGCTGCTCTGCGTGCTCACCACCATCTATCGGCAGTACGACTTCATGCTCTCCACGGACATGGGCTATCAATATGACAAGGTGGCCTACGTCAACGTCTCCGCCCTCCACGGCGACTCCATCTATTCGCTGGCCCGTGAGATAGAGAACCTGCCCTGCATAGCGAAGACAGCTGCTGCCTACTCGCTCTTCTGCGAGCGGCAGAGCGGCGACAACGTGCTCGTGCCGGGCAACCCGCAGGAAGTTTTCAATTGTGCCAACATGTTCTTTGCCGAGAGCGGATTGGTGGAAACGATGGGGCTGCAGATCGTCCATGGCCGCGACTTCGAGCGCCTGAACCATCAAGGTTGGCAGCCGGAGATGCTGGTGGACGAGCATTTCGCCGAGAAGATGAAAAATGTGGCAGGCATAGACGACGTCGTAGGCCGGCAATTCGTCAACTCTTCGTTGGGAACCCAGTATCCCCTGACCGTCGTAGGTGTGGTGAAGAACTTCACGCTTGGGTCGCTGGTGTCTCGCGAGGAGCGCCCCATCATGGTTGTCAACGGCAACGTCTTCACGCACTATATCATGATGAAACTTCAAAGCATCACGCCTGAGAACCTCGCGGCTGTGCAGCAACTCTGCAACCGCCTCTACCCCGATGCCGAGCTGAACGTGAAGCTTTATTCCAACGAGATGGCCGACCAGTATCAGGAGACGCAGCACACGCGCGACCTCGTCATGATTGGTTGCATCGCCGCGCTGCTCATCACCCTCATCGGACTCATCGGCTACGTCCGCGACGAGGTGCAGCGCCGCTCGCGCGAACTGGCCATCCGCAAGGTCGTAGGAGCCACCGTGGGCGAGGTGCAGCTGCTGTTCGGCCGCAGCATCGCCCTCATCGCCCTGCCCTCCATCGTCGTCGGCATGGCCTTGGGCTGGTATCTCAGTACGCTGCTGATGCAGCAATTCGCCTACAAGGTCGCGCTGACGTGGAACGTCTTCGCTGCCGATGCCCTCTTTGTCCTCCTCGTCATCGCCGCCGTCGTGTTCATCCAGACGCGCCGCGTAGCCTGTGATAATCCTGTGGAGTATTTGAAAAAAGAATAAGTCCCCCTCCCCGCTCCTCCTTCAGAGGAGGGTGGCACCTTTCAAGAATAGCATACTTTTATTGAACAATAATCTCTAACCCCATAAACAATGACCCTACAACCTCCTACGACGCGCCAGCCCTCTCCCCTCCCCTCACGGGAGGGGTTGGGGGTGGGTCTTGGGAGGGGGTCCGCAACTATGATTAAATTAGAAAACATCAAGAAGGTCTTCCGCACGGACGTGGTGGAGACCACTGCCCTCGGAGGCATCAACATGGAAGTGAAGGACGGCGAGTTCGTGGCCGTCATGGGACCCAGCGGATGCGGCAAATCCACGCTGCTGAACATCCTCGGCCTACTGGACAACCCCACCGAGGGCCGCTACTGGCTCGACGGCGTGGAAGTCGGCAGCCTGAAGGAGCGTCAGCGCACGCTGACCCGCCGCGGGCAGATCGGCTTCGTCTTCCAGTCGTTCAACCTCATCGACGAGCTCACGGTGGAGCAAAACATCGAACTGCCATTGAAGTACCTCGGCGTGCCCGCAGCAGAGCGCAAGGAGCGTGTGGAGGAGATCATGCGCCGCATGGCCATCAGCCACCGTGCAGGCCACTATCCCCAGCAACTCTCCGGCGGTCAGCAGCAGCGCGTGGCCATCGCCCGTGCCGTGGTCGTCAAGCCCAAGCTGGTTCTCGCCGACGAACCCACGGGCAACCTCGACACCAAGAACGGCCGCGAAGTCATGGACCTGCTCACACAGCTCAACGCCGAAGGCACCACCGTGGTCATGGTGACGCACTCCCAACGCGATGCCGCCTACGCCACTCGCACCATCAACCTTCTCGACGGCATGGTGGTGGAGCACACCCTCCTCTGACCATATATTCTCAAGAACATAAAGAACAACCTGCTTCATCATGCTTTGATGAAGAACTGGGCGGCCATCCGTGAGGACAGCCGCCCAGCAGTCGTATATCGCTTTAGAAGTTCATTCCGCCAATGTATCGACCCAGCGGAAGAGACGGTTCCAGCGGATATGGCCGTCGAACCAGCCACGGTCTTTGTCGGTGGAGAGCCATACCATAATGGGTTTGCCGACGATATGGTCCTCTGGTACGAAGCCCCAGTAGCGCGAGTCAGCACTGTTGTGGCGGTTGTCGCCCTGCATCCAATAATAATCCATCTTGAAGGTGTAGCTGGTGGCCACCTCGCCGTTGATGTAGATGGTTCCGTTCTCATCCACATGCAGCTCGTTGCCTTCATAGACACGGATGGGCCGTTCATAGACGGGCAGGTTCTCCAAGGTCAACGGGATGTTCTCGCCTTTCTTGGGAATCCAGACGGGGCCATAGTTATCGCGCGTCCAGCCAGTGTGGCCGTTGAGAGGATAGAGCTCGTCTGTTGTCGTGGAGATGTCAATGTCAATGCTGTCCACCAAGTCTGTGCACTGTAGCAGACGCTCACGTGCGGCAGCGGTGAGGGGCATCACGCCCGTCTGGTGCAGGTCGCGCAGGTCATCGCTGCTCAGGCGCAGTTCCCGGGTTATCGCTTCTGGCAAGTCACGCTGGCCGTTCTTCAGGTAAATGTGGTAATTATACTGCACATTCTCCGGCTCCTTGTTGGCCACGCCGTCGAGGTAGATGATGTGGTCACGAATCTGCAATGTCTGTCCGGGCAGCCCCACACACCGCTTGACATAGTTCTCACGACGATCTACAGGGCGCGCCATCACCTCGCCGAACTCCGCGCGGTTCTCGTTGACATACTGGCGGCCGACGGCGTAGAAGATGCTGTAGAGCTGGCGCTGTTGCATGAGCGTGAGGCTGTCCATCTCGGGAAGGATGTTGTTCTGCTGGACAATCTGGCGTCCATATCCGTAGCACAGGCCATAGAAATCAGCAGCCTGGTAGGCGGGATTGGCCACCACGCTGTCGCCGGAGGGGTAGTTGAAGACCACGATGTCATTCAGCTGCACAGGTTTGGGCGACACACGCTTATAGTCCCATTGGATGAGTTCGCTGTAGCTCTTCATGCCGTTGGGCAGCGTGTGCTGCACCAGCGGCAGGTGGAGCGGTGTCTGCGGCACACGGGGGCCGTAGCTCATCTTGGAGACAAACAGATAGTCGCCCACCAGGAGGCTCTTCTCTAAAGAGGAGGAGGGGATGGTGTAGTTCTGGAAGAAGTAGATATTGACGAAATAGACAGCCACCAGCGCAAACACGATGGCATCGACCCAGGACATGACGGTGCGGGTGACGGGATTCTCCAGTTCCTTCCACCACGTCCACGGTATTTTCTTGGTGATGTAGGCATCGAAGATGAAGGGAACGACAATCAGTCCCCACCAGGCATCGACCCATGCGATGAACCAAATATATAATGCAATAATGACGAGCACTTTTGCCCAGTCTTTCCACGTGATCGGTTTTTTATCTAACTTTTTCATATCGTGTCGCGGGTGTCCCCCGCAGTATTTAACGTGTTAACGTGTCAAAGTTAAACAGGTCTTTCATGGTGAGCAGTCCCTGGTGGGTGGCGGTGTATTCTGCGGCCATCACGGCACCGAGTGCAAAGCCTTTGCGGTTGTGGGCATCATGAGTGATGGTGATGAGGTCGGCCTCGGAGTCATAGCGAATGGTGTGGATGCCAGGCACTTCTCCGCGACGTATGTCATCCACACGCAGCAGCTTCGGATCTGTGGTCTCTTCGGCCCACCCTTCCTTGCGGTCCAGACGTTCCACAATCTCCTCGGCCAGCGTGATGGCGGTGCCGCTGGGGTGGTCGAGCTTGTGGACGTGGTGGGTCTCTTCCAACTCCACATCATATTGCGGGAACTGGTTCATCAGTGTGGCCAGATAACGGTTCACGGCCGAGAAGATGGCCACACCGATGGAGAAATTGGAGCTCCAGAACAGCGTCTTGCCCTGCTCGGCGCAGAGGCGGCTCACCTCCTCCTTGTGGCTGGCCATCCAACCTGTGCTGCCCGACACCACGGGCACACCTGCCGCGAAGCAGCGCTGCACGTTGCCCCACGCCACCGAGGGCGCTGTGAACTCAATGGCCACGTCCGCCGTGCGGAAGGCCTCGCTCTCGAAGTCCTGCTGGTTATCGATGTCAATCTTGCAGACCACCTCGTGGCCGCGGTTGAGGGCGATGCCTTCGATCATGCGCCCCATCTTGCCATATCCTATGAGTGCTATCTTCATTCTTCTGGTTTCAAGTTTCATGTTTCATGTTTCAACAACCAGAACCACGGAGAGAATCTGAGATAGGCGTAAACATTTCCGTTCATTCCGTTTATGATCCGTTCTTTCCGTTGTCCAATTGTCAGTTCTCGGTCGGGCAGGGACCCGAACAGCGGTGCAAAGGTACAACAAAGTGTTGAGAGATGATGAAAAAAAGCAGAAAACTTTGTTCCGTTCTGCAAGAAATGTATTACATTTGCCGCCGAAAGACAGCATTGTCAACCATTATTCACCTTTAAACCATCAGAAAATTATGAAGAAGTACGTTTGCGACCCCTGCGGCTACGTTTATGATCCCGAGCTGGGCGACCCGGACAATGGCATCGCTCCCGGCACCGCATTCGAGGATCTGCCCGAAGACTGGGTATGCCCCATCTGCGGAGTGGGCAAGGAGGATTTCAGTGCAGAAGACTGATGTCTCTGACACTTGATGAGGCATTCAACCGCATGGCGGCTCTGTGCAGCGTGAGTGAACATTGCGAGAGTGATGTTCGCGAGCGGCTGCGCAGGGCCGCCATGTCGGCAGAAGGCATACAAAGTATTGTGGACCGTCTCTATGATGAACAGTATCTGGACGCGGCACGTTATTGTCGTGCATTCTCGCGTGACCGACTGCGTTTCAGCCACTGGGGACGGATGAAAATCCAGCACGCACTACGCCAGAAGGGTTTGCCCGATGCAGACATCAGACAAGCCCTTTCTGAACTTCCCGAGGATGAGTACAGGCTCATCCTGACGGGTGTGTTGGAGCAGAAGGCCGCTTCTCTGGGCAGCGGAGATGACGCTGCGTGTCGCGCAAAACTTGTTCGTTTTGCCTTGCAGCGTGGATTCACCATGGAGGAAGTGTGCCAGATAAGTAGATAGGTTCAATGGTGATTGTGCCCTTGAGAGGCAGGTCGGAGGAGTTAGGACCCACATAGATGGTAAAGTCGCCGGGCTCTATGACGCGGCGCAGGTGTCGGTCCACGATGGCAAGGTCATCGGGTGAGAGGGTGAAGGCGACCTGTCGGGTCTCGCCTTTGGGGATGAGGATACGTTGGAATGCTTTCAGTTGCAGGATCGGCTGGACGGTGGAGGCCAGGTCGTCGTGGATGTAGAGCTGAGCCACTTCTTCGCCGTCACGTGGGCCGGTATTGGTGATGTCACAGGTGACTTCCACGCGCATCGTGTCTTTCACGTGCACTTTGCACTTCAAGTTGCTGTAGGCAAAGGTGGTGTAGCTGAGTCCAAAGCCGAAGGGGAAGAGGGGTGCGGCGGCAGTCTCCACGTAGTCATGGGGGCGTGGGGCTTTCTTGTTGTAATAGACGGGCAGCTGGCCCGCGTGTCGGGGGACGGAGATGGGCAGTCGCCCGGCGGGGTTGTAGTCGCCAAAGAGCACGTCGGCGATGGCCGTGCCGCCTTCCTGTCCCGGATAGTAGGCGGTGAGCAGGGCATCGGCATTTTGTGCCGCCCACGTCTTGTCCAGGGGGCGGCCTTCAATATAGATGACCACGAGTGGTTTGCCGGTGGCCTTCATGGCTTCCAGGAGCTGCTGCTGGCGGCCGAGGAGGGAGAGTGTGGAGCGGTCATAGCCCTCGCCACAGTCCATGTCTGAGAGCATCTGGTTGTCTGTCTCTGCGGCCCCCGTCTCCTGATAGCTGGTCTTGAAGTCGCGGGCGCTGGAGCCGCCCACGCAACAGATGATGACATCGGCCGTCTGTGCCGCCTGCACGGCGGCAGTGATGTCGGCGGTGGTGGTGTCACGGATGGCGCAGCCCTTGACATACTGCACCCGTGCTGCGGGCAGCTTGGCGCGGATGCCATCGAGGATGGTCTTCACGTTGCCGTCTTCTTGCGGGGCGGTGTAGTCGCCCAGCAGGTTGTAGCGGTTGTGGGCGTTGGGGCCGCAGACGAGGACATGAAGGTTGCGGGCGAGGGGGAGGGCGTGGTAGTTCTTGAGCAATGTGATGGAGGCCCTTGCGGCTGCCAAGGCTGCGGCTTTGTGCTCGGGCGTGCTTACGCCGCTGGCTGCGGCTTGGGGGTCCACAAAGGGATTGTCAAAGAGACCCATCTCAAACTTCAAGCGGAGGACACGTGCCACGGCGGAGTCCAGGTAAGCCCCTCCCGCTGCGGCCCCAAGTTGTGAAAAACTGCTCGCTCCCAAATCCACGTCCACCCCGGCCTGCAGGGCTTGGATGGCGGCCTCCCGGCGGTTGGCCGCCACGCGGTGTGTGCCGGCAAGGCCGTCGATGCTATAGAGGTCACTGACCACAAAACCATGGAAATGCCACTGGTGGCGCAGGATGTCGGTGAGCAGATGACCGTTGGCTGTGCACGGGATGCCATCCACAGAATTGTAGGACGTCATGACAGACAGCGCCCCGGCCTCGATGGCCTTGCGGAAGGGGGGCAGGAAGCTCTCATGCAGTTCCCGCTCGCCGAGGGTTGTCTGTGCGCCGTTCTGGCCGCCCTCGCTGCTGCCGTAGGCAATGAAATGTTTGAGTGTGGCCAGTGTGCTGTGTGGTTGTGACAGGTCGCCGCCACCCAGTCCCCGCACCATGGCGGCACCGAGTGTGGCGGTGAGCACAGGATCCTCACCCAGCGTCTCCTCCACCCGTGACCAGCGCGGGTCGCGTGCCAAGTCCAGGATGGGTCCATAGCTGACATGCCCGCCCTGCAACCGTATCTCCCTGGAAATCACCTCGCCCATCTGCTGCATCAGTTCCGGCGACCAGGTGGCCGCCATGCCCAGACCGGTGGGGAAGACTGTGGTGCCGATGGCCATGTGGCCGTGGGGCGCCTCCTCTGCCAGAAAGAGCGGGATGCCCAGTCGTGTGCTGTCGCGCACATAGCGCTGGAGGGCGTTGGCGACCTCGGCAGCCAACGCGGGGGTGAGTCCGTTCTCCAATGACTTTTGTGTCCACGGGTCGGCGCGGAAGGTGGCCCACAGCATACCCGTCTGTTCGTCCTGGACCTCTTTCTTGAAGGATGCAGAGGGATGCTTGCGCTTCTCATAATAGTTCCATCCCATCTTGCAACACAACTGCCCCACTTTCTCCTCCGGCGTCATCTGCCTTAGCAGGTCTTTCACCCGCAGCTCTACCGACTGTGTGGAGTCACGGTATAATGCCGGTGCCTCCTGTGCCCAGGATGCTGGTGAGGTGATAAGCAGAAGACAGAAAATGAATTGTCTGAGATGCATAAGCCTGAGAATTATCCGCAAACGTTAATTGTCTGCAAATGTACGGATTTACAGGAGATCAGACAAACTTTTTGCGCAGAAATGTGCATCGGAAAGTGCATTTTTAATCAAGTTCCCCTTTCTGTAAAAAAAATAATCCGTCCAAAGCGATGATGGTCTCAGATATTATGCTTACCTTTGCCATGCCATTGATGTATTTCAGTGGCTTTGATTTGCAGTACCAAGGAATTTTTCACTTAATATATTACATCTTTAAATGAAACAGAACCTCGAAACCCTTTGCATTCACGGTGGGTGGCACCCCACCAAGGGACAGCCGCAGCAACTGCCCATCTACCAGAGTACCACCTTCAAGTATGACACCAGCGAGCAGATGGCACGCCTCTTCGACCTCGAGGACGAGGGCTACTTCTACACCCGACTGGCCAACCCCACCAACGATGCCGTGGCCGCCAAGATCAACGCCCTCGAGGGCGGCGTGGGCTGCGTGCTCACCTCCTCCGGGCAGGCCGCCTCGTTCTATGCCGTCTTCAACATCTGCCAGGCTGGCGACCACTTCGTCACCTCTAATAATATATATGGTGGCACGTTCAACCTCTTTGGCGTGACCATGAAGAAGCTCGGCATCGAGTGCACCTTCGTGGATCCCGACTGGGACGACGAGCGCATCCATGCCGCCTTCCGCCCGAACACCAAGTGTTTCTTCGGCGAGACCATCTCCAATCCCGGCGGCTGCGTCTTCGACATCGAGCGCTTTGCCCGCATCGCCCATGAGCACGGCGTGCCACTCATCGTGGATAACACCTTTGCCACCCCCATCAACTGCCGGCCCTTCGAGTGGGGAGCCGACATCGTCACACACAGCACCACCAAGTACATGGACGGCCACGCCACCCAAGTGGGCGGAGCCATCATCGACAGCGGCAACTTCGATTGGGAGACAGGGACTCACAGACCCAGCAGACCCGACCTCCAACCCCTCCCCTGTAGGGAGGGGAGTGGTCACCATTTGACTTCCGAGGAGACAGCACCCGCTCAAGTTCATTCTGCTCCCCTCCCAACAAGGGAAGGGCAAGGGGGTGGGTCTTTTTCCTGCCTGACGCAACCCGACGAGAGCTACCACGGCCTCACCTACACCAAGGCCTTCGGCCGCAAGGCATATATCACCAAGATTGTCTCGCAACTCATGCGTGACCTCGGCAGCATCCCCTCACCCCAGAACTGCTTCCTGCTGAACCTGGGCCTGGAGACCCTGCACCTGCGTATGCAACGCCACTGCGAGAACGCCCAGCGCGTGGCCGAGTGGCTGGAACAGAACCCAAAGGTGGGATGGATCAACTACTGCGGTCTGCCCTCCAACAAATACTACGCGCTGGCACAGAAATACCTGCCGGGTGGTTCCTGCGGCGTCATCGCCTTCGGCCTCAAGGGCACCCGTGAGGAGGCCATCCGCTTCATGGACCGGCTACAGTTCGTATCCATCGCCACCCACGTGGCCGACGCCCGCACCTGCGTCCTCCATCCCGCCAGCCACACACACCGCCAGCTCTCCGATGAGCAACTGCGCCAGGCCGGCATTGCACCCGACCTCGTCCGCCTCAGCGTGGGCATAGAAAACGTGCAGGATATTATTGCCGACCTGGAACAGGCCATGGCATAAATGAAGAAACAAGTTGTTTTACTTGTGCACACCCGCCTCTGCGTAGGGCCAGGCGTGCATCTGTGCAAGTAAAACAACTTGGTTTTTTTGCTGGCATCCATCAGGGAAACGACCCCGAGGATGCGGCCGTGTTGATTATTCCATCATGACCGAATGATTATTCCATCATGACCGAATAATCATTCGATCATGATGGAATAATCAACACATGTGGGTGAATATGCTGGAAGAACCGGGTGAGTATGCCGGAAGAATTGGGTTTTCCAGCAAAAAAGACTGGGTCTGGGGCGTGTCTTAGCTGAAAAAAGATGAACTGTCCGGGGGCTCAGTCATACTCCACCACCGTGAGATCCTTCTGTGCGGCCATGCGTCGAAGATTCAAGACGGCATAACGCATACGTCCCAGGGCGGTGTTGATGCTGCATCGCGTGAGGTCGGCGATTTCCTTGAAGGAGCGGTTCTCATAGATGCGCATACGCACCACTTCTTGTTGCGGCTCGGGCAGACGGGCAATCATCTGTGTGAGGTCCGAGTAGGTCTGGGCGTTGTGGAATTCATCTTCCACGGAACCCACAGCCATGGTGTTATTGCCTTCGAGGATACGCTGGCGCTCTTTGTCGTCCTTGACCTCCACAATGGGTGCCTGACGGCGGTGGGTGTCGGCAATGAGGTTGTGTGCAATGCGCATGAGCCATGCCTGGAACTTGCCGCTATCAACGTAGCGATGGCTGCGGATGTAGTGGATAGCCTTGAAGAAAGTATCCTGGAAGATGTCATCAGCCTTGTCTGTGTCACAGACAAGAGTGAGGATATAACCATAAAGCGTTTTCTGATAGCGATCGAGGAGTGTGTCGAACGCTGCATCATTGCCTTCCTCATAGAGCCGGACGAGCACTTCGTCGGTCTCTTGGATAAGAGTTTGCATTACTATCTAATAGAATGGTTTAGGAGTAATGTGTATCGATAGGCAATGACGTTTTAAGTTGAAAGTTAAAAGTTGAAAGTTAAAAAATGAGCCTCGGATGGGGGCTACAGGGAACTGTTGGGGTTCTCTGCGAGTGCAAAGGTATGTAAAAAGTTGAAAGGTGAAAGTTGAAAGTTGAAAGTTTTTTGCAAGAGAGAGCGATTTTTTAGGATTTATTCACACTTTCCACCAATACAGCACCCTCTAAATGGGCTCCGCGCAGGAAATCCTCGGCTTTCATGCGCCGCTTGCCTGCCAACTGGAGGTCGGTGAGGCGCAGGTAGCCGTCGGAGAGGGGGACAAAGAGGGAAGAATTCATAATTAACAATTCATAATTCATAATTGTTTCTTCTGCATCTGCTCTGCTCTCTATGATTTCATTGTGAATTGTGAATTGTGAATTATGAATTAACTCTTTTTCTGCGAAGAAGAGTTTCAGTTGTGTCTCCTTGCCATCAGCTGTGCGCAGAGTGGTCCAGGCACCGGGGTAGGGCGAGAGGCCGCGGATGAAGTCGTAGGCGGACTTGACGGTGTGCTCGTGCCAACGGATTTCGGTGTTCTCGCGGAAGAGTTTAGGAGCGGGGTGTAACTCGGCGACGGAATCGCCGAGCACCGAACACTGATCCACAGGCGTTACATTTCCTGCTTCAATATCCTTGACGGTGCGGAGTACCAGGTCGGCACCCAGGAACATCAGGCGGTCGTGAACGTCGCCGGCGGTGTCGGTGTCGGCAATGGGAACAGGGACACGGTGGATGATGCGGCCGGTGTCAATGTCATGGTCAAGGAAGAATGTGGTCACGCCCGTCTCTGTCTCGCCGTTGATGACGGCCCAGTTGATGGGCGCGGCACCGCGGTACTGCGGCAGCAGGGCGGCGTGAAGGTTGAAGGTGCCCATGGAGGGCATGGCCCACACCACTTCGGGCAACATGCGGAAGGCCACCACCACTTGCAGGTCGGCCTTGTAGCTGCGCAGTTGCTCCAGGAATGCTTCGTCCTTCAGCTTCTCCGGCTGCAACACAGGAATCCCCTGTCCCAGGGCGTATTGTTTCACCGGCGATGCCTGCAACACTTCATGGTGTCGCCCCACCGCCTTATCTGGCATGGTGACCACCGCCACCACATCCTGTCCGTTCTCTACGAGTTTCTTGAGGCTCTCCACCGCGAAGTCGGGTGTGCCCATAAAAATGATTCTCATATTATTCTTCTGATAAGTCTTGCATCATGTTGCGATACAGCGCGGTGACGTGGCTGCGACGGATGAAACCGACGAAACGGCCCTCGGTATCGACCACGGGGAGGGTCCACGCCTTGGTGCGGTCAAAGGTGGACATGACGATATCCATGGAATCGTTGGTGGTGAGGCGCGCCGCACATTGTGACATGAGGTCGTTCACGTGCAGACGGTGGTACAGTTCCGTGCGGAACATGACATGGCGCACACGGTCCAGGACGAGCACCGCCAACAGATGTGCACCCTCGTCCACCACGGGGAAGATGTCTCGCTCGGAGGAGGATATCTGGCGGACAATCTCGCCGAGGTCGTCTTGCGGATGCAGATGTTCCTCATAGCGTTGGATGACAGAGTCCATGGACATGAGGGTGAGGATGGCCTTGTCACGGTTATGCGTCACCAACTCGCCCTTGCGTGCCAGACGCATGGTGTAGATGCTGTGGGGCTCAAAGATGATGATGGTCAGGTAGGAGCATGTGGCCACAATCATCAGTGGCAGGAAGAGGCCGTAGCCACCCGTCAACTCGGCGATGAGGAAGATGCCTGTCAGCGGTGCATGCATCACGCCGCTCATCAGCCCCGCCATGCCCAAAAGGGAGAAGTTGTTCTCCGGCACAGGCGCAAGCAACGCATTATGAATGATGAATCGTGAATTATGAATTGACATCAGGTTCCACAGAGAAGCGAAGAGGAAGCCCGAAACACATCCGAGGAACAGCGAGGGAGCAAACGTTCCGCCGCAGCCGCCGCCGCTGTTGGTGGCGGTGGTGGCGAAGACCTTGAAAACGATGATGCCGGCCAGGTAGAGCAGCAACAGATGCGGAGCGGCGTAGAAGAACGAGCCCTCCAGCACCTGGTTCCAGTCCTGCGGTCCCTGGCCATTGAGCAGCAGACGGATCATGCCGTAGCCCTCACCATAGAGCGAGGGGAAGAGGAAGATGAGGACGCTGAGGATGGGGCTGGCGATGAGGAAACGCTTCCATGGCTTGCCAAGACGCCGGAACTGGTCTTCAAGCCAGTTCATGACACGGGTGAAATAGAGCGAGACGAGTCCGCAGAATATACCTAATAATATATATGCGGGCACGCGCTCGATAGTAAATTCATAGACCAGATGAAACTCAAAGAGGTTGTCCGTCCCAGAGATGGCGAACGTGACAGCCGCCGCGGTGACGCAGCTCACCAAGAGCGGTAACAGGCTGCCCAGCGTGAAGTCTATCATCAGCACTTCCAGCGTGAAGACCAGACCGGCAATGGGTGCCTTGAAGATGCCGCTCACGGCTCCTGCCGCGCCGCAGCCCACAAGCAGCATCATCTGTTTGCTGTCCAGACGGAAGAGCTGGCCTAGGTTGCTGCCGATGGCGGAACCCGTCAGCACGATAGGTGCCTCGGCACCCACGCTGCCGCCGAAACCGATGGTGATGCCGGATGCCACCACCGAAGACCACGTGTTGTGCGCCTTGAGCACGCTCTTCTTGCGGGCGATGGCATAAAGGATGCGGGTGATGCCGTGGCCGATGTCGTCGCGCACCACGTAGCGCACGAAGAGACCCGTCAAGAAGATGCCCACGACGGGATAGACCAAGTAGGGCCAGTTGGCACCGGTAATGGAGAAGTGGGAGGTCAGAATGTGCTCCACCCAGTGTATCAGCCACTTCAGCAACAGTCCCGCCACGGCTGTCAGGACGCCAATCACGAATGCCAGCATGAGCATCAGGCGCTTGGACTCTCCCCTGGTCTTCCCTTGCGGGGAGAAACCTGTCAACTTGGCGACCAAGGAATGAATTGAAGTTACGATGGCTTTCCTCATTGTCTCAACTTTCAACTCCTGATAATGGTGACCACACCCTCCGGGGTGAGTTTGATGATAGAGCTGGGGTCGTGGCGGTGGGTGTCGCGCTGGCGGGACAGACAAACATAATCTACGGCAGCGATGATGGCGGGATCAATGTCTGCGAAGGTCTGCGGCGAGGGTTGGCCGCTGAGGTTGGCAGAGGTTGAGACGATTGCTTTCTGGAAGCGGTAACAGAGCTGCTGGGAGAACACTTCGGAGGTCACACGCAGTCCCACGCTGCCGTCTTCGGCCAGCAGGTTGGGGGCTAGGCCGTTGGCTCCGTTGAGAATAATCGTGGTGGGCTTGGTGGCCAGGTCGATGATGTCCCAGGCCACATCGGGGACGTTGCGGACATAACGCTGTAATCGTCCTGGGCTATCTACCAAGCAGATGAGTGCCTTGCTGTCCTCCCGCTGCTTGATTTCAAATACCTTCTTCACGGCTTCTGGGTTCGTGGCATCACAGCCGATGCCCCAGATGGTGTCGGTGGGATAGAGGATGGTGCCGCCCGCGCGGAGAACATCCACTGCTTTTCTTATATCTTCGTCTCTTTCTCTGCTCATAGGTTATATGGGTCTTATGGGTCTTATAGGACTTATAGGTCTTATAAGTCTTATGGTCTTAGAATTCACTGGTGAAGTGGAACCTGATGTGTTCAAAGTCCTGCTGCGCCATGGAGAGGACGTAGGCGGAGTCGGCCAGGAAGACATCGCGGCCGTCGCGGTCGTAGGCCATGTACTGGTACTTGCGCTTCTTGAAGGCGTCGAGCTGGGCGGCATCGTCGCTCTCTATCCAGCAGGCTTTGTAGAGGCTGGCGGGTTCCCAACGGCATTTGGCACCGTACTCATTCTCAAGACGGTACTGAATGACTTCAAACTGTAGTTGTCCCACGGTACCGATCAATTTGCGACCATTGAACTGGTTGATGAACAGCTGTGCCACGCCCTCGTCCATCAGCTGGTTGATGCCTTTCTCCAACTGCTTGGTCTTCATCGGGTCGGCATTCTCGATGTACTTGAACATCTCCGGCGAGAAGCTGGGCAGACCGCGGAAATGCAGCAGTTCACCCTCGGTGAGCGTGTCGCCGATCTTGAAGATGCCGTTGTCGGGCAGGCCTACGATGTCGCCCGGCCACGCCTCGTCGATGGTACTCTTGCGCTGCGCCATGAACTGCGTGGGTGACGAGAAGCGGACAGTCTTGCCCTGCCGCACATGCAGATAGGGGTTGTTGCGGATGAACTTGCCGGAGCATACCTTGCAGAAAGCGATGCAGGAGCGGTGGTTGGGGTCGATATTAGCCGTAATCTTGAAGATGAAGCCCGTGAACTTGGGTTCTTCGGGCTGCACGTCGCGCTCCTCGGCCTTGGTGGGACGGGGCGACGGGGCTATCTCCACGAAGCAGTCAAGCAGTTCCTTCACGCCGAAGTTGTTGAGGGCAGAGCCGAAGAAGACGGGTGCTACCTCGGCATCGAGGTAGGTCTGGCGGTCAAAGGCGGGATAGACACCTTCGATGATTTCCAGGTCTTCGCGCAACTTGGCGGCATCGTCCTCACCGACACGCTGATCCAGCTCGACAGAATCGAGTTGCACACTCACCTTCTCGGTCACACGTTGTTTGTCGGGCGTGAAGAGGTTGAGGTTCTGCTCGTAGATATTATAAACACCCTTGAAACGGGCACCCTGGTTGATGGGCCACGAGAGGGGGCGCACCTTAATTTGCAGTTCCTCTTCCAGCTCGTCGAGGAGGTCGAAGGGGTCTTTGCCCTCGCGGTCCATCTTGTTGATGAACACGATGACGGGTGTCTTCCTCATGCGGCAGACCTCCATCAGCTTGCGCGTCTGCGCCTCCACACCCTTGGCACCATCCACGACGATGATGCACGAATCCACTGCCGTCAGCGTGCGGAAGGTATCCTCTGCAAAGTCCTGGTGACCGGGGGTGTCCAGGATGTTCACCTTGTATTCGGGGACGGCGGGCAAACCTCCGTCCACCAACTCTGGGGTTGGGGTGTAGTCAAACTCCATGACGGAGGTGGTCACGGAGATGCCGCGTTGCTTCTCGATGTCCATCCAGTCGCTGGTCGCCGTCTTGCGAATCTTGTTGCTCTTGACGGCACCGGCCACCTGAATCTGCCCGCCAAAGAGCAGAAACTTCTCAGTCAGCGTGGTCTTGCCCGCATCCGGATGCGATATAATGGCGAATGTCCGCCTACGCTCTATTTCTTGGTTCAAGGGATTATATGATTTTATGAGTTCTTATTATTGATGTATGCTATCTCTTCATCAGTCAATCCGACCGTATTATATATAATATTGTATGCCTCTTGGATGTGAGCCTCATCACGTGTCTGCTGATAAACACGGTAGAGATCTATAATGCGTTGTTCATCTTCAGAGGTTACAGTGGGTACAAGCTGACGTCCTACCGTGAATCTCTGCCAACGGATTGTGCCAACACCTGATGTGCTTCCCAGTTTTGAGAATAAGAATTGAGAAAGCGGTGAGTTGAGATACACAACCAAGTAAATGGGATGATTAACCGTCATAAAGTAAGTCGTGTTCTCACAGTAATATTTGCCCTCCTCATCATAGCAAAACTTGGGTAAGTCCGTTAAGTCCCCCCAGACAATCTTAGGCTTCTCAAGCTCTGGCCAACAGACGCTATTTCGAAGATTGTATGGTGTATCTCCTTGAGCATCACGATAGCGTATTGACTCGAAATGCTGGTCAAGATATGATTTCAAGGCTGGATAATCATTGATGTCTATGCGAGGAATAATAACAATCTTCTTATTCTTTTCATCCTTGATACCATTATGAGTGTGAATCATCCAGCGATCAGCAAAACGTATATGGAAACCCTGGAGATCACGCCCTTTTAGTACGGGCTTGAATAGTTCAGACGTTCTGTTTAGCTCATCAATATCTTGACAATGAGATAAGATTTCCTGACGCTTGGAATCAGAAACGATGAACACAGAGGCGCGTCCTGTTAGCAAGCCAAGGTTAATTTTGGCCCCCCACTCTTTCAGCGGTTTCCCTTTAGTCTCCACTCTCTCCTTAATAATGTCATCCATGCTGGTACGTATGACCCATTCTTCAGAACCATTGAAATTACAAGGGATAAGATTCTTCTGGACGTAGGCATGAAGTCCTTTCTCCAGTTTGACAGTTGAGCAGACCTGCATTCGGTGGGCGTTCTCATCGCGGGAGAGGAGCAGGATACATGTTTCCACCGTCGCCTTGGCAAAGAGTCTCTGTTTCGGAAAATCAACAAGGCACAGGGGATTAGCCTTCGTGGTTAAGTAATTGCGGATTTCCTGTCCATACTCTGCCCGCAGCCATTTGCTGGTGGTGATGAAATGGATGTATCCATGCGGCTTTAGGACATTGAGGCCTCTCTCAAAAAAGAGGACACAGATGTCGCCATTGCCGTTGAACGTTTCATATCCGCGTTTCTTATATCGTTTGCGCAGACGGCCTTTGTTGGCTCCGAGGCTGATGTAAGGTGGGTTCCCCACGATAATGTCAAAGCCCGTGAAATGGGCTGTTTCATCAAGCAGGTCGGGGAACTCCAGCATCCATTCCATGTAGTGCTGCTCGGTATCTTTGCCACTGACGCGCGAAACTTCATAGTCGTAGAAATCCGTCTGGACAAAGGAGCGCAGTTCCCGCTTGACATCGTGGATTTGCCTGTTCAGTGCCATGCGGTCTGCCTGTCCGGAACTTTGCTTATAATTCATCACCAAACGTTGGTACTCTGTCACAAGTTCCTTAATGTCTGTGGCTCGTGCAATGCGCTTGCCCGGTTCGCTTCCCGTTTTGACCTCCAAGTATGACATCAGTGCATCACCTTCCTTGATGTTCAAGTCGATATTGGGCAAAGTCTGCAACTTACCACTGTCGTAGTAGGCATTCTTCAGCAATTCTATCCACAGCCGCAGACGGCAGATATCGACACTCTTGGGGTTGATGTCCACGCCGTAGAGACAGTGGCTGATGATTCTGCGCTTCTCATCAAAGAGCGTTCGTTGCAGTGCTGCGCTTTCGAGATTACGCTGGTCATAGGCAAATGCTGTCTGCTGTTCCTTATTGACTATAACCAGTTCATCGTCTGCGACCTCGATGCTCCATCCCACAACCCGCTGGCCGGCATACTTGCCGGCATCCGGGGAATATTCGAGGATATGTAGCCTGTCCTTGATGGCAATCAGCTCGTTGAGAGCCGAGACAAGGAAATGGCCACTCCCCACAGACGGGTCACACAAGCGTATTGCATTGATGATGGCGTTGGCCTGTCTGCGAATATCCGGGCTATAGTAATCAAGCCGTTCAACGACTTCATCCATGGTTTGGCACTCCCATTTGAAATGCTCGTTCATCCGTTCTATTACTACACGCTCTATCACTTCGTGGCACATATATTCACAGATGTAGCCAGGCGTGAAGTACGCTCCTTCCTTGTAGCCATTGATTTTCTCAAAGATCAGTCCGAGCACAGAAGCATCGATGAGGGTCTTCTGCTCCTCTTCGGTCTCTTCTTCGGTCTCGTATGAACCGAAATCGTATGCATCCAGGAACTGGAGTAGATAGTCGAGGGAATCCATCTGGCCCTTCTTGACATGTCCCATGCCATCCTTGAGCGCCGTGGCAGGGTATATCTGCATCTCGCCGTGTGGCAAGGCATTGATGGTGAAGAAGCGTTTCTCCAACTCAGAAACCTCGAAAAGGGCACTGTTAAGATAAGGTACGCGCGCATAGCGCTCTGCTACATGTGGGTCTCGCTCATCCTCGTTCTTGCTGAGAACTTTGAAGAAAAGGTCGAACAGTGCATGATACCCCTTTACGGCATTTGGCAGAGCTGGCGACAGGAATTGATAGCGCTTGTCACCGCCATTGAAGTTGAGCAGTTGAGTCTCCAGAAGCTTGAGGAAGAGGATGCGATTCATCCATGTTATCACCAGCCCCATGGCGGTGTCATAGAGTTCCTCTTCATCCTTGAGCCCCAACTCTGTCAAATGCCAGATGGATTGTTCAAGCAACGAGTAGTGCTGACGTTGCTCTTCGGGCAGACGAGTAATAAGATCCAGCTGCCCGACACGTTTCTCCTCCACGCCCATAATGTAAAGCAGTTCGTTGTAGAACTTGGTGTCCAAGTTGTTGTGGTCGAACTGGTAGGGGAGCATGCACAGATGTGTGGGAGAAAAGAACTTGCACAAGGTCTCGAAACTGCGTGTGCGCAAGAAGGCGTCGTCTGACAGTCTGGCCTCATACTGGCGCAAGTCAAAATAGACGTATGTGAAGTGTTCCTGCACCTTGCGCACTTCGGGAGCAATCACCTTTCGATAGACTTCATCCCGGTCTTTATTCTCTCGCTCATAGCGCTGCACCTTCTTCCAGAGGCTATCATTCTTGCCAAAATGGTTATAGAACAGCTTGCGCTCGAACACATACCACTCATACCCGTTGGTGACTATCAAGTGCTTGATCTCATTATTGCCCCTTTGCCTTTCTTCCGTAAGGTAGTAGAGAACCAGCTGGCAAAAGCCTTTCCTGTCAAACTGCCCCTCACGAGGCATTTCGGTCTTGTTCACAGGAGACTTCATTTCCAAGAGAATCCAGGGGTGGCTGCTGTCTGGGCCGAAAATGGCCTGATCCACTTTCTTGCTGGTGTTTACGCTATAGGGATGACCATAAAACGTGGTCATGAGGAAGTCATGAATCCATGTTTTACTATGCTCCTCCTCCTCGTTCTCCTCCTTATCCATTTTCAGTTTCGCCAGCAACAATTGCAAGGCTTTGCGGAAACAGTCTTTCGAATCCA
Organism: Bacteroidaceae bacterium; assembly: GCA_017455585.1. Taxonomy (GTDB): domain Bacteria; phylum Bacteroidota; class Bacteroidia; order Bacteroidales; family Bacteroidaceae; genus Physcousia. The sequence continues at coordinate 8,572 of JAFSZU010000153.1, read as the reverse complement.
TCAGTTCAACATTACGACGGAAAGAACGGTTGAGGGCTTGTGAAGGGGCAAGAATGGTGGCCATCGTGGTAAAGACGTTATGGGTTTATAAGTTCCTGGATGCACTCCCTTAGACTATCCTCCCAGTAGGGAATTTCGATGCTGTAGGTCTGCTTGATCTTGGTTTTGTCGAGGACGCTGTAGTGGGGGCGGGCAGCGGGGGTGGGGTACTCGGCGGTGTGGAGGGGCCGGACGTGGCAGGTGGTGATGCCGGCTATACGGTGGATGGCCTTGGTGAAGTCATACCAGGAGCAGACGCCCTCGTTGGAGAAATGGTAGATACCGGGCTGGATGCCTTGGTTGATGGCGGTCATAATGGCGGCGGCGAGGTCACGGGCGTAGGTGGGGGTGCCGATTTGGTCGAAGATGACGCCGAGGGAGTCTTTCTCGCGGCCAAGGCGCAGCATGGTCTTGACAAAGTTGTTGCCGAAGCGGCTGTAGAGCCAGGCTGTGCGGATGATCATGGCGGAGGGATTGTCTGCCAGAACGGCCTCTTCGCCAGCGAGTTTGGTGTGGCCATAGACGGAGGCGGGGCAGGTGGGGCAGTCCTCGGTGTAGGGTGTGTGGGCCGTGCCGTCAAAGACGTAGTCGGTGGAGATCTGGATGAGATGGCCGCCGCGGCGGTTGATGGCGGCAGCGAGGTAGCCGGGGGCGGTGGCGTTGAGGAGGTGAGCCTTTTCGGGGTCGCTCTCGGCACGATCTACGGCGGTGTAGGCGGCGCAGTTGACGATGATGTCAATGGCGTGTTGCTGGAGGAAGGTGTCAATGGCGGCGGGGTCGGTGATGTCGAGGGGGGCGACGGCGGACATACCGCCGTCAACAGCGCACGACACGTCTGTGAAGAACCAGCGGTGCTGCGGGTTGGCAGCGGCTTGCAGCTGCATCTCGTTACCTAACTGGCCACAAGCACCGGTGACCAAGATATTTAATTCACAATTCATCATTCACAAAGCATAATGTACAATTCACAATCTCTATCTCTGACTGTAGGGGCCTACCCCAGTAGAGGGCCGACCGACCATTTACCAGTCATACACGGGGGATGACCTTCTGTGTTCCCTTGATAATTCCCAACAATCAATTCTCAACATTAACTTGCAACTATCAACTTCCTGTACTTTGCGACGCTTAACCAAAAACTTTCATCTTTCAAGCCCCCTGTGATCCCCCGGTGGGAGATGAGGACAACTTTCAACTTTCAATTCTCAACTCTCACAACTCCAGTTCCCCTTCCTGCTCTTTGCGCCAGGCATCGGCGAGCAGAGCCAGGAGGTGGGAAATATGTGTGACGGCCTCTTTGGTTTCCTTGGAGATGGTTTTCTGCTGCAAGCGCAGGAGCATGACACCGTAGAGTGCCTCGAAGCAGTTCTCCAGCTCCGGCGTTTCCTCGCCATGGCCACTGCGGGCACGCAGCTCCACGATGAAGGGCAGTGCTTTGTAGTAGGCAGCAGAATAGAAAGGCTGTTTGGGACTCTTGAGCAGTTCCAGATGCAAGTCTGTGAGCAACAGCAGCGTCCCCTGGTTCATGAACAGGTGGCCGCTCTCGGTCCTGCCTTCCTCGCGCATCATCCGGCAGAGGTCTGCCATCCACTGCTCTTCGGCACGGCGGTCAGCCTCTGAGAGGTCGAAGCGGGCGACGTATTCGTCCCGCAGACGGTCGGCATCACAATCGTATGCCCGCAGCGTGTCCTCCAGCTGCCACATATATAATAGGTACTCACAAACATTTGTATCTTTGAGTTCCTTTGCAATCTTCATAAATAATCACCTTTTAATAATCAACACAGTTTCGCTATCATTGATAAGGGAGCATGCCCCTTGCTATCTCTCAACTTTCAACTCTCAACTCTCACCTTTCAACTCTAATACAGCGTCAGTCCCAGCAGCGTAGAGAACAGTCCCAGCACCGACACCGCCATGACAATGCCCCCGATGAGGCGGTTGATGAGTCCGATGCGGTTGAGGTCAAAGGTGTTACGTAGCTTGTCAACCACGTAGGTGAGCCCGCACCACCATAGGATGGCTCCCAGCACGATGCTCAGATAACCCAACGCCTGCTGCCACTCATGGTCGGGCACCACGAAGGTGAAGCGGGCGAAAAGAGCCATGAAGAGGAAGATGATGAGCGGGTTGCTGAGTGTGACCAGAAAGCCCGTGCCGAAGTTCTGCATGAGCGTGCCCTTGTTCTTCGAGGGGGGGCGCAAGGTGGGTTTGGAGTGGAAGGTGTACCACCCGAAGCCGAAAAGCATGATGCTGCCCACCAGTTGAAGGATATACATGGTTCGCGGCTGCTGAATGAACTCCACCACGAAGCTCATGCCGAAACCTGTCACCACGGCATAAAGGATGTCGCTGAGTGTGGCGCCCAGACCTGTCACCAACCCATAGTAGCGTCCCTTGTTCAGAGTACGCTGGATGCAAAGCACGCCCACGGGTCCCATTGGTGCACTTGCCAAAATGCCCACAATAAGGCCCTTGACGGTCAAATCAAGCAATATAACGTGTTCGAACCACATAATTGAGACTGCAAAGTAAGCTAATTCCAGTGAAATAAAGAAGGATTTTGCAAGAAAAACACTGTCACAAGGCCTAAATTCATAAAATTATTGCATATTCCTTCTGTGGTAAGGAAACTTTTCCTACCTTTGACCCTTGAATTACACAAAAACTCATTACCTTATAACTTCAAACCTCATTATGGAAAAGAAACCTTATGTAATCGGCCTCGACCTGGGAGGCACCAACTCGGAATTCGGAATCGTTGACCAGAACGCCAACATCATCGCCTCCACCCGCGTGAAGACCGCCGGACACGGAGACAACCCCAACCAATACGTGGATGACTGCGTGGAAGCACTGCGCCCCATCATCGATCAGGTGGGTGGCATCGAGAAGATACATGCCATGGGCATCGGAGCCCCCAACGGCAACTACTACAGCGGGAGCATCGAGTTTGCCCCCAACCTGCCTTGGAAGGGGAAGATACCTCTTGCCCAGATGTTCTCAGAGCGTCTCGGCATCCCCGTGCGTCTGACCAATGACGCCAACGCCGCCGCCATTGGCGAGATGCAGTATGGCGTGGCCAAGGGCATGCAGAATTTCATCATGATCACCCTCGGAACAGGCGTGGGTTCCGGCATCGTCATCAACGGCCAATTGGTCTATGGCTGCGACGGCTTTGCCGGTGAGCTGGGTCACGTCATCGTGGAGAAGAACGGCCGCCAGTGCGGCTGTGGCCGCAGGGGGTGCTTAGAGGCTTACAGCTCTGCCACGGGTGTGGCACGCACCGCCCGCGAAATCATCGAGAAGACCGACAAACCCACCTTGCTCCGTGAGATTCCCCTTGACAAGATTGAATCCAAGGACGTGGCCATTGCTGCCGGCAAGGGCGATGAGGTGGCCAAGCAGATCTTCGAGGAAACTGGCCGCATCCTGGGCGAGGCTTGTGCCAACTTCGCCGCCTTCAGCAGCCCAGAAGCCTTTGTCTTCTTCGGCGGACTCACCAAGGCTGGCGACCTCATCATGGATCCCATCAAGCGTGCCTACGACGCCACCGTGCTGCGCATCTTCCAGGGCAAGGCCAAGTTCCTTGTCAGCGAGCTCGACGGTGCCGGTGCCGCCGTCCTGGGTGCCAGCGCACTGGGATGGGAAGTGAAATAAAATAGACCCACCCCAACCCTCCCTTGTAGGGAGGGAGTGGTTACCTTTCAAGAATAGCTTACCTTTTAATAGCTTTCAGTTTAATAGACTATTAGACTATCAATTAATGGAAACAGACACAACCCGTCAAACACAAACTGCTCCCTCCCTACAAGGGAGGGCGGGGGGAGGGTCCAGGTCCTTGATTGCCCGCTTCCTTGACTACGTATCCTATGATACCCAATCCGCCGAGGAGGCCGAGGGCTGTCCCAGCACACCGAAGCAACTCATCTTTGCCCGTCATCTGGCCGACTCTTTAGAGGAGATGGGCCTGGAGGACGTGACCATGGACGAGCAAGGCTACATCTACGCCACCCTGCCCAGCAACGTCCCCGCCGACGTGCCCACCATCGGGTTCATTGCCCACTATGACACCAGCCCCGACTGTTCTGGTGCCGACATCAAGCCCCGCATCGTGGAACACTATGACGGCGGCGACATCGTGCTGGACGAGGCCGAGGGCATCGTCACCAGCCCCCGCATGTTCCCCGAGATGCTGGAGCATGTGGGAGAGGACCTCATTGTCACCGACGGCCATACCCTGCTGGGTGCCGACGACAAGGCTGGCATTGCTGAGATCGTGGAGGCCATGGCCTACCTCATGGAGCACCCCGACATCTCCCACGGCCGCATCCGCATCGCCTTCAACCCCGACGAGGAAATCGGGCGCGGGGCGCACCTCTTCGACGTGGAGAAGTTCGGTGCCGAGTGGGCCTACACCATGGACGGTTCCGAGGTGGGCGAACTGGAGTACGAGAACTTCAACGCCGCCAGCGCCACCATCCGCATCAAGGGCTTGAACGTCCATCCCGGCTATGCCAAGGGCAAGATGCGCAACGCCGCCATCATCGCCGCCGAGTTCGCACAGGCCATGCCCGCCGCCGAGGTGCCCGAGAAGACCGAGGGCTACGAGGGCTTCTACCACCTCACCGGCATCCGTGCCACCGTGGAGGAGGCCACGCTCTCCTATATCATCCGCGATCATGACCGCCAGCGTTTTGAGCAGCGCAAGGACTTCGTGGCCGACCTGGCCGCCGTCTTCGAGGAACGCTACGGCGAGGGCATCGTCCACGCCGATATCCGCGACCAATATTATAATATGAAGCAGCAGCTGGAAGGCAAGGAGCACATCATCGACATCGCTCGCCGCGCCATTGAGGAGGCAGGCATGGAGTGCAAGGTCAAGGCCATCCGCGGCGGCACAGACGGCGCACAACTCTCCTTCAAGGGCCTCCCCTGCCCCAACATCTTTGCCGGCGGCCTCAACTTCCACGGCCGCCATGAGTTTGTACCCGTCCAGTCGATGCAGAAAGCCATGCAGACGGTGGTCAACATCTGCCGGATTGTGGCAGAATAATAGTATCTTCGCGGCCAGTTGACCTGGCTCTATCATCAACCATTAACAGACAAGGAGACATGGGAAAAGGAAAGAATCGCGGCGGCAATCGTCACCTGCACAAGCCTCAGTTGGCTGACATGGTGGTCGGCTATTTCACACAGCACACAGGCGAGATCGTCGATGTGCGCAACTTGTTCCGCGCACTCGGATTGAATACCCATCCGGCTAAGTTGTTGTGCATGGATGTGCTGGATGACCTGGTGATGCAGGACTTCATTCGCGAACGCGAACCTCTGCGCTATGAACGTACAGGACAGCCCACAGCGCGTGAGCGGCGTGAGCAGGAAGCCGAGGAACGGCGTCAGGCACTGATGCAGAAAACATACGTGGGACGAGTCAACGTGCGCAAGGATTTTGCCTTCCTGCTGAATGAAGACCGCGACTTGAAGTCAGACATCTTCATCCCCAAGAACCAGTTGCGCGGGGCCGTGACAGGCGACAAGGTCATAGCCCGCATCATCGACTGGCCCGAGGGCAGCAAGAATCCTGTGGGACGTGTTACCGAGGTGCTGGGCAAATGTGGCGACAACGAGACAGAGATGCACGCCATCCTGGCCGAGTTCAACCTGCCCTACACCTATCCCAAGAACGTGGAAGAAGCCGCCAACCACATCCCGGCCGACATCACACCCGCCGACATCGCCGGGCGCGAGGATTTCAGAGACCGCCTCACCTTCACCATCGATCCGCGGGATGCCAAGGACTTTGACGATGCACTCTCGTACAGGGTTATCCCCGCTGCCGGCGGAAACAACCTATACGAGATTGGCGTCCACATCGCCGACGTGAGCCACTACGTTACCGAGGGGTCTGTCATCGATAAGGAGGCCATGCGTCGCGGCACCAGCGTCTATCTGGTCGATCGCACCGTGCCCATGCTGCCCGAACGCCTGTGCAACTACATCTGTTCCCTGCGCCCCGACGAGGACAAGCTCTGCTACAGCGTCATCTTCGAGATGAATGACAAGGCCGAGGTCAAGCGCTGGCACCTGGCACACACCATCATCCGCAGTGACCGCCGCTTCGCCTATGAGGACGTGCAGGCCATGTTTGACGGAGAGCCGTCTCAAAACCCGCCGACGGCAGGTCTTGAGACGGCTCTTAACACCCTTAACCGTTTGGCCAAGCTGATGCGTGAACGTCGCTTCCAGAAAGGAGCCGTGGACTTCGACCGACCGGAAGTGTGCTTCGACCTCGACGAGAAAGGGCATCCCACGGGCACCTACATCAAGGAGGCCAAGGATGCCAACAAACTCATCGAGGAGTTCATGCTGCTGGCCAACCGCACGGTGGCAGAGAGCATCGGGCGAGTGCCCAAGGGCAAGAAAGCCAAGGTGCTGCCCTACCGCATCCACGAGCAGCCCGACCAGGACAAGCTCATGAACCTCAGCGCCTTTGTCTCCAAGTTCGGCCGCAAGCTCAAGGCCACCGGCACCAAGGCCGAGATCAGCAAGAACCTGAACCGCCTCCTCCACGACGTGCAGGGCAGCAAGGAGCAGAACCTGGTGGAGATGGTGGCCTTGCGCGCCATGATGAAAGCCAAGTACTCCACCGTCAACATCGGGCACTATGGCCTCGCCTTCGACTACTACACCCACTTCACCTCGCCCATCCGCCGCTATCCTGACTTGATGGTGCACCGTCTGCTCACCCGCTATGCCGAGGGCGGGCGCAGTGCCAGCCCCGACAAGTACGAAGCCCTTTGCGAGCTGTCATCCGAGAACGAGCAGACTGCCGCACTGGCCGAGCGCGCCAGCATCAAGTACAAGCAGGTGGAGTTCATGGCCGACAAGGTGGGACAGGCCTTCGACGGCACCATCTCCGGCGTGACCGAGTTCGGCCTCTACGTGGAACTCAACGACAGCCACTGCGAGGGCATGATACCGCTGCGCGACCTGGATGATGACTATTATGAGTTCGACGAGCGCAACTACCAGCTCTGGGGCAAGCGCCGTCACCACCGCTACACCCTGGGCGATGCCATCCGCGTCCGCGTGGCTCGTGCCAATCTGGACAAGAAGCAGCTGGACTTTGCCATCGATGATGAAAGATAGTCCCCCTAATGACCATACTTTGGACAATAACTTATTAACATAATCGTCAAATGAAGTATTTTCTCTTCGCCCTACTGATGGGTATAGGCTTTTTCTTCGTATCTTGCCGCCAAAGCAACAATGTCTTCCGCACGGAAGGCAATGGTGCCGTGCAAGTGAACCGCATCGACCCCGCCTGCTGGTATGTGGGCTTGAAGGAACCCTCGCTCCAGCTAATGGTCTATGGACCCGGCATCCGTGACGCCGAGGTTTATGTAGATGGGGCGCGGATCGACTCGGTGGTGCGACTGGACTCTCCCAACTACCTGCTCCTATACCTTAATATAAATAACGCGCGCGCGGGCGAGCTGCCCATCGCCTTCTGCCGCCCGGGGACGGAGGACAAGACCATCATTCGCTATCCGTTGTGCGAGCGCGAGATGGCGGGCGAGCAGCGGCAGGGATTCACCAATGCCGACGTGCTCTACATGCTCATGCCCGACCGCTTCGCACAGGGCGAGGGACATCCCGCCACGGTGCCGGGGATGGCCACCTACGTGGAGAACCGCACGCAGCCCAGTCTGCGACACGGCGGTGACCTGGAGGGTATCCGCCAGCACCTCGACTACTTCAACGAGCTGGGTGTCACCGCGCTATGGTTCACCCCCGTACTGGAGAACAACTCACCCGATGACCATGGAGCCAGCACCTACCACGGCTACGCCACCACAGACTATTACCGCGTAGATCCGCGCTTCGGCACCAACGAGCAGTACCGACAGCTCATCGACGAGGCACACCAGCACGGTCTGAAAGTGGTCATGGATATGATTTTCAACCACTGCGGCTTCGACCACCCCTGGGTCAGTGACCTGCCAAGCAGGGATTGGCTGAACAAACCAGAATGGCTCAAGGGGAATGACCGCCGCAACGAGCGCGGCGAGGTGCACCCCACGGATGAGTTCCTGCAGACCTCCTACAAACTCACACCCGTCCTCGACCCCTACGCCTCCGAAGTCGATCTGCGCGAAACCGTCGATGGATGGTTTGTGCCCACCATGCCCGACCTCAATCACCGCAACCCGCACGTGATGACCTACCTCATCCAGAACAGCATCTGGTGGATAGAGACTGCCGGCATCGACGGCATACGCATGGACACCTATCCATACGCCGATGCACAAGGCATGGCACGCTGGATGAAGCGGTTGGACACAGAATACCCCAACTTCAACGTCGTCGGTGAAACATGGGTGACGGAGCCGGGCTACACTGCCGCCTGGCAGAAAGATTCGCGCCTCACGCCCAACAACAGCTACCTCAAGACCGTCATGGACTTCAGCTTCTTCGACAAGCTGGCACAGGCCAAGAACGAGGAGACCGACGGCTGGTGGCAGGGATA
>JAFSZU010000152.1 GCA_017455585.1 Bacteroidaceae bacterium | reverse complement strand
TCAGATGTAGAACTCGGAGGGGTCGAGGAGGCCGGCGCGGAGGGCGTAGCGGGTGACTTCGTGGGCGGTGTTGACACCGAGTTTGCGGAAGATGTTCTTGCGGTGGGTGGTGATGGTGTGGACGCTGGAGAAGCGGTCGGCGGCAATCTCCTTGGTGGTCTTGCCCTGTGCGATGGCGCGGACGATTTCGGCCTCTGTGGCGGTCAGCAAGTCGGGCTTCTCTTCCTCGCGTTGCTGGCTGAGGATGGCCTCCGTTGCTCGCTGACTGATGAAGCGTCCATGGCGGCTGACAGTCTGCAGGGCCTCGCGTAACTGACTGAGCGGTTCGTCCTTGAAGAAGATGCTGAACTGGTTGGAAGCATAGACAACCCGGCGCATCAGCTGCGGCGTCAGTTCATCACTGAGTAGGATCCAAGCGGACTGGCTGAAACGTTCGGCGACAATCAGAAGCTGTTCTTCGTCGGCAAAGTCGAACAAGGTGTAGTCAAGCAGCACCACGGCATTCCCATGTTCCTTCAACAGCTGTACAAGGCTCGCCTTGTCGGTGGCCTTGTACACTGCATTGTCTTTGTCCTGCCGGAGAAGTGTCTCCAGTGCGAACCGTGTCAACTCTTGACTATCAGCCAAAATATACTCTCTCATTAAATTTGAAGGCTTATGCACCACAGATTACACAGATTACACGGATTGCATGTCCTCTGGTTATGAGAATTTTATTTGATATTTCACGGATTTTCGAGCAGCACGCTGCTCAGGTGCTGAGTGTTTACTGTCGAAACCATATAGCGTTCTTCAAGTGTGAAGCGTCCCAATGGGCCGACCGTCGCTCTGAAATCTGTGAAATGATGAACAAAATTGATAACAGCAAGCAATGAAAGAATCTGTTTAATCCGTGTAATCTGTGGTGAAAAACAAGTTCACTTTATATTTGCTCCAGCGCTTGTGAGAGGTCTTCGATGATATCATCGATGTGCTCGGTGCCGATGGAGAGGCGCACGGTGGCGGGGGTGATGTGCTGCTCGGCCAGTTCCTCGGGCGAGAGCTGCGAGTGGGTGGTGGTGTAGGGGTGGATGACGAGGCTCTTGACATCGGCCACGTTGGCCAGCAGCGAGAAGATCTGCAGAGCATCGATGAACTTCCAGGCTTCTTCCTGCCCGCCCTTGATCTCAAAGGTGAAGATGCTGCCGCCGCCGTTGGGGAAGTACTTCTGGTAGAGCTTGTGGTCATGATGGCTCTCCAGGGCAGGGTGGTTCACACGTGCCACCTTGGGATGATTCTTCAGGAAGTCAACCACCTTGAGGGCGTTCTCCACGTGACGCTCCACGCGCAGACTCAGCGTCTCCACTCCCTGCAAGAGGATGAAGGCATTGAAGGGCGAAATGGCAGCACCCGTATCGCGCAGCACCACCGCGCGGATGCGCGTCACAAAGGCGGCAGGCCCGGCCACATCGGCAAAGACCGCACCGTGGTACGAGGGGTCGGGCTTGGCCAGAGTAGGGAAACGGTCGGGGTTGGCTTTCCAGTCGAACGTGCCGCCATCCACGATGACGCCGCCCAGCGAGGTGCCGTGACCGCCCAGGAACTTGGTGGCGGAGTGTACCACGACGTCAGCTCCGTGCTCCAGCGGACGGATGAGGTAGGGCGTGCCAAACGTGTTATCGACGATGAAGGGGATGCCGTGCTTGTGGGCTACGGCGGCCACCCCTTCAAGGTCGAGCACGTCGGAGTTGGGGTTGCCGAAGGTCTCGGCATAAATCACCTTCGTATTGGGCTTGATAGCGGCCTCCAGCGCTTCGAGGTCGTTAACATTAAGAATGGTGTTTGTGATGCCTTGGGTGGCCAGTGTGTGGGTGATCAGGTTATAGCTTCCGCCGTAGAGGTTGTCGGCTGCCACGATGTGGTCGCCCGCCTGAGCAATGTTCTGCAGGGCGTAGGTGATGGCAGCGGCACCGCTGGCCACGGCCAGACCGGCCACACCGCCCTCGAGGGCTGCCACGCGGTCCTCGAACACGCCCTGCGTGGAATTGGTCAGGCGGCCATAGATGTTACCGGCATCGCGGAGGCCGAAGCGGTCGGCAGCGTGCTGGGAGTTACGGAACACATAGCTCGTGGTCTGGTAGATGGGCACGGCGCGTGCATCGGTTGCGGGGTCGGCCTGTTCCTGGCCTACATGGAGTTGCAGAGTCTCAAATCGGTAATCTTTCTTTGCCATAATAGTATTTAGTTTAATGTTTATAGTTTAATGCTTTGGGTTGAGTGTTCTTCCTTTCGGAATTGCGCTGCAAAGGTACGGCAAATTAGATATATCCTCCAAATTTCTTGCGTAATTCAGAAAAAACATCTATATTTGCGCCGTAAATAGAGGATTCTTCTGTTTGCGATACGCTAAAGAGCCTTTAATAGATTATTATTCTACACACATCCCCTAAACGCTAAACTAATAGACAATGGCAGAGACATTAGACGAAACGGACATACTCATCCTCAAAACGCTGCAAAAGAACGCCAAACTGACCACTAAAGAACTGGCGGATGCCGTGCATCTGACCCCCACACCCGTCTTTGAGCGGCAAAAACGTCTCGAACGTCAGGGTTACATCAAGAAATATGTGGCCATCCTCGACCCCGAGAAGATGGGGCAGGGACTGCTGGTGTTCTGCAAGGTGAAGCTTAAACAGATCAACCATGAGATTGCCGATGCTTTCACCCGACGCATCCTGCGTATTCCAGAGGTGACGGAGTGCTACAACACCTCGGGCGCATACGACTATTTATTAAAGGTACGCGCGCGAGACATGAAGCAATATCAGGAATTCATCCTCAACAAGTTGGGTGACATCGACACGGTTGGCTCCATCGAGAGTACCTTTGTGATGAGCGAGGTAAAACAGAACTACGGCATCAACATATAGGATGGCCCCCCCTTAGTTGGATGCCTTGCGCGCGGCGATTGTGGTGGCCATTATCAGCACAAGAGGCGCGGAAAGCAGTCCCGCCAGTGCATCTACCACATAGTGTGCCTGGATATACACCGTGGCGCAGCAGAGCAGAAACCAGAAGGGCAGTAGCCACCTGGTGAGCCACGGCACGTAGCAGCGGGAGAGCAGCATGACAATGGTGGAAATGCCGATATGGCTGCTGGGGAAGGCTGCAATGGGCCGCTCGCCGGCTTCCTGGGAGTGCATGACCAGCTGATAGAAAACACCATCGGGATTGCCCGGGGCGGGCAGCATTTCTGCGTGGCTGCTGAAGTAGGTGCCCAGTGCAGGGAAGTGCCCGGCCATAATCTCGTCCACGCCCACAGCCTGGAAATAGAACTGAGGGCCGGCCACAGGCAGCAGCAGGTATAGCAGATAGTAGAGGAAGAAAGCGGTGAGAATCACTGCTGCAACCGTTTGTGTGTCTCCTTGCTTGACCGTTCCGTTTGTCTGCGTTCCCGTGTCGGGAATCGTCGTGTCTTGCCACTGTTGCCAGAACACTGCGATAACCAGCACGGCAATCATGGGGAAGTAGCTCCAATAGCCCAGATTGAACAATTCGCTCCACAGCCCTGCGGTGAGCCAGCGGCTGAACGTGACAGACGGCTGGGTGCCGAAGAGCCACTGGTCTGCGGCGGCAAACAGATGATCCAGGTTCGGGCAGATGCGGTTGAACTCATAGATGTCCGGATACCAGTAACGAAGCCACACCAGCTGTCCTGCTACACGCGCCAGATCTGCCGTCAGACACAACCGCTCCCTGTTGCGGCAGCGCCGCTGCACCCACAGGCCGCCAAGCATCAGCACCACGGTCAGCAACAACCACCACAGTCGCGTCTGCACCATCGCCCACGGGTTCACCAGCCGCGGCCACAGCGCAGCCGTCAGCAGACTCGTTAGCACGGCATAGCCCACTGCAACCTTCTCTATGGTCAAGATGCTTTTTCTCATGGAGCACTATTGTTATGATTGTGGAGAATCACGCATCAGAAAGCATGGCGATCTATCTCTTTCTGGATCTCCTCGCTACGTTGTTCACGTGGGTTGGTCTGGCTGTCAATATAGTAGCCTTTGTCTGCGGCACGGCCGTCCACGTAGTCATGGAGCAGTCCGTTGGCTTCCAAGTTCTCATACCACAGTTGCTCATAGTCGCGGATATAGTCGGCGCGGGGCACCACGTTGGTGTCGAAGGACATCTCCACGTATGCGCTGTCCTGAAAGTTGCCATAGCAGTAGATGTAGTGACAGACATAGCCGGTGTTCTTGAGCGTGTTGAAGTCGAGATGCACAGACCCTTTCTTGTGCGGCAGGATGATGATGGGCAGGTCGTCTCTTGAGATGAGGCACCCGCAGGTGGTCTGCACTTCCTGGATGAACAGGGGATTGGCGGAGGTGTTTTCGATCTCATAGATGACACTCAGGTTCTGCCCTTGCAGGACGGGATAATAGTGCCTGACGGGGTCAACAATAATGACGGACGCGGGTTTGAGCTCCTTCTGGCAGGATGCAAGCGAGATGAGGATGAGTAGAGAGAGGAGTGCCCTTTTCATTTTTCCCTTTTCACTTTTCATTCTTCATTCTACATTCTTCATTTTTCACTATTCTTTATTCATTCATCATTCTTCCTTCCCCCTCACCACCCTTCTATCTCGTCCAGAGCCATCGTCTTCTCCTCCTTGTTCCGGACGATGGTGAGTATGAGTGTTCCCTCTGTGTTTGCCGGGATGTCGAACTCCACGGTAGCGCGGCCGTCCACGCCTTCCTTCTGCTGTGGCTGTGTGGTGGCAATCTCCTTTCCTCCGGCACTGAGTGTGATGCGCAGTGGGAGTGCGATGTGGAACTGAAGGTTACGTGTCATGCCTACACGCAAGTGTTTCATCCCCGACACATTGGGTATGGCAATGCGCAGCCAGGGGTCGGCCGATGAAATCAGATGTCCGCAGTGATAGTTATGCGGCAGCGCCGGCAGTCCGTCGGTGAGGATGCTGAGGTCTTTGTAATCAGGGTCGAGGGCCGTGAGCGCCGTCAGTTGCTTGCCGCGCAACAGGTTATGTTTGCTGTTGGCCTCGGCATATTCCACCATCGCTGTGTATTCCTGGACATAGGTATCCACCGACCAGAAGCTCTCGCTGTAGATGCGCACACCGTCTGCGGTGATGCTTTGTAGCTCATGAAGCAGCGGACGCACGCCGCTGATGTCACCTCGCAGCCGCTTGAACTCCAGCATGGTCATGCACAGTGCCTTGCATGCCTTGGAGATGTCTGTCTGCTCCTCTCCCTTTGTCTGTGGCAGCAACCGTTGCAGCTTGTCATGCAGGGCTACGATGTCTGCTTCCACGAGGTAGGTATTTCTAGAGACAGCCACACCCTCGTAGATGGGTAGCTTCTTGGCACTTGCGAAGAGGTTATCCTCCTGATTGCCCATGAATTGCTCAATGATATTTCCCGTGACAGGATACAGTTCGCGGCATTTCTCGTGAAGGATTTTCCGCCAGTTGGCATCGGGATTCTTCATGAGTTCTGCCAGCACATGCGAGCGCAGACGGCAGAACGTGCTGTAGTCATATCCACTGCCGTTGCAGAAGACGCCTCGCACGCCGGCTTCCTTGTAGATGCGGAAGCGTCGCTGCATGATTTCGAGGGTGGGGTAGGGCGAGAAATAGTCATCGAAGTTGCAGATGTAGTCCCATACATAGACATGCTGCGTGACGCGGCTCCACTGTGCCAGCTGTTCCTTGAACTCGTCCTCGCGTGTGGTCTGGCGGGCGCAGAGATAATAGTGTATGGCACTGAAGAGCACGCCGGTGTTCTCTGGCAGCGCGTGTGTGGGCAGACTACGCGTGGTGAGGTAGTAGGATGTGAAGAAGATGTGGTTGGGGAAGCGGTTGGCCAGTCGCTCGAGGAAGCTGAAGACGGCGGGTGCCACGTCATTGTAGGAGCAGCCGGCAGCAATGCACTGCTCGCACTGGCATACCACATGGTTGTCATTCGGCAAAATGGCAAAACGTTTTGTCTCATTACTGCCATAGTTGTCTGAAATGTATTCCTCGACGTAATGGTAGAGCTGGTCAGACGAGAAGCAGAACTGTTCGGTGTTGACGCGCCCGTCCACCTTGGCATAGATGGCGTGTGAGTGGTCCTTCGGCAGGATCTTGAAGAGGTTGTGCCCCCAGATGCCCCATTCTGCATCGAGATTGTGCAGTCCTATGGCCTTTCCCGCCTCGCCGCTGTTGCCGGGCAGATAGATATCCCGGTATTCAAATGCCTCGCTGCCGTCTTCAAAGGTCTTCAAGAGTCCACAGCCGTGGGGCAGGGACAGGCAGAGGGAGAGTGCAATTGTAGCCCACATTGTTTTCATATATTTATAGTGTCATGGATGTTCAATTCCTAATTCTCAACTTTCAACTTTCACCTTTCAACTTTCAATTTTCAACTTTCAACTTTCACCTTTCACCTTT
>JAFSZU010000151.1 GCA_017455585.1 Bacteroidaceae bacterium | reverse complement strand
TGCAGGGCAAAGACGCTGATGCAGGAGTAAGGATAGGAGTCGGCCCAGGTGTGACTGGAGGTGGTGTCGTTGATGGGCAGAATCTGCAGCAGCCGCTGGCCCGTGGTGGCCACCCAATCGACCATCATGCGCAGGTCGCCGAAGTCGCCGACGCCGAAGCTGCGGCGCGAGCGCAGGGAGAAGACGGGAATCAGCGTGCCGGCCACGCGGAAGTCTTCGGGCGCGTCCATCCACGCATCGCGCTGCACCACGGGCAGTGAGGGGTCGGAGACCTCTTTGGGGTCGAAGCTGTGGGGGCAGAACACCCATTCTGTGCGCTTCTCGCGTCCCTGCCAGGTGACAGTGTAGAAGTATTCCAGTGGCTTCTCAGTGGTCAGTTCGCAAGTCCAGATGATGCCGTCTCGTGTGTGCATGGCGTGGCGCGTCTGGCTGCCGTCGCGTTCCAGGACGTTGAGGAACAGGTCCTCGCCGTAGATGGTGCGGTATTCAATTTCAAATCTGATGTTCATCTTTTATATAATCATTTTGTCTGTTTGATCGGGAATAACTATTGGTGCGCAAAAACACGTCCGCGCGTGATGCCGTTTACGTCCGCACGTGATGGCAATTACGTCCGCACGTGTCGGGCTTCACGTCCGCATGTTCAGAAGCTCACTTCTTGTCCTTGATGAAGGAGACACACAGCGCACCTATGGCCAGGAGCACGCCAGAGACAATCATCATGGATGACTGGTGGTGACCGATGACTGATAGGATGGCGCCGCCACAGAGTGCGGCCACGATCTGCGGCAGGCAGATGGTGCCATTAAACAAGCCGAGGTAAGCCCCCATGTGGCCATAACCTTGCAGGGCATTGGTCACGAAGGTGAAGGGCATGGCCAGCATGGCGGCCCAGGCACAGCCGATGAGCAAGAAGGGCACAATCTGCAAGTACTGGTCGGGGCAGAAGGGGATGAGCGCGAATCCCAGGCCGCCGAGTAGCAGACTCACGGCGTAGGCCACCTTGGTGTTCTTGAAGCGCGGAAGCATGAGTGCCCAGCAGACACTGCCCACAGCCTGGATGGCATAGAGCACGCCTGTCCAGTTGCCAGCTGTCTGATAGGCCTCAGAGGCCGGGTCCGTCGTTCCCCACACCGTCTCGGAGACAGCATCCACGACGTAGCTCCACATATACAAAAATGCCGCCCAGCAGAAGAACTGCACGAGACCTACTTTCCAGAAGGTCGAAGGGGCGTTCTTCAGGAGGGTTAACCAATTGGCACTCTCTTGCCTCTCATTAGCCTCATGAGTCCCATTATATTTCTCATATTCTAGCGGATTCCACTCGCGCACCTTTGTCACCGTGTAGATGACACAGAGGATGAGGATGGCGGCGCCGATATAGAAACTCCAGATAACAGAGTCGGGCACCACACCCTCGGGAGCTACGTTCTTCAGTCCTATCCAAGTGAAGAAGAAGGGGAACACAAAGCCCATCACTGAGCCAGCGTTGCAGAGGAAAGACTGAATACTATAAGCTTTGGCCTTCTGTTGCTCGTTCACCATGTCGCCAACCAACATCTTGAAGGGTTGCATAGCCATGTTGATGGAAGTGTCCAGCAACATCAGCATCAGCAGACCGAACAGCATCACCGACGAGACGGCCAGCCCCAGCGACCCCGCATTGGGCAGCAGGCACATCACCGCCACCGCCACGGCGGCCCCTATAAATAAATAAGGTATGCGACGTCCGAAGCGCGTCCACGTACGGTCGCTCAGCGTGCCCACGATGGGTTGCACCAGGATGCCCATCAATGGTGGTAGGATCCAGAAATAACTCAGGTCATGAGGGTCGGCACCCAAAGTGCGGAAAATACGAGAAATGTTGGCGCTTTGCAGCGCATAGGCTATCTGCACGCCAAAGAACCCGAAACTCAGGTTCCACAGTTTCCAAAAAGATAAATCAGGCTTTTGCATAGTATGTTGTTTTTGGGAGTTTTATGGGGATGATGAGATTCATGAGGCTCATGGCATTTTTGTGGTACCTCTGACGATGAGGCGTGTCTTGACCACACGGCGTTCCACGCGGTCAGCGGGGATGATGCCCTCCACGTGATCCACGAGAATGTCCACGGCCTCCTTGCCCACGCGGCTGCCGCGCTGCTCTATCGTGGTCAACTTGGGCTCACAGGCCATGGCGAGTGCGCCGTTGGTGAATCCGCAGATACTCAGGTCTTCTGGCACGTGTAGTCCCATTCGCTTGGCTACGTTCAGGATACCGATGGCCGTGTCATCGTTGACGGCAAAGATAGCGTCTGGGCGATCCTCTCGTTCCAACAAGGCAGGAGTCATCATCTCGGCCGCTTCGTAACTGTCACATTCCAGAAAGAGAGATTCATTAGGCTGCAAGCCCGCCTCCAGGAGAGCATCGCGATAGCCGTTATATCGGTTCTTGGAAATTTCCAACCGCATGGATGAACCGTAGAAGGCAATGCGGCGGCAACCTGTCTCTATCAGATGTTTCACGGCTGTGAAGGCACCATGATAGTCATCCACCACCACGCGATTGGTATTCAGGCCCGTGCAGATGCGGTCGTAGAACACCAGTGGCAAACCAGCATCCTGCAGTTGCTGGAAATGTCCGTAGCTCGTGGTGTCCTTGGCCTGGGAAACAATGACCCCGCAGACACGGTGCGCCAAAAAGGACTGACAGATGCGCACCTCACGTTCATATCGTTCATCGCTCTGTGCCACCAGGATGCGGTAGCCACGCAGACTGGCTTCCTCCTCAATACCCGAAAGAATGGTGGAAAAATAGTAATGAGCAATCTGCGGAATGATGACACCTATAATCCTCACCGGTTCCTGACGGCTGCGGCGGAGTGAGCCTGCCAGCGCGTTGGGAAAGAAGTTGTGTTCACGAGCATAACGCTGGATGCGTTCCCGCTGCTCAGGGCTGATGCGGGGACTGTCCTGCAGGGCACGTGACACAGTGGCCACGGAAACACCCAGTTCCCGGGCGATGTCTTTCATTGTGATGGTGCCGTTCTCGCTCATGATTGGAGGTTTTCGCCTGCAAATATAGATAAAAGACATAAAAGTGATAACTATTTGTTATTACGAAAGGAGACGAAAGTTTACGCAATCGTTTGCGCAACTCTTTTTGTTGATTTATGTCAACGTTGTTGCTATGTTCGTGCGCTCGTTCTTACATTTGCAACGCCAAAATGAAAGATACGCCTTCGAACGCTGTCCAAGGCGGATTTTTCAACAAGTGATGTGTAAACCTTTTAAATAAATATTTTTTAAACAAACAAGCATGATGAAGCAGGTAAAATGCAGAATCCCCTTGCGGATTCTAACCCTCTTGTGTGGGTTATTCCTCTCTCTGGGTGCCTTCGCACAGGCCATCACTGTGCAAGGCCATGTGAAAGACGATACCGGCGAACCTCTGCCTGGAGCCAGTGTCAAAGTCGTTGGCACACAGAACGGCACCATGACAGACTTCAATGGTAATTTCGAACTTCAGGCTCCGCGCGGTGCACAGCTGGTGATTTCCTTCATGGGCTTTGCCAGCCAGACGGTCACCGCCGCCCCGCGCCTGAACATCACCATGACAGAAGATGCCAAGGTGATGGAGGACGTGGTGGTCATCGGTTATGGTACGGCGCGCAAGCACGACCTCACGGGTAGTGTCACGGCACTGAAGCCCGACGAGAAGAACCACGGCATGATCACCAATGCCCAGGACATGATCCAGGGCAAGATCGCCGGTGTGAGTGTCACCAGTGGCGGCGGCACACCCGGTGGCGGTGCCACCATCCGCATCCGTGGCGGCTCCTCGCTGAACGCCTCCAACGACCCTCTGATCGTCATTGACGGTCTGGCCATGGACAATCAGGGTGTCAAGGGTCTGGCCAACCCCCTGTCGATGGTCAACCCCGAGGACATCGAGACCTTCACCGTCCTGAAGGACGCCTCTGCCACCGCCATCTACGGTAGCCGCGGTTCTAACGGTGTCATCATCATCACCACCAAGAAAGGCCGCAAGGGCCAGAAGGCACATGTGAGCTACAGTGGCAACGTCTCCTTCTCCACGCGCCAGAAGTCGATGGACGTCCTCGGTGCCTCGGAATACAGAGACTTCATCAACAGCTACTATGGCGCCGGTTCTGCCGCTGCCGGACTGCTGGGCGATGCCGACACCGACTGGCAGGATCAGATTTATCAGGGTGCCGTCAGCACAGACCACAGCGTCACGGTCTCCGGCGGCCTGAAGAACATGCCCTACCGCATCTCGGCCGGATACACCAATCAGGATGGCATCCTCAAGGGGTCCGACTTCCAGCGCACCACAGCCAGTGTGTCTCTGAATCCCTCTTTCCTTGATGACCACCTGACGTTCAACATCAACGGCAAGTTCATGTATGCACACAACGACTATGCCAACACAGATGCCATCAACGACGCTGTGCGCATGGATCCCACACAGCCCGTGAACTCTGATGACCCCAACTACAACTACTATTTTGCCTGGAAGAGCGACGGTTCTTCCTATCAGGATCCTGACTACGAGACCATCATGAACACCTACGCCGGTTCCAACCCTGTGGCCCGTCTGGCTGAAAAGGATGACCAGGCCAAGTCGTTCGACTACATGGGCAATGTGGAAGTGGATTATAAGGTTCACGATTTCGAGGACCTGCGTCTGCACATGAACTTCTCCGGTGACTGGGCCAACGGCAAACAGAACACCACCTACGCACCGTGGGGTCCCTCCAACTTCTACTATGGCAACGACGGTTACACCAAGGAGAGCAAATACAACCTCATCTACTCGGCCTACGCTCAGTACTTCAAGTATATTAACGACGATAACCACTTCGACATCATGGGCGGTTATGAGTGGAGCCACAAGAAATACTGGGGCGAGAGCTACTATCAGGGCCTCTATCCTACCACATCCACATTGACCGACGATGCTGGTGACGACCTGGCCGGCACGCCCTATAAGCCCTCCAAGAGTGAGTGGGAGCAGGAGAGCTACCTCGTCAGCTTCTACGGCCGTGCCAACTACAGCCTGATGAACCGCTACATGCTCACCGGTACTGTGCGTTACGACGGTTCCAGCCGCTTCAAGGACCACTGGGCACTCTTCCCCTCTGCCGCCTTCGGATGGGTCATCAGCGAGGAGCCGTTCCTCAAGAACGTCAAGGCCGTGGATGAGTTGAAGCTGCGCCTCGGCTGGGGTAAGACCGGCCAGCAGGACGGCATCGGCAACTACAACTACTTTGCCTCCTACAACGTCAACATCAACAACACCGACGGACGCTATCCCATCACGGGTGTCAACCCGACGGGTATCCTCTATCGCCCCGATGCCTATAACGAGGAACTCAAATGGGAGACCACGACCACCTACAACGTCGGCTTGGACTTCAGCTTCTTCAAGAACCGCTTCCTCGGTAGCGTCGATGCCTACTACCGCAAGACCACCGACCTCATCAACACCGCCTACGTCTCTGCAGGTTCCAACTTCCGCAACCAGGTGCTCTCCAACATCGGCTCTCTGGAGAACAAGGGTATCGAGGTGATGCTCACCGTGCGCCCCGTGGTCACCAAGGACTGGCTGTGGGAAATCACAGGCAACTTCACCTATAACCACAACGAAATCACCGAGCTCACCGGCGAGTCCTCCATCGTCATGACGGGCGGCATCTCCTCTGGCACAGGCAACATGGTGCAGGCACAGGCCGTGGGGCATCCCGCCAACTCCTTCTATGTCTATCAGCAGGTCTATGACAAGAACGGCCTGCCCGTCGAGGGCTGTTATGTGGACCGTGACGGCGACGGCAAGATCAGCGAGAGCGACCGCTACTTCTACAAGAGCCCCCACGCCCCCTACCAGGCAGGTCTGAGCACCCGTCTGCAGTACAAGAGCTGGGACTTCGGCATCGGTCTGCGCGCCAACTTCAACAACTACATCTACTGGGACAAGCAGGCAGGCTACGCCAACACGGCCAAGCGCTATGACAGCTCGTTCAACTACCTGCAGACCAGCATCCCGTCGGCCATCGCCAACAACTGGTCCACCTATGACTATGTGGTCTCGGACTACTTTGTGCACAACGCCTCCTTCCTCAAGTGCGACAACATCACCCTGGGCTACTCGTTCAAGACTCCTGACGACTTCCTCAGCGGACGTGCCTACGTCAGTGCCACCAACGTCTTCACCATCACCAAGTATGACGGCATCGACCCCGAAGTGTTTGGCGGTATCGACAATTCCATCTATCCGCGTCCCTTCACCCTTCAGGCGGGCGTCGTTCTCGATTTCTAATGAAGTGCTAACCGCTTAAAGAATCACATCTATGAACTTCAACAAATTCACATACATACTTCCTGTGGCTGCCATGATGCTGGCCGCAGGCCTGAGCTCGTGTACCGGGGACTTGGATGTCTCTCCCATTGACCCCAGCACCACGATGGACCCGGACGAGGCCGGGCTTTACACAAAATGCTATGCCAACATGGCGCTGGCCGGCAACGGCGGTGCCGACGGCGACTGTGACATCGACGGCCTCGACGGCGGCACAACAGGTTTCGTCCGCCAACTCTGGAACGCCAATGAGCTCGTCACCGA
>JAFSZU010000150.1 GCA_017455585.1 Bacteroidaceae bacterium | reverse complement strand
GGCCAGATGTTTGCCGCCTGCTTCTTTCAGATTCCGCCTCGCGACGGACACCCTTGCTCTTGGCTATGTGATTCCCGCTATTAGGGCTCACTCGGGACTTCCACCCGTTAGACAATGCTCATGCCGAGCATACCAAAAAAAGAAAGCGTTACAATCAGTAACGCTTCCCTCTTGTCTGTCTGTGCCTTGCGGCCTTACCAAAGTGCAACCTTGCCGAAACCCTGCCCCAGGTCGAGCGTTGCCGTAGCCACGCCCAAAGCCTTGAAAACGCGGCTCATAGTGGGGATGCTGATACTGTAGCCGCGCTCAATGCGCGAAATCTGTGCCTTCTTAACGCCTATGCGCTCACCCAGCTCCTCCTGTGTAAGGTTCTGACGGGTGCGGGCTTCCTTCACCGCTGCGCCAATCCGCGAAGCATGGACGGCCTCGGCTACGCTTTCTTCAAATTCGTCTCTCTCTGGTGTACCTGCCTTGCCGTAAATATCGTCAAGCACTTCGTCTAACGAATACACCTTGAACCTTCCAACCTGTCTCATAATCTGTTGTTTTTATCGTTATAATATTCTTGCCTTATCCGCTCCGCTTTCCGTATCTCCTTCGGCGGGGTCTTCTGCGTTTTCTTTACAATGCCGTGCGTGGCCACCACTAATGCCCCGGATTCCGTGTCCCAAAAGGCGAACAATCGGTAAGCAGTGCCGTTATACAGGGTGCGGAACTCCCAAATGTCCGTATCTTCCAGCTTTTTGAATATCTCGGCATCCTTCTCTCCACTTGCAACCCTCGCAAGGTTGTAGGAGATTTTCTTCTGAACCTCCAAACGCTGGCTATACACAAACGCTTGCGCTTCGTCAAGCAGTTCTACTGTTATCTTTCTTTCCATTGCTGGTGTCGCTTTAACCCTTTTGACGCTGCAAAGGTACAAAAAGTTTATTAAACACGAAACTTTTTTGGCCTTTTTGTTGCCTTACACCTCCAAATGACACCAAAAACACCGCAAAACAGATAAATAGAGTTAATTTTTGCCCCGAAATGGCGGCTGTTCCAAAATAAAACCGTAACTTTACGGCGTTCAAATTATCGAGTAGGTGCAATCGCTGGCGTGTCCGGCCTGTTGCGCCATATAGCTGAAAGAGAAATTTCACAGCTGCGCCGTGCGTGGTAGCGGAAACGCCCACAAAGTCACTCGATAGACTTGAACAGCACGTAGCGTGGCTTTTGTTTAACGTCCAAAATTATCGAGAAATGAACGGAAACTTAATTTCCAACTCCCCGCAATTCGGGAAAATCAGGACTTCGGGAACGCCCGATAATCCGCTGTTCTGCCTTGCCGACGTGTGCAAGGCGTTAGGACTTGGCAATCCTCGTCAAGTCAAGGTGAGACTTAGTGATGATGTCATTTCAAATGACCCCATCACCGACAATCTTGGCCGCTCCCAAACTGCGACTTTTGTCAATGAGGACGGCCTGTATGACGTTATCTTAGACAGCCGGAAGCCGGAGGCGCGTGCCTTCCGCAAGTGGATAACCTCGGAAGTGCTGCCCGCAATCCGCAGGACGGGCGGCTACATCCCCGTCTCTGAGGCCGACGATGAAAAGGTAATCCTTGCAAAGGCCGTGGGTATCTACGAGCGTACCGTGAAGGCTCTGCAAGAACGTGTAGCCGTGTCGGAAGCCCGGACGCTGCAGCTGGAGGAAAAGGCTTCGGAACTGCGCAAGGAAGCCCGCAAGGCCGCGAACCGTGCAAGGCGCGTCGAGGAGAAAACGGAAGCCCTGCGCCTTGAAGCCGCCGCCGCCATCACGCAAAGCAAGTGTGACGCGCCGCTGGTGAAGTATGCAAAGGACGTGCTTTCCTCCTCCGACTCCCACACGCTTACGCAGGTGGCCAAGCAGCTGGGGCTGCGCTCCGTCTATGCCCTGCGTGACTGGCTGCTGGCGCGTAAGGTGCTGTTCCGTCAGTCCGGCGAGCTGCTGCCCTGCGCGAAGTATGCCGACAAAGGCTTCTTCGTGTTCCGTACCTACTTATTCTACCACAAGAACGGCGACAAGGGTACTTCCCTGCACATAGCCGTCACCGAGCCGGGGCGCAAGTTCCTCAACGAATTGTTCAATGAAGACAGAAAGGAGGGTCGCGTATGAAAACCAATGTAATGTCACCCGAGACGCAGGGCTTCGTCAATCTGCTGCAATCCTACTCAAAGCTCTACGATGACGCCTACGACGCGCTGGCCGCGTACTCTGTGTGGCCACGTAGCCGCCTTTGGCGTTGTTGTAGTGCGTCCTGAACCAAACGGCGGTGTCGTAGGCCGTGACGGCCAGCTGGGCGTTGTTCTGCTGCACCCACTCCGGCAAAGCCTTTATCCTCTCCAGACGCTCACGGTTGCCCTCCATCCACGTCTGCACCTGCCTTGGCAGAGACCTCACGGGGCGGCTCTCCCTGTCTCGCGGCTTCCAGCTGTCAAGGGTTCCGTTCTTTCTCGCCCTTATCCTTGCCCGGAAATCGCCTTCGGTTATCAATATGGGAACCATGTCACACCTGCAATGCGGGTGCCACCCCGTCCAAAGGAATGTCTTGGGGTATTTGCCCGCCATCGTGTCGCAAATGTCCTTCAATGGTACGCGCCTGCCCTTGATGGTGGTGGTATGGTTGGCACTCAGCCGTATCTCGTAGCCTGTCACTAACGGGTTCTGCTGGTAGCTCTCCCACTGCGCCCGCCTGTAGGCCGCGTTCATCTCCGTGACGGCCAGCCGCCGTGCGTTCTTGTATGCCGAGCGGTAAACGCCCGTGCCGGGATGGTAGGCTCGCGCCGCCTTGCTCAGTTCGAGGTCGCCCGTCTCTTTGTTCCTCACCCTGCGGAAAAGCGCGTCGGGGATGTTGAGGTACTTGCGTATGTCACGGCTCACCTCGTTGGGGCTTTCCCTTCAAGGATGCCGTTCTGTATCATTACCTCTATTTCCTGCTTGGCGTTGGCCGCAAGGTTCCACACCCTGCCCGAAAGCGTCATCCCTCCCTTCTCGCGTGTGGCGAAGGCGTGTGCGTCCATGCCCTGCTTGCGCTGCTCCTTGGTGGCTTCCTCGCTGATGGCTTCCGCTTCGCTGCGCAACCTCTTTGAATAGTGTCCGGCCACGGTTTCCTGTGCCTCCAGCTCCACGACGTTACGCGGAAGGGAATTGAACCCTTCCGTTTTTTTATTGGCAACATTCCATGTTGACCGGTCCCCTCAGCTCCACGACGTTATTGAGGTGCCTCGTCTAACTGTGCCATCAACTGCAGCATCTGGTCACGCAGCTGGGCGGCGGTGATGAAGTCCAGCTTGCGGGCGGCCTCCTGCATCTGCTTGCGCAGTCGATCTACAGCCTTTTGCATGTCTGCACGAGTCATGTACTCGGCCTGCGCCTCGGCGGCCAGCAGGACAGGACGCTCGGGTTCCACGTAGGCCCGGCGGTCGCGCTCGGCGGTCTGTTGCTGTCCGGCGCTGATGAGGTCGGTCATGGTGCGTTCCTTCCGGATCTGTGTGGGTGTGATGCCGTGCAGTTGGTTGAAATGTAGTTGTTTCTCACGCCGACGGTTGGTCTCGTCGATGGTCAGTTGCATGGACTGTGTGATGGTGTCGGCATACATGATGGCTTTGCCATGGACGTTACGCGCAGCACGTCCCACGGTCTGTGTGAGAGAACGGTGACTGCGCAGGAAACCTTCTTTATCTGCATCCAGGATGGCCACCAGTGACACCTCCGGCAGGTCCAGCCCCTCGCGCAGCAGGTTGACACCCACCAGCACATCAAACTCGCCGCGCCGCAGCTGATCCATAATCTGCACACGGGAGAGGGTATCGACATCGCTGTGGATGTAGTTGGCACGGATACCGTTATTCAGCAGATATTCTGTCAGTTCCTCGGCCATGCGCTTGGTGAGCGTGGTGACCAGCGTGCGCTCGTCGGCCTCCACGCGCTGCTGGATCTCCTCCATGAGGTCATCGACCTGATTCATGCTGGGGCGTACTTCGATAACAGGATCCAGCAACCCTGTGGGGCGTATCACCTGCTCCACCACCACGCCCTCGCTCTGCGCCAACTCATAGTCGGCAGGGGTGGCAGAGACGTAGATAACCTGATGGGTCAGTTGCTCAAACTCCTCAAACTTCAGTGGGCGGTTGTCCAAGGCTGCTGGCAGACGGAAGCCGTATTGCACCAGGTTGGTCTTGCGGGCACGGTCACCGCCATACATGGCCGAGATCTGGGGCACGGAGACGTGGCTCTCATCCACTACCAGCAGGTAGTCTTCTGGAAAGAAATCCAGGAGGCAGTAGGGGCGCGTACCGGGTGGACGTCCGTCGAAATAGCGGCTGTAGTTCTCGATGCCCGAGCAGTGCCCCAGCTCCCGGATCATCTCCATGTCGTAGGTCACGCGCTCATAGATGCGCTGGGCCTCCAGCTTCTTTCCTTCACCTTCAAAAAATTTGACTTGTGCTGTCAGGTCATCTTCTATCTGGCGGATAGCCGAGAGGGTCTGTTCCTTGGTGGTCATAAACAGGTTGGCCGGGTAAATCCTGTAGTCGGCGAACTCACCCAGACGGGTGCCCGAAACAGGTTCCACCTCCTCAATAGCGTCTATCTCGTCATCCCAGAAGGTGATGCGCAGGAGGTTGTCAGAGTAGGCCAGGAAGATATCCACCGTGTCACCCTTGACGCGATATTCACCTCGTCCCAAAGAGACATCGTTCCGAGTATAAAGAGAATCGTTCAATCGTCGCAATAAGGCATTGCGGTCCAGTTTCTTGCCCCTTATCACTTCAATCACATTCTCATAGAAGGCGGCAGGGTTTCCCATGCCATAGATGCAGGATACAGAGGAGACCACAATGACATCTTTTCGCCCAGAGAGGAGGGCTGAGGTGGCGGCCAATCGCAACTTGTCTATCTCCTCGTTGATGGCCAGATCCTTCTCGATATAGGTGTCGGTGGAGGGGATATATGCCTCGGGCTGATAGTAGTCATAGTAAGAGACGTAGTACTCCACAGCGTTCTCGGGGAAGAAGCTTTTCATCTCGCCATAGAGTTGTGCTGCCAAGGTCTTGTTATGGCTGAGGATGAGGGTGGGTTTATTGACATTTTTTATGACATTGGCAATGGTGAACGTCTTGCCAGAGCCTGTCACGCCGAGGAGCGTCTGGGCGGGAACGTCATCCAGGATACCCTGTGTCAGCTGTTCAATGGCCTCGGGCTGGTCGCCCGTCGGTTCATATTTGGAAATGAGATGGAAGTCCAAGTTGAAAGTTGAAAGTTGAAAGTTGAGAGTTGAAAGTTGAGAGTTGAAAGTTGAGAGTTGAGAGTTGAAAGTTGAGAGTTGAAAGTTGAAAGTTGAGAGTTTCTGCGCTATCTGCGAGACATATCGAAGGTGAAGGGAATTTATTGTTGCAAAAATAGGAGAAAGTTACAAAAGATGCAAACAAAGAGGATGAATTGTGCAAAAAAACTGAAAAAGGCTTGGCCTTTTGTGCAGAAAGCAGTACTTTTGCAGCCGCTTTATAAGCACACATATAAATAATGACACACAAAAGTCTTCTTTTGGGTTCTTTGTTGTTGCTGCTTACCCTCAGCAGTTGCGGTGAATATAGCGCCGCGTTCAAGCACGGAGATTCCGAATACAAATATGAGGTGGCCAAGGCTTGCTACGTTCGCGGACAGTATGTCCACGCCCAGGAGCTCTTCAGCAGTCTCATACTTGCCACCAAGGGCACGGGTTATGCCGAAGAATGTTTGTATATGATGGGCATGAGTGCCTACATGAGCCGGGACCTGGAAACCGCCTCACAGACCTTCCGCAAATATTACCAGAGCTATCCGCGTGGCCTCTATGTGGAGCAGGCCCGCTATTACTGCGGCCGCTCGCTCTTCGAGAGCGTGCCCGACCCGCGACTGGACCAGACCATCACCTACAGTGCCATCAACGAGCTGCAGGCATTCCTGGACTCCTACCCCACCACCAAACTGCGCGCTCAGACCCAGGAGATGCTCCAGCAGTTGCAGGACCATCTGGTGGACAAGGAGTTGCGCACATGCCAGCTCTATTACGACCTGGGCAGCTATGTGGGCAACAGCACGGGCGGCGGCTCGAACTACGAGGCTTGTATCATCACCTGCGAGAATGCACTGAAGGACTATCCCTACGCCGCACCGGCCTTCCGTGAACAGTTTATGCTCCTGACTCTTCGCGCCCGCTATCATCTGGCCAGACAAAGTGTGGTGGAGAAACAGGCAGAACGCTTCCGCCAGACGGTGGATGACTACTATGCCTTTGCCAACGAATTTCCTGAGAGTCAGTACCTCAGTGAAGCACAACGCTACCTCAACCGCAGCCAGAAAGCGCTCAAGGGGCTGCCCATCGACGAGGACGAATAAAAGGATATTTGAGAATTAAAAATTGCCCATTAGCCCCATAAGTCCCATTAGCCCCATAAATTGTAAATCGTAAATTGTCAAATCGTCAAATATACATCATGGATTACAAGAAATCAAATGCACCGATGACCACAGTCACCCAGAACATCCTTGACCTGAGCAAGGACACTGGCAACATCTATGAGAGTGTGGTCATCATCTCCAAGCGCGCCAACCAAATCAGCACAGACCTGAAGAACGAAATTGCCAAGAAGTTGCAGGAGTTTGCCACTCAGAGCGACAACCTGGACGAGGTCTTCGAGAACCGTGAGCAGATAGAAATCAGCCGCTTCTATGAGAAAATGCCCAAGCCCAGCCTCATCGCCACACAGGAATTCCGCGACGGAAAAATATACTTCCGCAATCCCGCCAAGGATGACATGGAAGAAGAGGACTATTAAAAATGATTCAACGCATCCAAACCATCTATCTGGCAGTGGCAGCCATTCTCTGCGTGGCGTGCCTGTGCCTACCCGTAGGACACTTTGTCAACGCCGACGGCGAGACCTCGGCCACGCTCTATAACCTGTGGATACATGTGCCATACGACGGCCCCGTGGGCAGCACCATTCAAACAACTACCGACGGCGATGACGCATTGGTACTGGCACAGCAAGCCGCAGGACAGCACCTGTTCACGCCGTGGGCTCTCTTTGCACTGCTGGTTCTGGTGGCTACGGGCCTGGCCTTCGACATCTTCCTGTGGCGTACACGCCTGGTGCAGAGCCGTCTGGCCATGCTGTGCTGCATCCTCGTCGTGGGATGGTATGCCGTCTATGTCGCCTTTGTCTTCATGCTGGGCGACAGTTTCGGGGGCGACTTCTCCCCTACCCCATGGGCTGCTTTCCCGGCTTTGGCGTGCATCCTCGCCTTCCTGGCATTCCGTGCCATCTTGAAGGACGAGGCACTGGTGCGCTCCCTTGATCGGTTGCGCTAAAAAAAACGTGCGGTCATAAAAGCCTTCACGTGCGGTCGTGAGCAGTTTCACGACCGCACGTGAAGGCTTTTATGACCGCACGTAATTGTCACCTACTATCTGAGCATTCAACCCTCACCTCTCACCGTCGCGTAGCGACCCTCACCTCTAAACCAATTACTGATAGTCTT
>JAFSZU010000016.1 GCA_017455585.1 Bacteroidaceae bacterium | reverse complement strand
GTCCGACAAATACAAGAAGTCCAGCAGCTGGGGCACCGTCACCACCAAGGACCTCTGAAAATGTCATGCGGACGTGAGCCGCAGAACATACGGACGTGAGCGCCTTCATGTGCGGACGTGTTGCCCTTTATGTGCGGACGTGAGCGCCTTCACACGCGGGTGTGTTTCCCTTCACACGCGGGTGTGTTTCCCTTCACACGCGGGTGTGTTTCCCTTCACACGCGGGTGATGTGCTGTTTTTTGTCTTAGGAGGGAATGATAATCAATAAAATATTTGTCTTTGTTGCGTGCTCATTGGGATTTTGTTTGTATCTTTGCGCCGGATTTGGGAATAAGGACCATGCGGTTCCATGTTCCCCCGGGCAATGAATACTGTATCAACCCTTTCATACTACCTGCGCCTACTGGCCGCGTATGGCAGCTATTACCTGTCATACTACACGGCCTTGTTCCAGGATTACCCCTACGAGGTGCAGACGGCGATATGGTTCATCCAGTGGGCAATACTCGCCATCATTGTCATTCTGGCGGTGCTGGGTCGCATGACCCGCAAGCGCAGAGCCAGGCGGAAGACACATGAACGGCTGCATGAACAGTTTGATGAAGTGCTGGATGCCATCTTCGCCCCCAACGCCAACCCGCAGATGACGCGTGACGAGTTGAGCAGTCACATCCATCTGGCAGACGCGCAGAAGAACCCGCTCAAGACGCAGCAGGACAAACGCGGCTTCTGCCACCTCATCTATTACAGGCTGGTCAATGACACGTCCAATGAGCACCGCTCGGCCAATATCCAGCTGCTGCTGGACATGTTCGGGATTCCCACCTTCCTGGAGAACGAGGTCAGCCTGGGGGGTATGCGCAGCAAGGTGAAGGCCATGACCATGATCCGCACCTTCAAGCTCTATATCAGTCCCTGGGTCATCAACAAGCTGTTGAACTCCAAGAAGATCCGCGTGCGCCGACTGGCCATGTACTCGGCTGTCATGTCCAGCTCAGACAGCGACCTGGACTATTTCGAGACCGACTTCTTCGACGAGAACTGCTGCATCTATGACGAGATAGAGCTGGGCTATGTGCTGCACCGCCGCCGCGCCGCCGGGCTGAAGCTGCCCAATCTGGCGCACTGGGCACATCTGCAGAAGAACGACTCGACCAAGTGCATGTTCGTGCGCCTCATGCGGCGCTTTGACCAGCGCGAACACTGCCACCAGCTCGAGGACCTGTTCCATGACAGCAAGCACAAGAAACTCATCGAGGAGATCTCACGCACATGGGGCTACTGCCACTACACCGAGGCAGAACCCCTGCTCGTGGATACCATGCTCACGCAAC
Organism: Bacteroidaceae bacterium; assembly: GCA_017455585.1. GTDB lineage: Bacteria > Bacteroidota > Bacteroidia > Bacteroidales > Bacteroidaceae > Physcousia. Next base: position 4,766 of record JAFSZU010000016.1, on the reverse strand, counting down.
CCGACGATACCAAGGTGGCCATCATGCACGCCATCACACGACTGGCCTCCGGCAACAGCCTGCACCTGCTGCTCGACGGCTATGAGAACAGCACCAACCCGCACGTGCGCTTCGAGGCACTGCGTTGCATGTATAGCTATGGCGAAGAGGGGCGTGCGCTGCTCTGGGAGCTGGAGAAGAGTGCCTCCGAGACAGACCGCAAGTTCTACACCTTCTTCCACAACCCCATCACCCTGGACAAAATCCCGCTCGACAAGGAGCAGGCATACCACCCCTCTGTCGAGACAGTCTATAACCAAACCTATGTGTAAATTGAACAGCCCATGTGGTTAACCATATACTACATATTCTGCTACATCATCTTTGCCTACTCGCTGACGATTATGGCCAGCTATCTGTATCTCATCATGCAGAGCTTCAGGGCACAGAGCCAGCAGTCCATCAATATGCCGGATGACGAGACCATCAAATACCTGATGAAAGGTTCACCCCTGACACCCGCCGTCTCCATCATAGCCCCCGCCTTCAACGAGGAAGTCACCATCATCGACAATGTCAACTCGCTGATGCAGATAGACTATCCCGACTATGAAATCATCATCATCAACGATGCCAGCACAGACCGCACCATGGAGCTGCTCATCACAGAGTTCGAGCTGGTGGAGGTGCCCTATGACATCGCCATGCGCGTGCCCTCCAAGCCCATCAAGCGTGTGCTGAAGTCCACCAACGAGAAGTTCCGGCGGCTGGTGGTGGTGGACAAGGAGCACGGCGGCCGCAAGAGCGACGGCTCCAACGCCGGCATCAACGTGTGCAGCAACCGCTATTTCGTCTGCACAGACGTGGACTGCATCATCGAGCCTATGGCCCTCTACCGCATGATGTGGCTGGTCGTCAACAGCCACCTGCCCACCATCGGCGTCTCGGCCACCATGCTCATGAGCAACGGCTGCACGGTCGAGGACGGCCGCGTGGTGGAGGCCGCCGTGCCGGGGCACATCATCCCCATGATGCAGCAGCTGGAGTATATGCGCTCCTTCCTCATCGGCAAACTGGGGTGGTCCACCATCAATGCCCTGCCCAATATCTCCGGAGGCTTCGGACTCTTCGACCTCGACGTGGTGGTGAAGTCTGGCGGCTATGACAACACGTCGATGGCCGAGGACGTCGATATGCTGCTGCGCATGGTCACCTATATGAAGAACAACGGCCTGGACTTCCGCGTGGCACAGGTGCCCAAGGTATGCTGCTGGACAGAAGGACCCTCCACCATCAAGTCGCTATACCGCCAGCGCACGCGCTGGGCACGAGGACTCTTCGAGATCGTCTCGCACCATCGCAAGCTCTTCTTCAACCCTCACTACGGCCCCATCGGCGCCTTCACACTCCCCTACATCTTCCTCTTCGAGTTCATAGCCCCCGTGCTGGAATTCGGCGGGTTCCTGTTCATGATCTGGCTGATACTCATCGGCGGTGTCAACTGGGACACGGCATTTATCATCTTCGGCATGATATACATATTCTCGGTGCTCATGGCCTTCTTCCTCCTCCTGTTCGACTATACCACAGAGGCGGTGCCCTGGCACAACCGCACCAAGAGCTACGGCCAGCTGCTGCTCATGGCCGTGCTGGAACCATTCATCTATCACCCCTTCATCACTTACTGCTCCAACGTGGGATACTTCCGCTTCCTGCGCAACACCACTGCCGTCTGGACACCCATCCAGCGCCGCGGCGTCAAGAAGAAGCAGAAAAGCGGTTGAAAGTTGAGAGTTGAAAGTTGAAAGCTGAAAGTTGAAAGTTGAAAGCTGAAAGTTGAAAGCTGAAAGTTGAGAGTTGAAAGTTGAAAGTTGAGAGTTGAGAGTTGAAAATTGAAAGCTGAAAGTTGAGAGTTGGAAGTTGATAGTTGAGAGTTGAAAGTTGAGAGTTGGGAGTTGAGAGTTTTCGTCCATTGGGCGGCCTTCCAGGCCGCAACCCGCAACCCGCAACCTGCAACCCGCAACCTGCAACAGAGAAGGAAAGAACATTAAACGAAATAAGGAATTGAACAAACGCTATATCATATTTGCTTGCTGCCTCTTCGCAGCCTCGGTCCTGGCGGCGCAGGTGCATACCTCGCGATACTTCGTGGAAAGGGCGCAGGAGTATATCCGCAGCGGTGCCTGGCAGGAAGCCAAGCGCAATATTGACGAGGGGCTGGCAGAATATCCCTCCGACCCGGACCTGCGATACCTCAACGGCCGCTACTACTACGTCAGCCATAATCTCAGGGAGGCACGCTACAACCTCGTCCGGGCCACCCAGGAGGATGACCAGCACTACGCCTCCAAGCGTCTGCTCGTGGATGTGGAGGATGACCTCAATCATTACAGCAGTGCCATCTGCTATATCAATGAACTGCTGGAGTTCCAACCCTACGACCGCGACCTGTGGCGGCGCAAGATAGGGCTCTACCGCAAACTCGGCAACCACGTGGAAGCCGATGCCGCCCTGGAACGCCTGGCACATATCTATCCAAACGACAGCATCGTGCGCCGTGAAGTGCGCAACCGACACCGCGAGACATGGAACGGCACGCTGCAGAAGAACACCCTCGCCGAGACCGCCGACAACCTGGAGCAATGGCTGGACCTGGACCCGATGAACCTCGACTACTATGTGGAACTCATCAACACCTACGAGCGCATGGGCGAGTATGAACGCGCACTGGGCGCCGCCAATCGCGGGCTGCACCACTTCCCGAACAACGCCGTGCTCGTGGCCAAGTCCGTAGGCATCATGTCCAGCCTGGGACGGTTCTCACAGGCGCTGTCCTTCGTCAAGCAGAACGGCAGCAACGAGCGCACCTACGCTGGTCTGCTCCATGAGGTGGCAGACCAGGCGCGCCTCAACGACCCATACGAGGTCAACGGACGGCTCTACAGCATCACCAAGGACCGCGACGTGCTGTCCTACCTCATCAACACATCGCTGACCCGGGGCTATTACGACGATGCACGCCTGTATCTGGCCGAGGCCTTCCGGACCGACGGGCGCACACCGGCACTGCTGATGAAGCAGTACTCGCTCGAACGCCGCTGCGGCAACGAGGGCGCCACCGTGAAGATCCTGGAAGAACTCTACCACAAGCAGCCCACCGACGAGGAACTCATCGGTGAGTACACCGACCTGATGCTGCAGCTGGGCAGCCGCGACATGGAGCACCAGCAGTGGGCCGATGCCCAGCAGCACTTGCAGCGCGTGTTGGAGCTGACCACGCCCGAGAACGATGCCTGGGCAGCGGCCGTCAGCAGACAAATCACGGTGCTGGGACATCTGGGACAGTATGCACAGGCACGTGCACTGGTGCGCCAGGCGGCCAGCGCAGACACCGTCTGGCAGCGGCGCTTCGCATCGGCCTACGAGGACATCGCCGCCAACCGTCTCCGCCTGCTCATCCAGGATGAGGACTATGAACAGGCGCTCTTCGAGGCGCAGGCACTGCTCGACGTGGTGCCCTCCAGCGAGGCGGCACTGCGCACGTGCATCAACATGAGCCAGACACTGCGCCGGCAGCAGCTCTTCCACGACTATGCCCAGCAGGGCTACGAGGCATATCCCTCCACACCCTACTTCATGATCAAGCGCGCCCTCTCGCTGCACGAGCAGAAACAGGACTTCCAGGCACTGGACATCATACGGCCGCGAGCCTACAAGGACGAGTGGGTCAATCCACAGCTCATCGCGGCCTATTCCAGCATCTCCGGAGAGTGGGCACTGAACCTGATGCGCAACCACATGGCCGACCTGGCCGTTGAGGTGGTCGATTCGGCACTTGTCTTTGACCCCGAGAACCGCGAGCTGCTCTACACCAAGGGACTGGCCTATGAGCGGTTGAAGGACTATGCCCCGGCATACGACCTGCAGCACCGCTATTACAATCCCTCCAATGCCGAACAGCAGGAGTGGATGGAGCACATGCGCTATCTGAGTTTCCGCAGCTTCAAGAACCGCGTGGATGCCACCTACACCCATGCCCTCTATGATACACAGGAGGGGACACTGGCCTCCACAGGACATCTCTATTCCATCGCCTCTGTGGCCTATAGCCGACTGCTGCGCCACAACACCTATACAGCCCAAGTCAGCTACAAGGGCATCGACGGCTATCACTCCTATGACGATGAAACGAACACGATGGAGGGGGCGGCCGGCGGTGCCGGCGTGGAACTCATGGGGCAGTGGGAGCACCAGTTCGACCACCGGTGGTCGGGCATGGTGAGCGGCGCATGGTCCAACCGCTACTTCAACCGCTTCAGTGTCAACGCATCGGCCAGCCTGGACCTGTCGCGGGGATGGATTCCCTCGCTGCGCATTGGCTACCGCCGAACCCCCAAGACCTATCTCTTCCTGGGACAGAAACAGAACATGCGGCAGGGAGAGTACAACCTGTGGTTGCTCACGCCATCGCTGGAGAAGTCATGGGAGCGCATCAAGACCACGCTCACGCTGGATCTCACGGCCATGCAGTCCAGCCTCTACTACAACGCCGGGTGGAAGGGCAAGCTCTTTATCAATGACGATAACATCTCCAGCGTGTCACTGCTCGCGGGGTTCGGCTCTTTCCCGGAACTCAGCTTCTTCGAGCAGACGGCCCTGCGCGATGTATCCCACACCAATACCATGGTGGGATTCGACTTCCAGTATCTCTGCACACGCAACCTATACATCGGACTGGCCGGCAGCTGGAACACCTGCTTCAACCCGGTCTATGGTCCGGACGGGTC
>JAFSZU010000149.1 GCA_017455585.1 Bacteroidaceae bacterium | reverse complement strand
GTGTTCACGCGGTTGACGAAGTAATCGTCCATGGAAATGGTCAGCGGCCTCATGCCACAGGCGGCCAACTGTATGGCCATGCGCTTGCTGGTGGTGGTCTTGCCGCTGCTGCTGGGTCCTGCCAGCAACACCAGGCGGCGGTTGAGGTTGCAGATCTCGTCGGCCACACGGGCTATCTTGCGCTCCTGCAATGCCTCGCTGACGTTGATGATTTCTGTGGCGTGACCGGCCCGGATGGCTCCGTTGAGCTCGGCCACGGTGCGCATTCCCACGATCTCCTGCCACTGCTTCTGCTCGGCAATCAGTGCCTCAAGTTTGGGACTCTTCATAACTCCTTAAGTATTATTGTTTCAAGTTATTTCACGATGGTGTGTGCATGTGAGCTTCTGAACAAGCGGTCGTGAAGGCCGTTACATGCGGTCGTAAAGCTCATCACATGCGGTCGTGAAGGCCGTTGCAAGCGGGCGTTTTTACCGAAGTACCCTCATGCCCTTGCGTTCTTCAGCTGTTCCACGAGTTCTACCATGCCGGCAGATGCGCCTTTCTTGATGTGTGTGTAGCGGTGTCCGCTGGTCCATGGAACGTCCTTGGGGTCGATGAGATAGACGGGCACGTCCGGCGAGACGAACTGGATGAGACCCGCTGCCGGATAGACATTCAGGCTGGTGCCGATGACCACGAAGATGTCTGCCTTCATGGCTTCCTCGGTGGCCTGCTCAATCATGGGCACCGCCTCGCCGAACCAGACGATGAAGGGTCGCAGCTGGCTACCGTCGGCAGCCTTGTCGCCGATGTGGATGTCGATGTGCTCGGGGGTGAGGGTCTGGATCTGTGTGGGGTCGTTGGGCGAGCGTGTGGAGGTGGCTTTCATCAGCTCGCCGTGGAGGTGGATGACGTTGGTGCTGCCGGCCCGCTCGTGCAGGTCATCTACATTCTGTGTGACCACCGTCACGTCGAACCACTTCTCCAGCTCGGCCACCAGCTCGTGGCCACGGCAGGGCTGTACCGTCGGCAGCTGGCGGCGTCGCTCGTTATAGAAATTGATGACGAGTTCCGGGTCGCGGATGTAGCCCTCGATGGTGGCCACGTCCTCCACCCTGTGCTGTTCCCATAAACCGCCTGAATCGCGGAAGGTGCTGATGCCGCTCTCGGCCGACATGCCGGCACCGGTCAGGACCACAAGTTTCTTCATATTACATATTGTTTAATGGAAATGCACAGCAAAAGTAGGTAAAAATATCGGAAGTGACACCATCATGCGCTAAAAAAGATAAAAAAGTGGCTTAAAAAGGTATAAAGATAAAAGAAAAGCCGTACCTTTGCGCCCGATTTACAAGAATGTGACACCCAAACAGCACGAATAATGAACAAAATCAGCTACGCTCTGGGTCTCGGCATCGGCCAGCAGCTCAAGAGCATGGGAATAGAAGATTTCAGCGTCGAGGACTTCACGCGCAGCATCTGCGACGTGCTCACCGGCAGCGAACCCGCTATCTCGCATCGCGAGGCACAGAAACTGCTCAACGAGTACTTTGACAAGCAGGCTCGCCAGCAGGCCCAGGGAGCCATCGCCGAGGGCAAGGCATTCCTGGAAGCCAATGGCAAGAAGGCCGGTGTCATCACCACCAAGAGCGGCCTCCAGTATCAGGTGCTGACAGAAGGTGCCGGCCGCAGCCCCAAGGCCACGGACAAAGTGCGCTGCCACTATGAGGGCACGCTCATCAACGGCACCGTTTTCGACAGCAGCTACCAGCGCGGCGAACCTGCCGACTTCCCCCTCAACGGTGTCATCCCCGGATGGACAGAGGGCGTGCAGCTCATGAAGGAAGGAGCCAAGTACCGCTTCTTCATCCCCTATCTCCTAGGCTACGGCGAGCGCGGTGCCGGCAGCAGCATACCACCTTATTCCACCCTCATCTTCGACGTGGAACTGATTAAGGTGCTATAAGACCTATAAGACCAATCAGATAAATAACCAATTAACCCTTTAATAATAAAAAGCAAAAATGAAAAAGATTTCCGTTATCCTCGCAGTGGCTGTGGCTGCTATCATGATCTCCTGCACACAGTCCGCTCCCAATGCAAGCCTCAAGAGCGACATCGACACACTCAGTTATGCCATCGGCATGAGCCAGACACAGGGTCTGAAGGACTACCTCGTCATGCGTATGGGTGTCGATACCACTTACATCGACGACTTCCTCAAGGGATTCTATGAGAGCGCACAGGCTGGCGACAACAAGAAGAAGGCCGCCTACTATGCAGGTCTCCAGATTGGGCAGCAGGTGAGCCAGGGCATGGTCAAGAACATCAACCAGATGATTTTCGGCGATGACAGCACACAGACTGTCAACGAGAAGAACATCTACGCCGGATTCATGGCTGCCGTGGCCGGTAAGTTCAGCATCATGACGCTCGATTCAGCCAACACCTACGTGCAGACACACATGGATGCCATCCAGAACGCTGTCAAGGAGAAGAAGTATGCCGAGAACCGCGAGAAGGGCGAGAAGTTCATGGCCGAGATCGCCAAGAAGGATGGCGTGAAGGAGTTGGGCAACGGCGTGTATTACGAGGTCCTGACCGAGGGCAAGGGCGAAGTGGCCGCTGACACCTGCCGCGTGAAGGTGCACTATGAGGGCACACTCATCGACGGCACCGTCTTCGACAGCAATCTGGAGCGCGACCCGACCGTCTTCGGTGCCAGCCAGGTCATCCCCGGCTTCAAGGCCGCTCTCACCACCATGCCCGTGGGTTCCAAGTGGAAGGTCTATATTCCCCAGGATCAGGCATACGGCTCACAGGACATGGGCAACATCAAGCCTTTCAGCGCGCTCATCTTCACCATCGACCTCATCAGCATCGAGAAGTGACATTGATTTAAAGATTTAATTATTTTAGGATTTAAGGATTGTCTTGTGCATCCTTAAATCCTAAATTATGAACATAAATAATCAAGATTGTGAAATCATCAACTTATAAAATAGCACTGGCACTCCTGCTCGCCCTCTTTGTCTGCGGCACTGCTTCTGCCGACAAGAAGGCCAAGAAGAGCAAGAAAGCCAAGAAGGAAGTGGTGGTGGAGAAGGTCGATACCGTGCCCATGGCCGACTTCAGCTATGCCATGGGTGTGGCTCAGACCAACGGGCTGGTCAACTATTTGGCACAGCGCATGGGCGTGGACGCCGCCTACATGGCCGACTTCCTGCAAGGGTTTGACCAGACAGAGATGACCGAGGCCGACAAGAAACTGAAGGCCAAACTGGCGGGCATGGAGATCCGCCAGCAGGTGGAGAACCAGATTGTAAAGCAGGTGAACCGCCAAATCAATGACAGCCTCGACTTGTTGAACAAGGCCCTCTTTGTCCAAGGCTTCCACGATGCCATCGCCGGAACAGCACACATCACGACGGACAGCGCACAGACTGTGGCCAACAAGCAGATGGAGTATTACCAGAAGGTGAAGATGGAGGCCAAGTATGGCCAGAACCGCATCGACGGCGAGAACTTCCTCAAGGCCAATGCCAAGAAAGACAGCGTCAAGACCACCGAGAGTGGACTGCAATACAAAATCCTCACCGCAGGCACAGGTGCAGTCCCCACCGCCACCCAGAAGGTGAAAGTCAACTATGAGGGCCGACTCATCAACGGCACCGTCTTTGACAGCAGCTACAAGCGCGGTAAACCCGCTGAGTTCGGATGCAACCAGGTCATCAAGGGATGGACTGAGGCACTTACCATGATGCCCGTGGGTTCCAAGTGGGAACTCTACATCCCCCAGGAGCTGGGCTACGGAGCTCGTGAGGCTGGCCAGATTCCCCCGCTCTCCACACTCATCTTCACGGTGGAATTGCTGGAAATTATACAGTAAATAAAGACGATAATACAGCAAAATGACATCAAAGTGCACCTTTGATGTCATTTTTTTGGTCAAAAGGCTTGCACTCTGTGAATTTATGACTACTTTTGCAAACAATAAGCAAATCATGTAATCATTATCATGGAAAAGATTGACAGTCTAGACAAGAAGATACTGGAGATTATTACGCGCAACGCGCGCATACCTTTTAAAGATGTGGCCGCAGAGTGCGGCGTGTCTCGTGCAGCCATCCATCAACGTGTGCAGAGATTGATAGATATAGGTGTCATCACGGGTTCGGGGTATCATGTGAATCCCGCTTCGCTGGGCTATAACACTTGCACCTACGTGGGCATCACCCTCGAGCGCGGCTCCATGTATAAGCATGTGGTCAACGAGTTCGAGAAGATTCCTGAGATCGTGGAGTGCCACTTCACCACCGGCCCTTATACCATGCTCATCAAGCTCTATGCCCGCGACAATGCACACTTGATGGAACTACTCAACAACCGCTTGCAGGAGATTCCCGGCGTCATCTCCACCGAGACGCTCATCTCCCTCAAACAAAGTATCAAGGGCGAGGTGCCCATCGGCCTCTCCGAGAAGGATGTGGCAGCCATCAAAGCCCTCATGGCCAAGCGCTCTGCCCTCCTCTCAGACACCGACGATTGACCCTCCCCCCATTACCGTTCCCGAGGATTCTCCCGAGGGCCGTCACTGCCCCTCACCGCCCGCCCCTGTTACCGTTCCCGAGGGTTCTCCCGAGGGCCGCCATCCCACCCCTCACCGCCCGCTCTGTTACCGTTCCCGAGGGTTCTCCCGAGGGCCTTCACCCCGCCTATGTTCAATTGGAAATCCATTTATAACAGCCTCCATGCCACCTTCCCCGGCACACAGCACAAGCCCGTGATAGGCATCACGGGCAATTTCGGCGACAAAGGCTGTGAGCTGGCCGAGGGCTACTTCGAGAGCATCCTCCGTGCCGGCGGCACCCCCGTCATCCTGCCTCCCACCACCGATGGCGATGCCCTCGTCTCCATGCTTGACCGCATCGACGGCCTCCTCCTCTCCGGCGGCGCAGACCTCAATCCCCTCTACCTCGGCGAGGAACCCATCCCCGCCCTCGGAGGCATCAACGCCCGCCGCGACCTCTCCGAGCTGCTCCTTATCCGCCTGGCCTTTGACCGCCAGTTGCCCATCCTCGGCATCTGCCGAGGCATCCAGCTGCTCGCCGCCGCTCTTGACGGCTCCATCTGGCAAGACCTCGCCACACAGTTCAGCCCCTCCCTCCCCGTTTCCTCCTCTTCCCTCTCCTTCCCCGTTTCCTCCTCTTCCCCCTCCTTCCCCGTTTCCTCCTCCGTTGCTCCCCCCTCGGCCACTGTGCCCTCGGCTTCTCCCGAGGGCAGCCTCCCTTCCCCTCTTCTGAAGCACTCCCAGACGCTGGATCGCTCGGTCGCCTCTCACACCGTGACCCTTGCAGAAGGCTCCCTCCTTCACAGTATCATGGACACCGGCACCCTCGCCGTCAACAGCTTCCACCATCAGGCCGTCCGTGATCCTGGCCCGCATCTCCGTGTCGCGGCCACCGCCCCAGACGGCGTCATCGAGGCTGTGGAATCTACGGAGCACAAGAGCATTCTCGGCGTGCAGTGGCATCCCGAATGCTTCACCCTGGCCGGTGACGACTCCATGCTCCCCCTCTTCCGCTGGCTCTCCGCCGAGGCCGCTAACTACCGCGAGGCACGCCGCATCCACAGCCGCATCCTCACCCTCGACAGCCACTGTGACACACCCATGCTCTTCGACCAGGACATCCACTTCAACCAGCGTGACCCCCGCATCCTCGTCGATCTCCACAAGATGACCGAGGGTGGTCTGGATGCCACTATCATGGTCGCCTATATCCCCCAAGGCCCCCTCACCTCCGAGGGCCGCGCCGCCGCCACCCAATACGCAGACCGCCAGCTCCGCCGCGTCCGTGAGATGGTCGCCACCTGCGCTCCCCCTTGCGCCGTTGACGGCGGTTCGTCCGCCGTCACCCCTCCTGCATCCGCCGTCTCCCTTCCCCCCTCCCTTGCCCGCACCCCCGCCGCCCTCTCCTGCCTCAAATCCGAGGGCCGTCGCGCCATCATGCTTGGCATCGAGAACGGCTACGCCATCGGACGTGACCTCTCCCTCCTCCGCCACTTCAAGGAGGAGCACGGCATCGTCTATATGACCCTCTGCCACAACGGCAACAATGACATCTGCGGCTCCGCCCGCCCCAAAGAGGGCGAATCGTTGACAGGTGTCACCCCCTTCGGTGCGGAAGTCATCGCCGAGATGAACCGCCTCGGCATCATGGTGGACCTCTCCCACGCCAGCGAGTGCAGCTTCTATGATGCCCTGGACATCAGCCGCATGCCCATCGTCTGTTCACATTCCAGCAGCCGCGCCCTCTGTGACCATCCCCGCAATCTCACCGATGACCAACTGCGTGCCCTCGTCGCTGCTGGCGGTGTGGCACAAGTCACCTTCTACGGCGGCTTCCTCCGCAAGGACGGACAAGCCACCATTCTTGATGCAGTGGCACACTTGAACCACATGGTCGAGGTGATGGGCATCGAACACGTGGGCATCGGCACAGACTTCGACGGCGACGGCGGCGTACCCGGCTTGGCTTCTGCCTCAGAACTCATCAACTTCACCCGCCGCCTCCTGCGTGAGCGATACACCGAAGATGATCTACGCCTCATCTGGGGTGGGAACTTCCTCCGTGTGATGGCGCAAGTGCAGAATCCCCATCATCCATAGCGTTGGTGAACGGCGGTTTTCCCGCCGTACCGTCCCCGCCCAATCCTCCCTTTCTCCCTCCTATTAGATTCCCTCTAACCCCTCATTATGCACCGTAACCCCCTCCTTTCTTCATTCTTCATTCTCTCTACCACCCTGTTGTTCATCTTCTCATCCTGCGGCGGCCAGTCAAAGAAAAGCACCAGCGCAGACACCATCGCCTTGGCCACTGCTCCCACCTTCATTGCCGACTCTGCCATGGCTTATGTCGAGGCACAATGTGCTTTCGGTCCCCGTGTGCCAGGCTCTGCCGCCCATGAAGCCTGTGGTGACTGGCTCGCGCAGCAGTTCACCACCCTGGGCACCACGGTCAGCGAACAACGCACGGAACTCGCGGGCTATGACGGCAAGTTGTTGCCCTGCCGCAATATCATGGCCAGCTTCCACCCCGAGGCCACTGACCGCATCCTCATCACCGCCCACTGGGACAGTCGTGCCTGGGCCGACAACGACCGTGATGCCGCCAACCACCACACCCCCGTTTTGGCTGCCAACGACGGTGCCTCGGGTGTAGCCGTGATGCTGGAGATGGCGCGCGTGCTGCCCCAACTGCCACTGGACTGCGGTGTGGATTTTGTGTGTTTCGACCTCGAAGACCAGGGAACACCGCAGTGGGCAGAGGACGATGACGAGACCGACGACTACAACTACTGGTGTCTCGGCTCCCGCTACTGGGCCAATGAAGCATACGCCACGGGCTACTCTGCCCGCTATGCCATCAATCTGGACATGGTGGGCGGTCGCGGCGCACGCTTCGAGATAGAAGGCTTCTCACAGCAATATGCCGCTCCCCTTGTGAACATGGTGTGGCATCTGGCTGCACAACTCGGTTACGGAGATTATTTCCCACTTCGCCGCGCGGGCTATATCACAGACGATCATGTGTCTGTTTCGCAGTTTGCCCGCATCCCAGCTATAGACATCGTGCCCCACGTCAGTGACGGCCACTCCAGCTTCGGTCCCACCTGGCACACCATCAATGATACCCCTGAGAACATCGACCCCGCCGTCCTCAAGGCCGTGGGACAGACCCTTCTCCAACTGCTTTATAATGATAATAACCATTAGTTCATCAATCACCAATCAATACTGCCCCATGACCATCAACGAGATACAAGACCAAATCATAGAAGAGTTCTCCGACTTCGAGGACTGGATGGACAAGTACCAGTTGCTCATCGACTTGGGCAATGAGCAACAGCCGCTGCCCCCCAGTGCCAAAATTGAGCAGAACCTCATCGACGGCTGCCAAAGCCGCGTGTGGCTGACCGCAGACCTCACCCCCAACGGCCTCGTCCACTTTGCCGCAGAGAGCGATGCCCTCATTGTCAAAGGCATTGTCACCCTCCTCATCCGTGTACTCAGCGACCACACGCCGCAGGAAATCCTCGATGCCGACCTCTACTTCATCGAGCAGATAGGTCTGCGTGAGCACCTCTCACCCACCCGCAGCAACGGCCTCTTGGCCATGCTCCGGCAGATGAAAATGTATGCTCTCGCTTTCAAGGCCAAAGACACCGGCACAACTTCTCCATCTGTATAGACCACGAATTTGTCAGATCCGATACCGTCTTTCATAAAACTCAGCAGTCTGTTGTTCATAAAACTCAGCAGCCAATTTCATTTATTGTTCATGAATATGTCACGTACATCTTTCATCCTTTATCGTTTTATAGTGTGTGCGCTGGTCGTCACTGTGGCCATGAAGTCTGTAGCTCAGAAGACAGCCGGAGGGGGAATCTCTGCGGAACAGTTCGCGAGTATGCGACAGATGATGTCGGCTCAACCTGCGAACCGCGCCATCACCAATGCACTGGCGTCTAATGCCATAGATGCATTGGCCAAGAACCGTGCAGCGGCAGGTGAGGTGGACCAGAACTTCAGTGTGGAGACACCCAAACAGTCCATCACCGACCAGCAGAGCAGCGGACGATGCTGGATGTTCTCGGGCATGAACGTGCTGCGCGGCGATTTCTCACGCCGACATGCCGACACGCTCACCGTGGAGTTCTCGCAGGACTATCTCTTCTTCTTCGACCAGCTGGAGAAAGCCAACCTGATGCTGCAGGGTGTCATCGACTGCGCCCACGAGCCCATGGAGGCCGAGCGGCCCCGCTTCTTCTTCCGCTCGCCCATTGGCGATGGCGGCACCTTCTGCGGACTCGTGGATTTGGCACCCAAGTATGGTTTGGTGCCGAAGGCCGTCTGCCCAGAGACCTTCAGTGCCGAGAACACGGCCAAGATGCGGCAGCTCATCAGCCGCAAGCTGCGCGAGTTTGGGCTGGAGCTGCGTCGCATGGTGGCCGGGAAGCAAAAGTCCGCCGCTATCCAGCAGCGCAAGATGGAACAGCTGGTAGAGGTCTATCGTCTGCTCACGCTGACGCTGGGTGAGCCCGTGCAGGAGTTCACATACGCCTTCCGCGACAAAAACGGCAAGGTGCGCACACCTGCGAAGCGTTATACTCCGCAGACCTTCTATGAGGAAATCATGGGTGGCCGGCAGTTGCAGGGCAGTTTTATCATGGTGATGAACGACCCGCGTCGCGAATACCACAAGACGTATGAAGTGGAGTGGGATCGCCACGCCTACGACGGCACCAACTGGGTCTATCTGAATCTGCCCATGGAAGAGATTGAGCAGCTGGCCATTGCCCAGCTGAAGGATGGCCGGAAGCTATATAGCTCCTACGATGTGGGCAAGCAGCTGGACCGCAAGCGCGGCTATGCAGACACTGAGAACTTTGACTACGCTGCCCTGCTCGGCACCACATTCCCCATGACAAAGGCCGAGCGCATCAGCACCTTTGACAGCGGCAGCACACATGCCATGACGCTCACCGCCGTGGATCTGGACACCGACGGGCAGCCACTGCGATGGAAGGTCGAGAACTCGTGGGGAACCGATTCAGGTCAAAAGGGCTATGTCATCATGACGGCCCGCTGGTTCCGCGAATATATGTTCCGTCTGGTTGTCGATAAGCAGTATGTGCCAGAGCGGCTGCTGAAGGAATATGAGCAGAAACCCGTGCTGGTGATGCCCGAGGACCCGCTGTTCCAGATGGACGAATGATGATAGACGCAGAACTCCATAGACAACTGCGCGAGTGCTTTTCGCCCGACGGCTCTGTGCTCCGCTACCAGCAACTGCGGCTGTTGGAGATGATGACGTGGCTGGATGCCGTCTGCCGCCGCCACGGAATCCGTTATTTCCTCGGCTCTGGGACGCTCATTGGTGCCATGCGCCACGGTGCTTTCATCCCGTGGGACGACGATGTGGACCTGGAGTTCCTGCGGGATGACTACCAGCGGCTGCTCAAGATTCTGCCCCAGGAGTGCGAGGGCACCGACTATGTGTTGCAGACCCACGACAGCGACCCTGGTTACTTCTATACCTTTGCCAAACTGCGCGACTGCCGCACACGCTTGCAGGAGCCGCACGCCTACGACCGCATCTTCCGTTATCAGGGACTCTTCCTGGACCTGTTCCCCCTGGAACCCATGGCCGGCGCCTTGCACTGGCTTTCCAACCGTGCCCAGGGGCGCACGTATGTTGTCATGAAGAATCCTGAATACAACGACCAGCAGTGCCAGCGCAAGACCAGTGCCATCTACCGCTTCAACCAACGTTTCACCTTTCCCGTGTTGCGCGCCCTCTCCTGCCTGACCGACAAGGACGTGCTGCACTACGGTCCGGGCATCCCCTACGAGAGCACACGTCTGCTGCGGGATATCCTGCCCCTGACGGAGGTGACCTTTGAGGGCCGCCGTTTCATGGCACCGCACGATGCAGATGCCTACTTGCGACGTCTCTACGGTGACTGGACCAAACTGCCACCGATAGAAAGCATACATACACACGTAGCAAAGTTCGAAATCCTGTCATGAAACAACGTCTCGAATGGCTGGATGCCCTGCGCGGCTTCACGATGCTGATGGTGGTGGCCAACCACGTCTATAGCGTCTCCTTCGATGCAAACTCCAAGTATTCGATGTTCATGTCGCTGTGTCTGCTCTTCCGGATGCCGCTCTTCTTCTTTATCAGCGGGTTCCTGGCCTACAAGGCCACGTTCTCCTGGAATGCGGGCGAGACATGGGCACTGGTGCAGAAGAAATTGCGTGTGCAGCTGGTGCCTACACTGGTGTTCATGACGGCCTTCGTGGCGCTCTGCCGCAAACACTTCTGGCAAGCGATGGAAACGGCGTGGACAGTGCCCACCAAGGACGGCTACTGGTTCACTATTGTTCTGCTACAGATGCTGTTGGCCTACTATGTCATCTGCTTTATCTGTGCAAAAGTGCAAAAGTGCATAGTGCATAGTGATTCTGAGTGCATAGTGCATAGTG
>JAFSZU010000148.1 GCA_017455585.1 Bacteroidaceae bacterium | reverse complement strand
TTCCGTCACGAAACAGGCCACGAGGCCGTAGGTGATGGTGGGACGGATCCAGATCTCCGTGAGCATGTAGTTGGTATATTCGCTGATGGGTTCCAGATAGATGTCCCAGTTGTAGAGCGCGGCAATGAGCATGTCGATGATGCAGATGGTCCACAGGTTGTGCTTGGTGTAGCTCTTCCAGTCCTTGCGGGCATAGAAGAACGTGAGCGTGCAGAGCAGCAGCACCGACAGCGTGAGGCACGCCAGGTGGAGGGCATAGTAGGCCAGGGGCGGCGCAAAGAGGATGTCGCGCAGCAGCACCGTCATGCCCACAGAGATGGAACACCAGTAGTTGAACTGCTGGGTGGTGATGCGGGGCGAGTTGAAGAAGTACATCCAGATCATCACCAGACAGGAGATGTAAAGGAGGTTGAGGACCAGTTCGGGCCATGCCTCGGCCAGGCCGAAATGGCCAATACCATACAGCATGATTCCCACCGATAGCATTCCCGCCACAGCGGTAACCACAATGTCGAAAACCTTAGCGCCTTTCTTGAATCTTGTTTGCATATTGTATTCTATTTAATGGTTGCAACATATAATCGCCATGTCATTGCCCATAAACATTTTCATAAATGTCTTCATGAACAATTCGTGGTCATTCATGATAGATATTTTTTGTCTGTAAAGGTACTCAAAATCCCCCATTCCACCGTGCCCGTTCCGCCCGCCACGAAAGATTTTGCAGATTTTGAAACAGGTTTTGCAGATTTTGAAAGTCGCCCCATTTTTTTTAAGATTTTGAAAGTCCGATTGCATATTTTGAAAGTCCATGCCCGGTCTTCCACCACAAGAAATATCACGTCCCAAGCGTGATCGCCTACGCACCGATTGAAAAAAAGAAAACGCCGAAACTCCTTTCGGAATCTCGGCAGCGTGTTGTCGCCAACCTACGGCGTGTCTGTATGGCTGGCTGCTCGGCGCCGCTTCATGCTTGAAGAAGCCCTATCTGATGCCTACGGCATATCGTTGCCCATGTCGCGAATCCAGGCTGTCACGCTCTGGCCTGTGCGCTGCTTGAAGGCGAGGCTGAAGGTGCTGTAGCTGCGGTAGCCGCTGTCGCTGGCCAGTTGCTGTGCGGCGATGGGCTGTCCTTCAGCGGCGAGTTCTTGGCAGCGGCGGATGAAGTGGTTGATGCGCAGGTTATTGATATAAGTGTTGTAGGTGATGCCCTGACGCGAGAAATACTGGCTGAGATAGGTGCGGTTTGTGCCAATGGCCAGGGACAGCTGTTGCAGGGAGAGGTCATGCTGCAAGTAAAGTTGCGTGGCCACGCATTGCTCTGCCAACAGTTGTTCGATTTGGGCGATGTCAACATAGATGGCATCACCCCAGCTCCCTTTCTCGAGGCGAGGCGGCTCGCTGGTTTTCCCTTCCCTATTTCCAGCTTCCTCAGAAGCGGTTGCACCTGTCTGCTCGTCGGACGCGCCAACGACGTCCCTCTCTTTGGGGGAGGGGGCGGGGGTGCAGCCGCCGGCGGTGAGACCGTCGGGGGGGCAGCCGCCGGGAGTGCAGCGGTCTGGAGTGAGGCGGTCAGGAGTGAGGCGGTCAGGAGTGAGGTCGCCGGTGGTGAGGCCGTCGGGAGTGAGGTCGTCGGGGTTGAGGTCGTCTGGAGGCAGGGTTGGCAGCGTCTCCACGCGCCAGAGCAAGAGGACGAACAGCATGAGTTCGACGACGTGCATGAGGCTGATTAAGAAGAGGTCGGCAACGAGGACATAGAGGAAGAACAGCAACATGCAGCTGAGCGTCACCGCCTGGCTCAGCCACACCTTTTTATTCTCCAGGTCGGCATAGTTGTCGTTCAGCCACCGTCCGTACCGCCTGATGGCAAACACCATATATCCGGTGAAGAGGACGTAGAGCAACAGGAGGTAGGCAAAGGCAATGAGCATGAATTGGCGGTTGGGATGTACCATGAGCACGCCGCCAAAGGCCGCAAACGGTATCATGGCCACAAGGACGGGCCACACGGATTGCCGCCGGTCCTGGAGCATGGAGAGCAGTGTGCCGGCGATGGTGGTCAGCATCATCACGCAGTCGAGCATGACGACCGCCACATAGGCCGCAGACAAGACCTCAATGTTCCGGAAATGAAGATTGCGGTCATAGATGTAGAAGAGCAGCCACCACACATGTGACAGTGCCTCTACGGCGAAGTACGCCGTCGCCCAACGGCGCAGGCGCACCGGCGGCGTGATGTCTGGCGCAAAGACATTGCTCCGGCGCAGCAGCAAGTAGAGGGCAGCGATGGCAGACACTGCTCCTGTTACGCCGTAGAGGATATAAAACAGTATCAACTGTATAGGTGTATGCCCGAAAATTTCCATCTTTAATGCTTGTGAATCGGCTTCTCGCCTCTTTCGGCGCGGCAAAGGTACGCATAATTTCTCAAACTGGTATCGTTTCGGACGTTAAGTTTGACCTTTAGGCTTGCAAAAGTTGCGTTAAAGATTCTTAAAGGACTGTGCATTTCTTTACAATTGAGGTTAGTAATCGTGGTGTTTGTGCGTTATATATGCAGAAGCAACCCCTCCCGATGCACGAGACGACATCCTTTGAACAGCTGTTCACCGCCCACCACGCCCGCCTCCTTCGCATGGCCACCCTCATGCTTGGCGATGCGGAGGAGGCACAGGACACGGTGGCGGAGGTCTTTGCGCGGGTCGCAGAGGCCGAACAGCCACCAGAGCCGCAGGTGCTCACGGCCGCCGTCCGCAACCGCTGCATCGACCGCCTCCGGCAAATGAGGCTGGCAGAGCGGGTGCGCAGGCGACTGCCGCTGGACGAGGCTGAGTTCCCGGCCTGGGAACAGGAGGCGGAGCACGAGGCACGCATGGATGCCGTCAGCCGCGCCATCGACACGGAGCTAACCCAGCAGATGCGCCGCACGCTCCTGCTTCGCTACCGGGAAGAAAAGTCCTACCGCGAGATTGCCAAGACGATGAACATCAGCGAAGTGGCGGTCTATAAGCACCTCCGCAATGCGCTGGAAAGGCTGAGGAGGAAGTTGAGACAATGAAATACAATTATCATATACAAACCACAGATTACGCAGATTTAACAGATTACATGTCCTATGGCTATCAAATTAATGACTATCCACAATCGTACCACCAAGACGCTGAAAGCGTTAACGCTCAATAACCGAGGGTACGAGCGTTGCGAGCACCCCCCGTTGACAGACGCTCGTGGAACATGCACTCTGGAAGAGTGCCCCATCATTCCAGAGGGGCGACCCCTGCAGGGTCGATACCGATACTGGCCGACATCCGGGGGTGCTCGCTACGCTTGTACCCCCGGTTAATGAGAGAAAACCGCGTTGCGGTCTTGTTAGTGACAAATAGCAGATAATCAATTCTAATCATTATCTGATATTTCACGGATTAAAGAGCAAAATTCTGTGCAATCAGTGGTTTAGGATAATAACATCATGAGTTATGACTACAGACGATAAATTCAAAAGGTTCCTGGCGATGACCGACCGGCCGGAAGACTTCTCGGACGAGGAGCTGAAGGAGCTGGTGCGCGACCCGGAGTTGGCGGCCTGGTATGCGGCGCTGTCTGCGACAGAGGAAGTGAGAAGAACCCGCGGCCTGTTCCTTGAGGGAGAGAGTCTGGCTGACGCCCGAGAGGTGCGCGCAGCCACTCCCCTCCGTCACAGGAGGGGTGCCCGAAGGGCGGGGTGGGTCGTCTCGCTGCTGGCCACCGCCGCCGTGCTGGTGGTGGCCTTCCTCCTGTGGCCGGAATCCATTCAAGAGGAGACACCGGCACCGACAGCCCATGAAACGCAAGGAAAGCCAGAGAACGCAAGTGCGGAGACGCCCCATCTCTCTGCACCGGTGGATCAGCCTTTGATGGCGCAACAGACCAGGCAAGAGCACCACGCCACCATCCAAAAGGCGGAAGGGACGCAGACTATTAAAGGTGTTGACGAGCCTTTGCAAGAGAAGATAACGGGTCTGACGATCGTCCCGACATCGGCAGACTTAGGGCCGGGCGTAACAATGCGACTGGGAGGGCATTGCCCCATGCCTGAAGGAGCTGAGCCTCTTTCCGAAGAGGAGCCGCCCTCCCCTATTCCCGCAGACAAGCAAGCCCTGGCAGACATCTACCTTGCAGAGGTGGCCCTGCAGGTGGCCTACGAGCAGCGGGCACAGGCAGAAGCACTGCGGACATACGCCGCCAGCATCACGGGCGAAGAGACACCGGAACCCATCATTGCATTCTAACACGTTAACATGTTAACACATTAAGTAACTACTCATTATTAGCATATAATTATGAACCACAGATTTCACAGATTAAACAGATTTCTCCAGCCTTTAATCCGTGTAATTTTTATCTGAATTTCTTCAAGTATGAAGCGACCAGAGGTCGAGCGCACAGATTTACAGATGACAGAAGGGATTAATCCGTGTAATCTGAGAAATCTGTGGTTTGTATAAGATAATTGTGAACATCTACTTAACAATAATACGCTCTACGATTATGAAGACACTATTGAAAAGCTTTTTCACGGCGAGCCTGTTGCTCGCCGCTACCGCCGTCCCGGCACAAAAGGGGGGCGTTGTTCAGAACATAGAGGACTGGATGCACTCCAACATCAGCAGGGTCATCGACGCGAAAGTGGAAGTCACCAAGAGCCTCGGCCAGGAGCGCGACATCCAGCAGCAGGGAGCACCCCTGAAATGGCGGTGCGACATCTACTCCTTCACCCTCCCCAAGAAGCAGCGCGCCCTGCTGGACGAGATGGTCAAGGCTTTCGAGGCCAACGGCCACGACAACCCCCACTGCTACAGCATCAACAGCATGAGCGAAGCCCCCGCCGGCGACCGCCAGGGCCATGCCAGTAATCTGATGATTGGCGAAGACCCCGACCGCTACGTCACCATCGGCAAGGATTACACAGACTTCCTGAATATCAACATCCTCGATGCCGCCGACACCACCAAGACCCACCGCTATGCCTACGCCCTGGAGTGGCGCATGGCACCTAAAGAGGCAGTCGATGTGCGATACATCATCACCTACGCCAGGATCCCGTCGGCCACGAATTCCATCACGCAACAGAATTGGCCGTATATCGACCTCGGCCGTTCGCGCATCCGCAAGAACGGACCCGTTCAGGCACAAGGCAACGCACGGTTGTGGTGGCTCGGCACGGACCACGCGCTACAGACCGCAGACAGCATCATGCGCGAGGCCAAGCGGAAGCTGAAGGACGAAGAGGCGCGTTTCGAAAAGGCGAAACGGAGCATCACCCTCAGCCATACCAGAAAGGTGTCACAGCCGAAGTTCCAGGCCGATGACAGCGTTGTCGCCTGGACCGACACCCTCGAACACGAATATGACCCCGTGACAGATGTCATCGACCGTCTGCACCAGGGACTGCTCGTCACCTCACAAGACCTGCTATGCAACGAAAACATCCTCCTCGTCTTCTCGCAGCTGAAGCAGCAGTTCCTGGCCGGACAGAACACCGAGTTCAACGCCATCTCCATCTATACCCTCTGCAAGCGAGCCCGAGAGTACGGCTTCTTCACCGACCCCAACGCAAAGGCAGAGCTGGAACATCTCAAGCGCGAGCTCGTACAGATGAAAAGCGCGACCAGCAACGAAACCCTCCAGAGCTACCTCCAGATGGCACTCACACAGCTACAGATGATTGAATGAACCATCATGGAGGCTGGTTTCACACGCCTCCACGACTCATCACACCCGGCCCTGACGATTATTCCATCATGAACGAATAATCATTCCATCATGAACGAATAATCATTCCATCATGAACGAATAATCAAAGCACCCACACGTCTGGAGCCAGAGCAATGGGCTTTGACAGCGTCACGGGCAGGTGCACGAGGTGGAACAAACGGAATAGAAGAAGCAAAAAGACACATCGCATGAAGAAAGACATCCTGCTCGTGATGATGAGCATCATGGCGATGCTGGGTTATCCGGCGTCCACCCACGCCGACATCCTGAAGGGGCGCGTCGTGGATGCCGAGACCCGGGAGCCGCTGCCCGAAGCCTCCATAGAGCTGATGCAGCAGAAGGACTACAACGGACACATGGCCACTTGGATCATGCGCAGCACGGCGGACTCGCTGGGATGCTTCCACCTGCGGCTGGGGGGACGCGGCACACTCTCTGCCTCCATGCTGGGCTACTACTCCAAGCAGAAGGTGGTGCTGGGCTTCTCAGAGGACACCCGGGACACCATCGACGTGGGCGACATCGCCCTGAAGCCCTCCGAGACGCTGATGAAGCTGCTGGAGGTGAAGGGACGCGCCCGGCGCTTCACCGTCCGCGGCGACACCATCGTCTTCAACCCCGAGGCATTCCATCTGGAAGAGGGTGCACGCCTGGACGAGCTCATCCGCCAGCTGCCGGGCGTGGAGGTGGCCGACGACGGCAGCATGACGTGGAACGGCAAGCCCATCCGCATCACCATGGACGGCGAGAGCCTCTTTGGCGGCGACGCCATCGTCCGCCAGCTGCCCGCCGAGGCGGTGGAGAATATCAAGGCATACAACAAGGCATCCAAGTTCAGCGAGCGCACGGGCAAGGACGACGGCGGCGAGGATATGGTGCTGGACCTGACCATCAAGCCCAGATTCCTCGACCGCTGGTACGGCGACGTGGAAGGCACCCTCCAGACACCCGAGCACTACAACGCCGACTTCCGCATGAACCGCCTCTCCAAGACCGACCCCGTGATGGTGAGTGCCAACGCCAACAACATGGCTATTGAGCGGCACCGCACCATGCGCGGCGGTTGGGGCAGCTGGGGCAACGGCTACGGGCAGACCCAGGGCGCAGCGGCCGGCTACCAGCACAACTGGCGACAGAAGGAGGGCCGGCAGGAGATGCGCAGCAGCTACAGCGTGAGCAGCGGCCTGACACACGCCGACGACTGGCGCACCAGCAACAGCGAGACCCTCAACTTCATGGAGGATGCCGACACCAGACGCACCTACACCGAGCAGTATAACCGCAACCACAAGCTCAACCCCTACGTCGCGGCCGATCTCTCATGGGACCTGGACTCGCTCAACACCTTATATCTGAACCTCAACGCAGACCACAAGCAGACCCGCACCAACGGACACAGTGACATGCGCCAGGACGACGTGCTCCGGCAGCTCACACGCTCCAACGGCGAGGGGCGGGAGACCAGCCTCAGCGCAGAAGGCAACTGGCATCACTTCATTGACAAGGACAACTCCTTCGGTGCCAGCTTCCACCTCCGATATACCGACGGCCAGAATGAATCGTGGACCAGCCGTGAAGTCGAAGACCTGCGCAGCAATCCCTTGGCGTTGGTGCCCAGCGGTTTGCCCGCTGGGGCTGCCCTCTCCTACCCCCAGTCCATCTCCCAGCACGCACACACCCCCGACCGCACCTTCGCTGCCGACGCCACCGCCTTCTACAAGCGCTGGCTCACCCGCCACTGGCTCATGGACGCGAGCTACAACATCAAATATCAACGTCGGCAGAGCCAACAGACCTTCGAGACCAACGGCACCGAAGACCCGGCCAACAGCTACAGCGACCACAGCCACAGCACAGGCAACAACCTGAAGCTGAGTGCCACCATCGACCTCTCACCCGTGAAGATCATGCCCGCGCTCAACACACAATGGCTGCATGAGCGGCAGAACTACCAGCGCGGAAGCCTCGACACCACCGCCGCCCGCCGCCGTCTGCTGCTGCAACCGCAGATGCGCATCACGTGGAAGATGGCCAAGACCGTCGGCATGGAACTGAGATACAACCATTCCACCCAGCAACCCGCACTCATCAGCACACTCGCCTACCGCGACCAGACCGACCCGCTCTACATCACCGAGGGCAACCCTGGCCTGAAGAACACCCACACAAACAACGCCTCGCTCGACTTCAACGCCGTCCTGGCCAGACAACAGCTGTCACTCAGCGCCACCGCAGCCTACACCCGTCACGACCGCGAGACGCGCAACGCCCTCACCTACCAGCCCGCGACCGGCATCTATACCAGCCGCCCGAAGAACGTGCCCGGAGGACAGACATGGGACTTCCGCCTGAACTATGACCAGGGCTTCGGAGACATCTTCCGCCTGCAGAACACCTTCCGTCTCACCCATGGACAGAGCTACGCCTTCCTCATGCAGACGATAGAAGACACTTCCTCCCCCGTCTCTCACGTCGGCGAGGCAGTTTCCTCCCCGCGCCACCTTGAGAGGGAGCAGGGAGAGGGCCTTCCCTCCCTCAATCGCCAGACCCGGCTCAATCCCGTGGAGAACCTCACCCTCTCCGCCGACTGGACGTGGCTCAAGGTCTCCGTCTTCGGCGAGCTCAACGCCAACCGCGTCCGCTACTCCAATGCCCAGGAGCAGAACACCACCCAGTGGAACAACCGCTTCGGCATGAACGGAGAGCTCACACACGGCCGCTTCGTCTTCACGACACGCCTCACAGAGCAGTGCTATCACGGCTACACCATCGCGTCCATGAACCGCAACATGCTCGTCTGGGATGCCGCCGTCACCTGGAAAATCATGAAGAACAAGGCGCGCCTCACCCTGGAACTGGACGACATCCTCAACCAGCAGGACAGCAAGTGGAGCAGCCAGACCGCCTACCAGCAGACCACCTCATGGCACGACTTCCGCCACCACTACGCCAGCCTCACCTTCAACTATCACCTCGATGCAAAGAAATAGAGGGCGCGCCAAAATACATTTTTACCTTCTCTCTACAAATTTTGATTCGTGCAAATTTATCTCTTGAAATATTGCTTTTTACAGGCAGAAAGAAGATATTTTCCACTTTCTGCCTCCTTTCTCATCACTTTTTTCCCGATTTTCTATGTAAGTTCATAACTAATTCCTACTTTTGCAGCGCAAAGAATCGTATTGGAGGAAACAATGATAGTAGCAAATCCCATCTACGACATCGTGTTCAAATATCTCATGGAGGATGAACGCATAGCCCGCACCATCCTGTCCGCCCTGTTGAAGAAGGATGTGGTGAGCGTGGCAGTGCGTCCTCATGAGTACACGAATGACCAGCGTTCCAGCCTGTCGGTGTTCCGTATAGACTTCGGAGCAACCATCCGCGAGACCGATGGCACAGAGCGGCTCATCCTCGTGGAACTGCAGAAGACGTGGCTCGAGACCGAGACGCTACGCTTCCGCCAGTACCTGGGTGTCCAGTATTCGAATCCGAAAAACATGGTAGATGGAACAGCACTCCCCACGGTGGCGGTCTATCTGCTCGGCCACAAGGTGGGAGACATCGAGGAGCCTGTCCTGTATGTGCATCACCTCTCCTATGACTACAATGGGAACGTCGTGACCAAAGGACTTCCCAATGCCTTTGTTGACAGCCTCACCCACGACAGCATCATCGTTCAGATACCCCGCCTACACGGACAGATCAACAACCGTCTGGACATGGTGCTGAGTATCTTTGACCAGTCACGCAAAGACGAGTTCGACGAGCATGTGCTGCGACTGGACGAAAAGGTCTATGCCTGTGACAGTGATATGGAACACATCCTCCACCGACTTACCATGGCGGCAGCCGATGCCGAGATGCGCCATGACATGAATGTCGAGGATGAGTATTTCTCTGTGATTGAGAAGCGGGACACCGAAATCCTGCTGAAAGACAAGCAACTGGCAGAAAAAAATGTGCAGTTACAGGAGAAAGATACTCAGTTACAGGAGAAAGATACTCAGTTACAGGAGAAAGATACTCAGTTACAGGAGAAAGATACTCAGTTACAGGAGAAAGATACTCAGTTACAGGAGAAAGATACTCAGTTACAGG
>JAFSZU010000147.1 GCA_017455585.1 Bacteroidaceae bacterium | reverse complement strand
GGCGGTAGACGTTGGCTTCGCGAGCGCGGTAGTCACCACCCTTCACGGTGTCGTAGAACAGACGATAGACAGAGTCGCCGTCGTTCTGGTAGTTCTTGGCTGCATTGATACCACCCTGTGCAGCAATGGAGTGTGCGCGGCGGGGGCTGTCCTGAATGCAGAAGTTGAGGACGTTGAAGCCCATTTCGCCCAGGGAGGCAGCGGCGCTGGCACCGGCCAGACCGGTACCCACCACGATGACATCGAGCTTCAGTTTGTTCTTCGGGTTGACGAGACGCTGGTGAGCCTTATAGTTGGTCCATTTCTCAGCTACTGGTCCTGCGGGAATCTTAGAATCTATCTTTTTCATGATGTATAGCTTTTAGAATAATGCAAACTTAATTAAGACCACAAAGAACATCAGGATCACGATGGTGGACCAGATGAGTCCGATGCACTGCCAGCGGTCGTGCCAGATTTTGCCGCTCCAACCCAGGGTCTGGATGGCACTCCAGAAGCCGTGGTTGATGTGGAACCAGATGGCGCAGAGCCAGATGATGTAGAGCACCACGAAGACGGGCTGCGAGAAGGTTTGCTCAATCCAGGCGTAACCGTCGCTGGGCGAGGGCAGTTGCGTGTAGGCATTGCCCATGAGCTCGCTCCACATCATGTTGTACCAGAAGTTGTAGAGGTGCAGCAGCAGACCCAGGCAGATGATACAGCCCAGCACAAGCATATTGCTGGAAGCCCAACGCTCGCCCATGTCCATGAAGCCGTTGGTGTTGGTCTTTGTAGAGACATCATAGTTGTCTCTGCCGCGAGCCTTCTTGTTCTGCAGGGTCAGCCAGATGGCATACACGAAATGGAGCACCATCAGTGCTGCCAAGCCAACGGTTGCGACCACGGCATACCAGTTGGCGCCGAGGAATTCGCAGATCATGTTGTAGCCCTCAGCGCTGATTAGTGCTACGACGTTCATGCTCGCATGAAACGTCAGGAAGAGAATCAAGGCCAGGCCCGTGACAGACATGACCACTTTCCTTCCAATGGATGAATCAATTAACCACATAAAGGATAAATTAAAGATTTGAGAATTGAATGTATTGGTTGATTTGTTGAATAATGTTCACACATGCACAAGACACGTAAGATGCCGCAAAAATAAGACATTTTAACCATTCTGCAAAGAAAAACGCCAAAAACTTTTGACATTCATCCTTAATCCATGCACTTTATGCCCCCCAACTCTCATCTATCTGTTACCTTTGTGCAGAGAAACAAGCAACGAATCGCCATGAACAGAAGAGATTTCATCAAAAAGTCGGCTCTATTATCCATCGCCGCTGGTGCAACCGAGATCACACGTGCCATCACCGTTCCCGAGGGTTCTCCCATTACCGTTCGAGAGGGTTCTCCCGTTACTGTTCCCGAGGGTCCCCTCCTCATCTCCCCTCCCATGCTCCAGAACTATGCCGAGACCAGCATCGGCATCGCCTTTGCCCTCAGCGCCATGGCCAGCGGTTATGTCATCATCGGCCAGAAGCCCGACCTCAGCGACGGTCGCAAGGTGCTGTGCGGAGGCTACCGCATGACAGAAATCAGCGACCGCGTCTGCCAGGTGCGCATCACCGGACTGCTGCCCGCCACCACCTACTTCTACCGCATCGGGGCCGACCGCATCCAGTACAAAGGCGGCTATAACATGAAGAATCTGGGGAGCGAGGAAGACACGCACGTCTATCATTTTACGACGGCCGGCAAAGATGCCAGTGCACACTTCTGCGTCATCAACGACACGCACGCCTCGTGGCGACCCTTTGGCCTCGCCATCGAGAAGATCGCACAGTTGGCACCCTCCTGCGTCATCTGGAACGGCGACGCCAGCAATGTGGAAGAAACCATTGAGGCACAGCGGCTCATCTTCCTCACGCCGGAAATCGACCGCAAAGACTATGCCTCGCAGACGCCCTACCTCTTCTGCCCCGGCAACCACGACTTCCGGGGCATGGCCAACCGCCATCTGGAGCGTGTGTGGATGTATCGCCAGCCTGAGGAGCGCGGAACTCGCGACTGGGACCTGGGGCGCAACTTCGCCGTGCGCATGGGCGACGTGGCCATGATAGGCCTCGACACGGGCGAGGACAAGCTGGATACCAACCCCAAGTTCGCCGGCATCTTCCAGATGGCACCCTACCGCGAGGCACAGGCCCTGTGGCTGTACGAGGCCCTGCAGCAACCCGAGATAGCCAGCGCGCCCTATCTCGTGGCCTTCTGCCACATCCCGCTCTTCGACGCCAACCCCAAGCACAACCCCGGCGACGTGGCTCCCGATGACAAGGACCCAAAGTACAACACCGATTTCGCTATGTGGCAGCGCACATGTGCCGACCTATGGTGTCCGCTGCTGCAAGAGGCCGGCTGCCAGCTCATCATCACCGCCCACCAGCACCACTACCGCTACGACGCCCCCACGCCCGAACGCACATGGGCGCAAATCGTGGGCGGAGGCCCCGAGATGGGAGAGGAGGGAGGCAAAAAGCATGCTGGTCTGTTCCCCACCGTCATCGAGGGCGAGGTGCGGGACAAGCAATTGCATATCACAGTGCATAACCTCCTCTCCGGCCAGGTGCAGGAAACCTTGTCCTTCTCACCGCGCAAGAAAAGAAAGAGGAACAGGAAAGCGTGAGTTGCCATGTGTTCAGCCTTGCCGCTTCACACTTGAAGGCCTGACCTTATCAGGTCTCAGGAACTCTTTTTCAGTTCAATCACTTCGAGGTCACGGAACTCACCCGCATCGATGGTGAAGCGGACGAGGGTGCGCACCTGATGCCAACCCTGCAAGCCGGCAGCTCCGGGATTGATATGCAGCAGTTGCAGCCGCGGGTCATATTGCACCTTCAGGATGTGACTGTGTCCGCAGATGAACAGTTTTGGCGGACGTGTCAGCAGTTGGTTGATGATGCTGCGGTCATAGCGACCCGGATAACCGCCGATGTGAGTCATCAGCACATCGGCACCCTCGCACGTCCACCGCAGCCGCACGGGAAACATGCGGCGCAGGTCACCTCCGTCACAGTTACCCACCACGGCGCGCAAGGGCTTCAGCGCTGCCAGCCGGTCTGCCAGCTCCACCGACCCGATGTCGCCTGCGTGCCAAATCTCGTCGCACTCCTCGAAGTACTGGCCATAGCGGTCGTCCCAATAGGAATGAGTATCTGATAAGAGTCCAATCCGTTTCACCTCTTAACTTTTAACTTTCACCTTTCACCTTTCACCTCTCACCTTTCACCTTTCACCTTTCAACTCTCAACTTTCAACTCTCACCTCACTCCACCTCGTACTTCATACATGACCAGTAGGACTCTCCCTCTTGCATCATCACGTAGAGGTAGAGAGCCCCCTTGGCGGGGGTGATGGTCTGGGTGTGCAGGTTGTCCTCGCTGATCTGCCACTCCGTGTGCCATTCCTCGTTGTTCACCAGTGCCCATTTGACTCCCGACCGTGGCCGGAAGCTGAAGGTGCATGGCTCTCCGGCTTTCAGCGTATGTGACATGGGCACCTTGTCGATGGTGAGGCGCTGCCCCTTGTTATTAAAGAGCGTAGGCAGTTGAGTGATATGCTGCTCGCGGACGATGGAGAGCAGTTTGCGTGCATCGATGCCCGCGCTGTCCCACACCTCAGCCTGCAAGCCTTTCATCTTCTGCAATTCGGGGGCAGAGAGGGGGAAGGCCTCTTCCACCCGTTGCCAGTCGGCTGCCGTGGGCGGCTCTGTCTGGTAGCTCAGGATGCCGTTCCAGCCGCTGCCCGAAGGGGCACGCAGACTGATGACCACCAACCCTGTATCCCGCGGCATGAAGCGGACGCTGAAGGTGCTGTCATCCTCCTGCGTCCACTCTTCCTGTGGACAGCGCACGCGGTTGTTGTGGATGGTGAACGCCCGACCCGGCTTCACGCGAATGCGGAAGTCGTAAGACTCGCCCACCTTGAGCGAACTGCGCAGGGGAATATTTACTGCATGGAAACTGCCCTCGCCCTGACTGTAGAACTTGGGCAGCTGCAAGGCACCGGCGCGCGCCTTCACGGCTAGTTCATGGGCGTTCAGCCCATATTCCAGCCACAACTCATTGACCGGCATGGCACTGCGGAACTCGCGCTCCGTCATAGGATGTTCGATGAGCTGACAGGATGTGTCCTTTGTCCAGTGGCTGAGGATAAACCAATCGGGGTCCACGTTGAACCACAGCCATGGGTTGGTGCTCCAGGAGAACTGGCCGTTGATGACACTGCCTGCGCCCCATGTGGGATCCAGCAGGATGCCGCGATCCTCGGTGGTATAGGCAAACAGCCACGAGTGGCCTTTGGGGTTGATTTCTCCCTGGCTGTTCTTGGACAAGCCGCTGATGATCTCCACCTTCACGCCCACCACATACGCCAGTTGATAGAAGAGTTCGCAGTAGGCCTGGCACACGCCGTAGCCCGTCTGGATGCAGGCGTCGGCGGTGCGGATGCGGTAGCTGGTGTCGTAGGCGATGTGCTCGCAGACCCATTTGTAGATGGCTCGGATTTTCTGCAGGTTGTCTGTGCAACCCGCCGTTGCCTGCATGGCCACATCTGTATAGTCCAGCTTGGACTTGGAGATGGCCACACCCGGCCCCGGCTGGGGAGCCTTGTAGTAATCCTGACCGTGCACCCATAGTGGCAGGGCCAGGAAAAGAAGGTAGAGCAGTAGGCGGCGACCCATTTGCCACTGATTGAGTGTTATACAGAGAGTGCCAGTTCGATGAATTTGTCCATGGCGGCACCGATGCCCTCCGCGTTCTTGCCGCCGGCTGTGGCGAAGTGGGGCTGTCCGCCGCCGCCGCCCTGCATGAGTTTGGCAGCTTCGCGGATGACCTTGCCCACGTTCACGCCTTGTTCCTTGACCAGGCTGTCACTGGCGGCACAGGTGAGCAGCGGCTTGCCGTCGCAGACGGAGCCGATGCAGACGAGGGCGTTCTCCACCTCGGCGCGCAGCTGGAAGGCGATGTCCTTCACGGCCTCGGCGGGCAGCAGGGTGCGGCCCGTGATGATGCAGACGCCGTCACGCTCCTTGGCGTTCTTCAACAGCTCGGCCTTGTATTGCTGGGCTTTCTCGTGGATGAACTCCTCGGCCTGCTTCTTCATGTCGGCGTTCTCGCTCACGAGGCGCTGGATGGCACCCTTCAGGTCTGGTGCGCCGTTGAACAGCTGGCGAAGGGCCTCCATGGTGTCTTGCAGCTGATAGAGGGCCTCCTCCACCTGGGCGCCTGTGACGGCCTCGATGCGGCGGATGCCGGCGGCCACACTGCTCTCGCCCACAATCTTGAACATGCCGATCTGGCCGGTGGCCTTCACGTGGCAACCGCCGCAGAACTCCACGCTCTGCCCGAACTGCACCACGCGCACGCGGTCGCCGTACTTCTCGCCGAAGAGGGCGATGGCACCCAGTTCCTTGGCCTGTTCGATGGGCACGTTGCGGTGATCCTGAAGGGGTATGTTCTCGCGGATGCGGGCGTTGACGATGCGCTCCACCTGGCGTAGCTCCTCGGCCGTCACCTTCTGGAAGTGGCTGAAGTCGAAACGCAGGCCCTCTGCCGAAACGAGCGAGCCTTTCTGCTCCACGTGGGTGCCCAGTACCTCGCGCAGTGCCTGGTCGAGCAGGTGTGTGGCGCTGTGGTTGGCCTCGCTGGCATGGCGCTTGTCGGTATCCACGCAAGCCATGAAGTT
>JAFSZU010000146.1 GCA_017455585.1 Bacteroidaceae bacterium | reverse complement strand
GGTCGGGGGTGGGTCTGCTGGGGCTTTTCTTTTCCTCCAATTCTTCATCTCCCTCACCCTCCTCAACGTCAGCCTCTACTTCATGCGCCAGCTGAACGTGATGATGAGTGCCGACCCGGGGTTCCGCACCCGTGGGCTGCTCAATGCCACCATCTATCCACCACCCTCTCGTGGCTCGTGGACGATGGAAGAATTTGAAGCCATGATTGCGCAGAAGAACAGCCAGACGCAGGTGGTGAAACAGAAGTTAGATGCCTGTCCCTACTTGAAGGGGGTTACCTTGGACGGGGGATTCATTAACGGGAACATGCCATTCGACCTTGCAGATGGCAACAAGGTAGATATCATGTATATCACGGGAGATGCAGTACGCATGTTTGGTCTGCAACTGATAGAGGGCATCTTGCCCAGTGACAGTTTATCGATGGATGATTATGTCTGCGTGGCCAACGAGTCGGCTATCAAAGCATTAGGCATCAAGAACCGCGAGACGGACTTTGTGCAGTTTGCCGACCGCCTCTGGTGGAGCAGTGACAAAGACTGCAGCAGCAACCCGCCCTATCGGATTATAGGTGTGGTGAAGGACTTCAACCCGGGACGTCAGTCGGAACCCATACGCCCTCTGCTGCTGATGATCGAGAACTGGACAAAAGAATACGATATCTTTGATGCACATCAGATGGAGGGACGCAATTACCTGCTTGATATAGCCGAAGGACACGAGGAGGATATCATCCGCGACCTGAAGGACTTGCAGAAAGAACTCTTCGGCACCAACGACCTGAAGTACCAATGGGTGGAAGACCAGCGCAAGGCGCTCTACAGCGAGGATCAGCGCACAGCCCGCATCTTCGTCACCTTCTCGCTGCTGGCCATCGCTGTCACCTGCTTAGGCGTGCTGGGGCTGATGCTCTTTGAGATACGCCGCCGCTACCGCGAGATAGCCCTCCGCAAGGTGCACGGCGCCACCTTCCGAGACATCGCCCTGCTGCTCTCCCGCCGCTACCTCATCGTCTTTACCATGGCTGCCGTCGCCTCGCTACCCGTCAGCCTCCTCGTCATCCACCGTCTCATGGCCACCTACACCGTCCGCACCTCCTTCGCCTGGTGGATTCCCCTTGCCAGCATTGCCCTCATCCTCGCGCTCTGCGCTCTGACGCTGTGGCAGCAGGTGTGGAAGGCCACGAGGATCAGGGCGTATGAGGTGCTGAAGGAGAACTAAAACCCACCCCCGCCCCCTCCCATGAGGGAGGGGAGGGGGAAGTTACCTCTCAAGAATAATATTCATTTATAACTATAAACCACTAAGCTACTATGAGTAATCAAAATCAAACATTGCGCCAACCCCGCCCCTCCCTTACGGGTGGGGTCGGGGGTGGGTCTTTTATTCACACCCAAAGTCTCCAGCGCAGCTTCACGACAGAAGAAGTGCGCACCATCGCCCTCAACGGCGTGAATCTCGAAATCAATGAAGGCGAGTTCGTCGCCATCATGGGTCCCAGCGGCTGCGGCAAATCCACGCTGCTCAACATCCTCGGACTCCTGGATGCCCCCACCGAAGGGCAGTATCTCTTAGGCGGACAGGACGTGAGCAACCTCAGCGAGCCGCAGCGCGACCGTCTGCGCAAAGGCCTCATCGGCTTCGTCTTCCAGAGCTTCAACCTCATCGAGGACCTGAGTGTGGAAGAGAATATCGAGCTGCCGCTGCTGTATATGGGCATCCCGAGGAGCGAACGCCGCCAACGCGTGTACGAAGTCATGCGGCGCATGGGCATCAGCCATCGTGCCAAACACTTCCCGCGCCAGCTCAGTGGCGGTCAGCAGCAGCGCGTAGCCATCGCCCGTGCCGTGGTCTCGCGTCCCAAGCTCATTCTGGCCGACGAGCCCACGGGCAACCTCGACTCCAAGAACGGCCGCGAGGTGATGGAACTGCTCAAGCAACTGCACAGCGAGGGCACCACCGTCGTCATGGTGACCCACTCGCAACGCGATGCTTCCTATGCCCAGCGTATCATCAACCTCTTCGACGGTCAAGTGATGACAGAAGTGGAACTGTGAGGGACGTGATGAGAAGGTGGATGTTCATAGCATTGCTGGCGACGATGATACCTGCTGGAGTGTGCTCGGCGGTTTCCCCGTCGAGAACCCTCCCTGCCGACACGCTGACGCTGACACTTTCCGAAGCCGTGGCACTGGCACAGCGGCAGTCAAGCGATGCGCTGGCGGCACGGCACACGCTGGAGGCGGCAGAATGGAGTTTCCGCTACTATCAGGCCAACTACCTGCCATCGGTGTCTTTGAGCAGTTCGCCCGCCCTGAACCGCCAGGTCAGCAGCATCACGCAGCCCAATGGTACCAATATTTTTGTGCGGCAGAACCAACTCAGCACAGACCTCGGGCTCTCTGTCACACAGAACGTAGCATCCACGGGCGGCACGCTTTTCATGCGCAGCAACCTCTACCGCCAGGACGAGTTCGAGCAGCGGACATACGGCTACAGCAGCGTGCCTTTCTCCGTCGGTTATCAGCAGAGCCTCTTCGGGCACAACAGCCTGCGGTGGGCACGCCGCACGGAGCCGCTGCGCCACCGCATCGCCCGCAAGCAGTATGCCGAGACGATGGAGCTGGTGGCCTCGCGCGCGAGTACTTATTTCTTTATGCTCGCCTCGGCACAGACCAACCTCGACATCGCGCGGCAGAACTACGCCGTCAGCGACACCCTGCACCGCTATGCACGTCGGCGCTATGAGCGGGGCAGCATCACCGAGAACGAGATGTTGCAGCTGGAGGTCAGCAAACTCAGCGAGGAGACCAACCGCCTGAACGCGGAGGCGGAGGTGGAAGATGCCATGCAGACGTTGCGCTCCTACTTGGGTATCAAGGACGAGGTGCCGCTGGCGGTGGTGCCTGACACGCTCATCAGCGCAGACGTGGTGGATGCCGGGGAGGCACTGGTGCTGGCCCTGCAGAACAACCCCGACCCGGAACAACTGCGGCTGAACGTCATGGAGAGCGAGAGTGCGCTGTCATCGGCCAAGGCCGCCCGTGGCCTGAAGGCAGAACTCTACGTGCAGTTTGGCCTTTCGCAGACAGGTGTCACACTGAAGGAAGCCTACACCAAGCCACTCAACCAGCAGTATGTGAGCCTGTCACTGTCGCTGCCCCTGCTCGACTGGGGACGCGGCAAGGGACAGGTGCAGGTGGCGAAGTCGAGGCTGGAGCTGACGCAGACTCAGAGTGAACAGGCGATGCAGGACTTCCGGCTGAACGTGCGGAAGATGGTCAGGCAATACAACCTGCAAGGCTACCGCGTGAAGATTGCCTACCGCACGCGGGAGACAGCCCTGCGGCGCTATGAGGTGGCGCGGTGGATGTATCTGCAAGGGCGCACAAGCCTACTGGAGTTCAACACCAGCATCAGCGAGAAGGACAACGCCCAGCGCGCCTTCATCAGTGCCCTGCAGGCCTACTGGAGCCTGTATTACGGACTGCGCAGCCTCACTTTGAAGTTCTAATAATATACCACAGATTAAACAGATTTTTCTTGTTCTCTGATATGAAATCTTGGTCTATCATTTCACAGATTTCAGACAGTACACCATTCTCGCGTAGTCTTTCACTAAAAATCTGTGTAATATCGAAATAAATTAAAAAAGACAAGAGGATAGGTAATCCGTGTAATCTGTGCAATCTGTGGTGTATAAAAGATAAGGAATCATGGATATTAAGTTAGCCCCTAAGCCGTGGTATGTGAAGTACCGTATGTATTTGTTGGGCAGTGCCGTACTCATCGCCCTGATGGCTTATGTCGTGGTCTTGCAGCTGAGACCGAAGACCCTGAAAGTGGAGGTCAGCGGCGATGAACTGGCCGTGGTGTGCGACAGCGACTTCCTGGAATACGTGGATGTGAACGGCCTCGTCTGCCCCGTCGCGTCGATGCGTGTGAGTGCCGCCGAGGGCGGCACGGTGGAGCGCATCTGCTGTCACAATGGCGACCTGCTGCAGCGCGGCGACACCATCCTCGTGCTCTCTAACCCGAAGGTGCTGGAGGAGATGGCAGACCAGCGGCGCAACCATGACTTGCAGCAGATGCAGCACCGCAAGCAGCTCATCGAGATGCAGCAGAAGAGCATCACCCTGCGGCAGCAAGCCCTGCAGGCCGACTTCGAGCTGAGGAAGATGGCCAAGAACTTTGAGCTGGAACAGGAGGAGGCGCGCATGGGTGTGAAGAGCCAGGCACAGTTGGAGGTGGCGCAGGAGGAATATGAATACAACCGCCGCCGCACGCTACTGACCATCGAGAACCTGCGGCACGACTCTGTGCTGAATGTGCTGGGCCGCCAGCTCATCGAGCAGCAGATGGCCATGGAGGCGCAGAAGCTGGAGAGCAGCAACAGACGGAGTGCCGCCCTTGTCATCCTCGCGCCCACAGACGGACAGATCAGCAACCTCAACGCCACCGTCGGCGCACAGATAGCCGCCAACGAGCAGGTGGGTGAAATCGGCGTGCAGACCGACTACAAGGTGACCGCCCGGCTGAATGAATACTACATCGACCGCATCCAGAACGGCCAACCCGCCACCGCCTTCTACAAAGGACAGCGCATTGCCCTGCAAGTCAGCCGCATCACGCCGCAGGTGCAGGAGCACAGTTTCGGCGTAGAGCTGGCTGCGACGGCGTCGCCGCCCGCTCTACGCCAGGGTCTCACCCTCCGTCTGCAAATCGAGCTGGGGCAGTCGGAGCGGCGGCTCATCCTCCCACGCGGCAACTTCTACGCCCAGACGGGCGGGCAGTGGATTATGCGGGTGGATAAAACACAGCACCGTGCCCGGCGCGTGCCCATCAAGCTGGGACGGCAGAACACGGAGCATTATGAGGTGTTGGAAGGTCTGCAAGCCGGCGACCGTGTGCTCATCAGCGGCTATGACCGCTTCGGCGACGCAGAAGTCATCGAGTGGTAGCATCACTCACCTCCGTCTTAGGGGCTGCGAGGGGCTTACACAACGCTGTAGAGCAGCAGAATGATGAGCTGTGCGGTGAGGATGCGCAGGAACATGCAGAGGGGATAGACGGTGCTGTAGCCCACGGCGGGCGCATCGTTGTTAGCCGTTTGGTTGGCGTAGGCCAGGGCCGGCGGGTCGGTGGTGCTGCCGGCGATGAGTCCCATGAGGGTGAAGTAGTTCATCTTGTACTTCATGCGCGCGAGCGTACCTATTATCAAAATAGGCAGCACGGTGATGAGAAATCCGGTCCAGACATAAGTGAGGCCGTCGCCCTCGGTGACGGTGTGCCAGAAGGTGGCACCGGCCTTGATGCCGACGGATGCGAGGAAGAGCACGAGTCCGAACTCACGCAGCATGAGGTTGGCGGAGGTGGTGGTGTAGGATACCAGATGCGCCTTGTAGCCGAAACGCCCGATGAGTATGGCCACGATAAGCGGTCCGCCGGCCAGACCCAGCTTCACGGGCGTGGGCACGCCCGGCAGGGCGATGGGCATCATGCCGAAGACGATGCCGACGACGATGCCGATGAAGATGGCGGCCAGATTGGGATGATCCAGGCGCTTGACCTCGTTGCCCAGCATGTTGGCCACACGCTCGATGGCATCCTCCGGACCCACGCAGACGAGTTTGTCGCCAATCTGGATGCGCAGGTTGCGGTCGGCAAAGAGGTTCATGCCGTTACGATGGATGCGGGTGACGTTGACACCATAGACGGAACTGAAGTGGAGCTGTCCGAAGGTCTTCCCGTTCACGGCGGGCTGCGTGACGAGCACGTTCTTGGAGACCATCTGCACGTCCTGCTGCTCCCATTCCAAGTGATCCACAGGGCCGATGAAGGCGGAGATGGCCTCCCAGTCATCCTCGGCGCAGGTGATATACATGAGGTCGCCCACATTGACGATGGTGTCCTTATTGGGGATGGTGACGTGGCCGTCATGCAGATAGCGTGAGCACACGAAGTTGCGCCCCAGGAAGTCTCTGACCTGCAGGATGCTGCGCCCGGCCAGCGCCCTGTTCTCGGCCCGCAGCGTCATGCGATGAGGCTTGGCGTGGGGGTTCTCGTTCATCTCCTGCTCAATCTGTTCCTGTTCCTTCTTCAGGCTGATGCGACAGATGTAGCGGACAGCGATGGTGGCTCCGATGATGCCGACGACACCAAGGGGATAGGCACAGGCATAGCCCGAGGCTATCTGCGGAATCTGTGCAGCACCCTTGTAGATGGAATTGACGGCCTCGGAGGCAGCACCCAGGCCCGGCGTGTTGGTGATGGCACCGCAGAGCACACCCGTCATCATGGAGAGGTTCCAGACGTTCTCGCCGCCCTTGACAGCCGGGTCATAGAAGAGGATGAAGTAGAGCGCGAGCATGGTCACCACGTTCAGTCCCACGACGCCCATGGCCAGCGCGTTGGCCGTGATGCCGCCCTTGGCAAAGCTCTCGAAGAAGCCCGGTCCCACCTGCAAGCCGATGCAATAGACGAAGAGGATGAGACCGAAGTCCTGCACGTAGTTGAGCACCTCGGGCGTGCCCGTGAAGCCGATGTGCCCGGCCAGGATGCCGGCAAAGAGCACAAAGGTGACACCGAGCGAGATGCCGAAGATCTTGAATCGTCCGAGGGCGATGCCCACGGCGATGACCAGCGAGTAGAGCACCACGATGTGCGCGATGCTGTCTGTGTTGGTGAAGAGGTTAATGAGCCAGTCCATTATTTGTTCGTTTAGTTCAAAGACTCGGCTATCTGACAACTTTCTGGCCGTTACGAATATAGATGCCGCTGGGCAGTTTGCCAGTGGCTTTGACCCTACGGCCTGACAGGTCGAAGAGCTGCTGGCAAGGCATAGCGGGCAGAGCCGGTGCCAGGCCGGTCACCAGCGGCTCGTAGAAGCGGGGATACTTACTGGCCTCGGCGAAGGTGAAGGGCTTGCCCTCGGCGCGACAAGATGCCACGGCCAGGTCGGCGATGTGTGTGCGCCCGTCGGCATCCGAGCCGGAGGTGTAGTTCTCAATTTCGAAGGTAAAGCTGGTGCCCTGCTTCATGCTGATGTAGAAGTCCAGCGTCTGCGGCACCTTACCGTCAGAGCCGTCGAACTCGACCGTGCCGTAGCCCTTGGCAAAGATACACTCATCCTTGTCACACTGCGATTCCCCAGCGTCAAGGTAGCGGCTACGCAGGTAGAGCGCGTTGGTTTTGCCGCTTTTGTCTCGGAAGACAGTGGCGGTGGCGTAGTAGATGCCGTCCTGGGGTGCGGTGAACATGACAGCGGGGGAAGCGGTGGGCGTGGCGTGGGCGTTGCCATTCTCGGTCACGAAGACATATTCCACGTTGGTGTACCAGGCACTGCCGTTGGCGGCTTTGGCCTTGGAGTTGTTGGTGTCGAAAGTGGAGAAGCGTATGTAGGCACCGTCTGCCACGGTGTAGCGGTAGAAGCCCCACGGCGTGTCGCCGTTCTGTGCGAAGGCGGCATCTACAGTGGCTGTGCTGGCTCCGTCGGCCGTTCGGAAGAGGTGATAGTTGCCCTCAGCATCGAAGTCGATGGGTTCCTCCTCACCCTCGGCACGGCGACTGGCCTCAACGGCTGCCCACGCGCGTTCCATATAATATATATAGGTATGTGTGAGGTTGGTGTTCAACTTACCCTGGGCAATGACATCCTTGGCCTCGGCGATGATGGCAGCCAGCTTGGTCATGCTGGCCTGGCTCACCTGCCCTGGTCCTGTGCCCACAGACTCAGCGGCCATCAGCTCTTCGTACTTGGCAATCTCTGTCTGCAGTACCTCGGTGATGTCTCCGATGTTCCACACCTCGTCGGAGTTGAAGTCGGCGGGCGTGATGATCCACTGCCGGTTGAGGCTGGTCTGGTTACTGGCATCGCTCTTCCAGGCAATGAGTGACGTGCCAGCAGCAGTGTTGCCACCCTCCACGTTTGCCGTGCGCTCATATTTCTTGTTGATGATGTTGTAGTAGCTGGCCTCGTCGCTGGCCAGCACGATATTCCAAAGCTGTGCCTCGTCCTCAGCATTGGGCTGGACGATGTTGAGGCGTGTACTGAGGTCACCGCTGGGTGCGTTGAGTGCCAGCCCGCTGGCACGGTTGATGAACTGGTAGGCATCACCCACCTGCTTGATGCTCCACTGCTGTGTGCGCCGGGTGGTGTCGTTTGTCCACAGATAGGTGAGACTGCCCTCCTTCAGGCCCTCGTCCACCACGTCGAAGAGGGTTTTGGCGTTCACATTCTGTATGCGGTAGAAGTAGTTGACGTTGAGTTCGAACTCACGGGCATCGTCCTCATAGGTGGCGTTGGCGCGTTCGACCAGTTCCTTGTCAAGGTAGGCAAAATGCTTGGTGAGGAAATTCTTGAGGTCAGTGATATACTCGGCGTAGGTGTTGCGCATCACCACTTCATTATAGACCTTGGTGTTGATGCCGTACTTGTCGAAGTTCAGCTTGGCCGACTGTGCCAGCAGCGTGCCCAGGCTATCCACGGCGTTCAGCAGGTGGGCCTCGATGCCGGCCTCGCGCAGTTCGTTGTATCTGCGCAGGATGAGCTGTCGGAACCACGGGTCACGCCACATGCGTATGAACCATGTGCGACACACGCCGGTGTTGATATCGACAATCATGCGGGTGGAAGTGTCGTTGCCGCGCGTGTCGTTGTTGTAGGCGATATCATAGTCCCACAGGGGGCCGAAGTACATGCGCTGGTCGTTGGGGCGCTTATAGAGGTAGGTGCTCCAGAAGCCGTCATAGTTGGCACTCATCTCTGTGCAAAGATAGAGGTTGGCCAGTGATATTGAATCCACGAGCTTGCGATAGCCCTTTTCCGCATCCTTGTAGTCCTTGCTGAAGAGCGCCGTCTCGAAGCGGTCTAACCAATCTTTTACGTAGTTGGCCTGCGCCGTCGTCACCTCGCCGTCCTTGGGCTTGTGGATGCGCACGGGTACACTTTTCTTGGTGGTCGTCACATATTTGTGGTCCTTCCATCCGTCGGCCTCGAGGAAGAAACCCTCGCTGGGTTCCTCGCCCTCGGCCAGCTCGCCCGGCGTCTCGATGTCCAGTCGGCCGCTCTCCACATCCGGATGGTCGGTAATCTGATAGTTGCCGATATATGTGCCGTTGAGCACCACGTCCACGAAGCGCGCGCCGGGGTTGAACTCCATGCCGACGAAGCGGCCCATGATGTCGGTGGTGAGTGCGTTACGGATGAGCGACTTGTCATAGTGGTTGGCCATCAAAACCCAGTTCTTGTCGGCCACACCTTTATCGCCCAGCAGACTTACGTTCTTGTCAAACTTGATGCGGTAGGCTTTCTTGGTGGCACCGGCACCGCTGAAGGTGGAGTTGCCGCGGCAGCGTATCTTCATGCCTGTGATGGTCTCTGTCTCGTCGCCATCGACCATCGTCCACGTGGCGTTGACGAATGTCTTCTTGGTGGTGACAGCCGCGCCGTTGGCGGTCTTGATATAGACCGTCGGCAGATTGGTGAGTTGTGGTGTGTCCTGGGCGCACATGGGCAGAGCCAGCAGGAACAGAATCAGAGAAAGTAGATAGTGTTTCATATTATTGATGATTGATTGATGACCTTGCAAAAGTACATCGTTTCCTCATGATGCGCAAGCAAAATCCAACTTTTTATTTGTGCATGGGATAAAAAGGCATAAAAAAGATGTATTCTTCAAATAAATTGTAAATAGTAAATCGCAAAATCGTAAATAATATGTACCTTTGCGCCGCAAAAACGTGAAGCACCATGAACTTTAGCATCAAACATCCAGAGAATGAAGGCGGCATGAACGAGCGCATCAAGCGGCTCCGCCAAGAGAACTTTGATACCCCAACCACGCTCAGCATCGAGCGCGCACTCATTGAGACGGCGTTCTACAAACAGAACTACGGCACCATGCCCACACCCGTGCTGCGCGCCCGCAACTTCTATGAGATATGTAAAAAGAAGACAATCTATATCGGCAAGGATGAACTCATCGTGGGTGAGCGCGGCCCACTGCCCAAGGCCGTGCCCACGTTCCCCGAGCTGACCTGCCACAGTGTGGAAGACCTGCATACGCTGAACGAGCGCGAGCTGCAGCGTTACACCATCTCGCAGGAGGACATCGATACCTACGAGCGCGAGGTCATCCCCTACTGGGCCGGCAAGACACAGCGCGAGCGCATCTTCAACCACGTCTCCAAGGAGTGGGAAGAGGCCTACCACGCCGGCGTCTTCACGGAGTTCATGGAACAGCGCGCAGCCGGACACACCGCAATGGACGGCAAGATGTACCATGAGGGACTCCTGGACGTGAAGGCCCGCATCGAAGCCAAAATCAAAAGCCTCGACTACATCTACGACCCCGAAGCCACCGACAAGCAGCAGGAGCTGGAGGCCATGGCCATCTCCTGCGACGCGGCCATCCTCTTCGCAGAGCGCCATGCGGAGTTGGCAGAGAAGATGGCAGCCCAAACAAACGACCTTCAAAGGAAGAATGAATTAAAGAAGATAGCAGACGTTTGTCATCATGTGCCAGCCCACGCGCCACGTGACCTGTGGGAAGCCATTCAGATGTACTGGTTTGTGCACCTGGGCACCGTCACGGAGCTGAACGGGTGGGACAGCATGAATCCTGGACACATCGATCAGCACCTTTATCCTTTCTACAAGAAGGGGGTGGAAGAAGGCACATTGACACGTGACCAAGCCAAGGAACTCATCTCGTGCCTCTGGATCAAGTTCAACAACCAGCCTGCACCGCCGAAGGTGGGCGTAACGGCTTTGGAGAGCGGCACCTACAACGACTTCACGAACATCAATATCGGTGGCGTGGACCGCAACGGCAACAGCGCGGCCAACGAGATTTCTTACATGATTCTGGAGATCCAGGAAGAGTTACATGAGCTGCAACCCGGCCTCAGCATACACATCGCAGAGAACACGCCCGACGAGTTCCTGCTTGAGGGCATCAAGGTCATCCGTCAGGGGCACGGCTACCCCTCGGTCTTCAACCCAGATACTTATATTAAGGAACTCGTGCGCGAGGGCAAGACGCTGGAGGATGCCCGCGAGGGCGGCTGCTCTGGCTGCATAGAGGTGGGTGCTTTCGGCAAGGAGGCCTACCTGCTCACGGGCTACCTCAATACCCCGAAGATACTGGAAATCACCCTCAACAACGGCATTGACCCCGAAACGGGCAAGAAGCTGGGACTGGAGACCGGCGACCCGCGCACGTTCAAGACCTTCGAGGAACTCTACGACGCCTGGCACAAGCAGATGGTGTATTTCGTCAACCTGAAGCTCTCGGTGAACAACTACATCGAGCGAATGTTCTCGCTCTATGCCCCCGCCACCTTCCTCAGCCTCTACATCGACGACTGCATTGAGAAGGGCAAGGACTATTACAGCGGCGGTGCCCGTTACAACACCACCTACATCCAGTGCACAGGTCTCGGCACCATCACAGACTGCTTCACGACCTTGAAGAAGCATGTGTTTGAGGACAAGCGTTATACGATGGATGAGATACTGGAGGCGTGCGCCAGCAACTGGGGAACAGGAGAAATGGTAAATGGTAAATCGTCAAATCGTAAATTTGAAGTGGTGCGTCAGTACATCCGCAACCACACGCCTTTCTTCGGCAATGACGACCCGTATGCCGACAACATCGCCGTGCGCGTCTATGATGACCTGGTGAAGGCCATCGAGGGCCGGCCCAACACCCGCGGCGGAAAGACGCAGCTAAACATGCTCTCCACGACCTGTCACAACTACTTCGGCAGCGTCTGCGGTGCCACACCCAACGGCCGTTTCGCACACTTCGCCATCTCGGACGGCACCAGCCCCGCCCATGGCAGCGACAGCCACGGCCCCACAGCCGTCATCAAGTCGCTAGGCAAACTCGACCAGACCAAGAGCGGCGGCACACTGCTCAACGTCCGCTTCGTGCCCAACCTGCTGAAGCGCGAGGAAGACATGAAGAAACTCGGACACCTCATCCGCACCTACTTCAAGTTCGGCGGCCACCACATCCAGTTCAACATCGTCGATACCGCCACCCTGCTCGATGCCCAGAAGCACCCCGACAACTACAGGGATCTCCTGGTCCGCGTCGCCGGGTACTCAGACTACTTCAACGATATGACCGCGCAGTTGCAGAACGAAATCATCGCCCGCACCGAGAATGAAGAGGTGTGACAGCACATGCGGCCATCACATTAAAGATTGACTTGTGTCCTGACCAATGAATAACAGTTCTTTCTCTGCTTTCCTTCATGTCCTGCGCCGGTTTGCGCTACCCTATAAAGGCTATATCACGGGGGCGGTTGCTGCCAATCTCTTCTCGGCAGTGCTCAATGTATTCTCCTTCATGAGCATCATGCCCATGTTGCAGATGCTCTTCGGCATGGACACCACAGCCTACCACTTCATGCCGTGGGACGGCCCGGAAGGCATCAAGGACATCGCCATCAACAACCTCTATTATTACACTACGCTGCTGATAGGCAGGTTCGGTCGGGAGACAGCATTGCTGTTGATTGGCCTCTTCCTGGTCGTCACCACCTTCCTCAAGACTTTCTGCTACTTCATGTCATCGGCCGTGATGGTACCCCTGCGCACGGGCATCGTCCGCGACATACGCATCATGGTCTATGATAAGGTGCTGCACCTGCCGCTGGCCTTTGTCAACGATGAGCGCAAAGGTGACATCATCGCCCGCATGAGCGGCGACGTGACAGAGGTGGAAAACAGCATCACGTCCTCACTGGACATGCTCATCAAGAACCCCATCCTCATCATTTTCTACTTCGCCACGCTCATCTTCATATCTTGGCAGCTGACGCTCTTTACCCTGCTTGTCATCCCCGTGCTGGGCTGGATTATGGGAGCCATCGGCCGTCGCCTGAAAGCAGACAGTCTCTATGCACAGTCCAAGTGGAGCGAGACGATGAGTCAACTGGACGAGATGCTGGGCGGGCTGCGAATCATCAAAGCGTTCATTGCCGAAGACAAGATGCTGGACCGCTTCTGCCGCGTCAGCAACGAGTTCCGCGATGCCACCAACCGAGTGGCCATCCGACAGTCCTCGGCACACCCCGTGAGCGAGTTCCTGGGAACATGCATCATCGTCATTGTCCTCTGGTTTGGCGGGACGCTCATTTTCTCTGACCAGTCACCCATCGACGCGCCCACCTTTATCTTCTACATGGTGATTCTCTACAGCGTCATCAATCCGCTGAAGGA
The DNA here is from genome assembly GCA_017455585.1 of Bacteroidaceae bacterium. Classification (GTDB taxonomy): domain Bacteria; phylum Bacteroidota; class Bacteroidia; order Bacteroidales; family Bacteroidaceae; genus Physcousia. The sequence goes on along the minus strand of JAFSZU010000146.1, from coordinate 19,712 downwards.
TCTCTCCAAGGCCAGCTACGCCATCCCCAAGGGACTGGCCTCCATGGAGCGCATCGACAAGATCCTGGATGCCGAGAATCCCATCAAGGAGCCCGAGAAGCCCGTCAGTCTCAGCAACCTTGGCGAAGGGGCTTTTCATGGCATCGAATATCACGATGTGCACTTCTCCTACAGCAACAACCCGCAGGAGGTCATCCACGGCGTGGATCTTATCGTACCGAAGGGACAGACAATAGCCCTCGTAGGGCAGTCGGGCTCCGGTAAATCAACCCTTGTCGATCTGTTGCCCCGCTACCACGATGTCACAGGTGGCGAGATTCTCATTGACGGCATCAACGTCAAGGACCTCCGCCTCCATGACCTGCGCTCGCTCATCGGTAACGTCAACCAGGAAGCCATCCTCTTTAACGATACTTTCTTCAATAACATCGCCTTTGGCGTGCCAGAGGCTACGATGGAACAGGTGGTGGAAGCTGCCAAGATTGCCAACGCTCACGACTTCATTCTCCAGAGCGAGCACGGCTATGACACCTACGTGGGCGACCGCGGCTGCCGCCTCAGCGGCGGACAGCGACAGCGCATCAGCATTGCCCGCGCCATCCTGAAGAACCCGCCAATTCTTATTCTCGACGAAGCCACCAGTGCCCTTGACACCGAGAGCGAACGACTGGTGCAGGAGGCCCTGGAGCGACTGATGAAGTCACGCACAACCATCGCCATAGCCCACCGCCTCTCCACCATCAAGAACGCCGACCTCATCTGTGTGCTTCACGAAGGACGCATCGTCGAACGCGGCACCCACGAGGAGCTGCTCTCCATCAATGGTTATTACAAGCACTTGAATGACATGCAACAGCTGTGACGGTGGTTCTCACCGTCGCATGACTTGTTCCCATTCTTCTGGCGGCATGATTTCGCGAAGGGGACGGAGGACGAAGTCGCGGAGGTGCATCAACGGGTGGGGAATGGTCAGTTCAGGCGTTGAGAGGTGCAGATTGCCATAAAGGAGGATGTCTATGTCGATGGGGCGGTCCTGATAGGAGGGGAGGGACTTGTCAGCGGGGAAACCGCTGACCACCGACTTTGACTTGCGACCCAGCAGACGCTCGATAGCCTGTGTCTCGGCGAGGATCTGATGGGGTGCGAGGGGGGTCTGGAGACAAACGGCGGCATTGAGGAACGGGTGCGGCGAGTTGAAGCCCCACGGCTCTGTCTCGATGAAGGATGAGGCGCGAAGGAGGCGACCTACCCGACGGGCGAGTAGGTCAATGGCACGCAGCAACAAGGCATGACGGTTACCCAGATTGCTGCCAAGGGAGAGATAAACTAATTTACCATTTACCATTTTACCATTTACCATTTATTGACGATGAGTTTTATTGGCATTGATAATGGCTCCGACCGTTCTGCAAATAGCCAATGATTTAAATAGTACATAAATAGTAAATGGTAAATGGCTAAATGGTAAAACGGTAAATGGCTAAATGGTAAATGGCTAAATGGTAAATGATGTTAGTCCTTAAGGATGAGCATGGCGTCGCCGTATGTACCGAAGCGGTAACGGGTGTCACGCAGGGCTTCCTTGTAGGCTTTCATCACCAAATCGTAGTCTCCGAAGGCACAAGTGAGCATGAGCAGCGTGGAGAGCGGCATGTAGAAATTGGCCACCATAGCATCGGCGATGCCGAACTCGTAGGGCGGATAGATGAACTTGTTGGTCCACCCATCAAAGGGCTTCAGGCGCATGTCGGCGCCGATGGCCGTCTCCAGCACACGCTGCACAGTGGTGCCTACGGCGCAGACACGTCGGCCGTCGTCCTTGGCACGGTTGACAATCTGGCACGCCTCAGCATTCACATGCAGTTCCTCGCTCTCCATTTTGTGCTTGGACAAGTCCTCCACATCAATGTCTCTGAAATTGCCAAGGCCGCAATGTAGAGTGACGAACGCCGACTCAATGCCCTTGATCTCCATGCGCTTGAGCAGCTGCTTGGAGAAATGCAGACCTGCGGTTGGGGCTGTCACTGCACCCTCGTTCTTGGCAAAGACACACTGGAAGTCCTCCATGTCCTGTAGTTCGGCAGGACGGTTCAGTATCTTGTGGGGAATGGGCGCTTCGCCCAAGGCAAAGAGTGCCTCTTTGAACTCCTCGTGCGGGCCGTCGTAGAGAAAACGCAGGGTGCGACCGCGGCTGGTTGTGTTGTCGATGACTTCTGCCACCATGCTCTCGTCCTCACCGAAATAGAGTTTGTTGCCAATACGAATCTTGCGGGCGGGTTCCACCAGTACATCCCAGAGGCGGAACTCCGGGTTGAGCTCTCGCAGAAGAAAGACCTCGATCTTGGCACCCGTCTTCTCCTTGTTGCCTTCAAGGCGGGCCGGGAAGACCTTGGTGTCATTAAAAACCAGGACATCATGGTCATCAAAGTATTCGAGGATGTCATAGAAATGCTCGCGGTGCTCAATCACACCGCTTTGGGTGTGGAGGACCATGAGACGGCACTCGTCACGGAAAGGTGCGGGATAGAGGGCAATGCGCTCCTCGGGGAGTTTGAATTTGAATTGTGAGAGCTTCATATATTGATTTGACGATTTGACGATTTACGATTTGACAATTTACAAATTGACAATTTACAAATTGGTGTGATATGGGATTAGGTTATCATGGGTTGTTGTTCCAGCCAATCGGGGAAGGTGTCCATCGGGAGGCAGTCTTCCACTCGAACATCTCCTACCCGTGTGCGGCGCAGGGCTGTCAAGTGTGCTCCGCTGCCGAGAGCTTGTCCGATGTCCCGGGCGAGGGCGCGGATATAGGTGCCTTTGGAGCAGACCACCCGTATAGTAATAGAGGGATAGCCTTCTGGGGCATCCTCTGGAACAGCGGGCGAGGTGAGGAAGGCTTTGTTTCTCATGCCGGTGCGGGGAATGACACTTGATTGTGTGGTGCCGTTTGTCACCACACAATCAAGTTGGCACGCCACCAGCTCTATCTCATCAATCACCAACAGTTTGGGCTTTAACTCCACGTCTTTCTCGCGGCGGGCGAGGTCGTAGGCACGTTTGCCATCAACCTTCACAGCAGAGTAGGCGGGCGGAATCTGCTGGATGGGGCCGAGGAAGGTCTTGAGAGTGGCTTCCACCTGTTCGCGGGTGATGTGGTCGGTGGGATAGTAGGCATCGATGGGGTGTTCCAGGTCAAAGGACGGTGTGGTGGCTCCGAGACGGAGGGTTGCCACATATTCTTTGGTTTGGGCTTGCAACTCATCGATGCGTTTGGTGGCACGACCCGTGCAGACAACCATCACACCCGTGGCCAGTGGATCCAGCGTGCCGGCATGTCCCACCTTCAGTTTCCTGGTGCCCAGACGTTTGCACAACAGCCACCGCACCTTATTCACCACGTCGAACGACGTCCAGCGATAAGGCTTGTCGATGTAGAGGATGCGACCAGGATCGACCCATCCCTCGGTTTCTATTGGGCTCATAGGGTTTGGTTTATAGGTCTTATAAGTCTTATAGGACTCATGACTTCTTCAGCTGAAGATGATCAGCAATGCACCCACGATGGCACAGTAGATGCCAAAGTAGATGAGTTTGCCTTTGCGCACAATGCCAATCATCCATTTGCAAGCCAGACAGCCGCTGATGAAGGCTGCCAGGAAACCTGCGATGAGGGGTACGGTGCCGATGCCAGTGGTCACTGCCTCGGCACCACCTTTCATGGCTTTCACCACGTCCAACAGTGCTTCGCCAAGGATGGGAGGGATCACCATGAGGAAGCTGAACTGTGCCAGTTTCTCCTTCTTGTTGCCAAGGAGGAGACCCGTGGCAATGGTGCTGCCAGAACGGCTGATACCGGGAAGCACAGCCACAGCCTGAGCCAGACCGATGATGAAAGCGTCCTTCAGCGATACCTCTTTTTTCTGACGCGGGCGCGCATAGTAGCTGAAGATGAGCAGGGCCGCAGTGACCAGCAGACAGCAACCCACGATAAATAGCCCCGCGCCGAAAATCTCCTTCACGTAGTCCTTGAAGAAGACACCCACGATGCCCACGGGAATCATGGAGACGAGGATGGCCAGCACATAACGCTGCTCGGCATTCAGTTTGCCGTCCCAGCGAAAGAGACCCTGTAGCAACCATGCAATCTCCTTCCAAAGAATGACGAGGGTGGATAGGACGGTGGCCACATGCACGGCAATGGTGAAGGTGAGGTTTTCTTCGCCATTCACTCCTAAGAGAGCTGCAGCAATCGTCAGATGTCCGCTGCTGGAGACTGGCAGATACTCGGTGAGTCCCTGCAAAAGTCCCATAAGAATAGCTTCAATAGTATCCATTAAAGTATTTATTCAGTTATCAATTCTTAACATCGGAGGAGACGGGAATCGTCTGAAATAGGCGAAAACATTTCCGTTACTTCCGTTATTCAGTTCTCAACGTCTTTGGGTTTGTGCATGATACCATAGACCATAAAGGCGAAGCCGAGGAAGCACACGATGGGTGCCACCCGAATGCGCATTGCCGAGAATATCTCGGGGTTGAACTGGTCCTCTGTGGAGCCGGAACCGGACATGAGGATGAATCCGATGACGACCGCTGCCATGCCGATGGCCAGGAGGATGTAGTTCATGCGGTCAAATGCAAAAAAATTCTTTTCCATTGTATATAGAGATAATAGAGTTTCATAGATACTATAGAGTCTATAGATGCTATAGAAGCTATAGATTGTATAGCGGGGTTAACGATACATCTCGTTCTCGCGCATATTGAGGAAGTGGTTCACACTCAACCACGTGCAGACAACACTGAGGAGCAGGGCTGCCACAAAGACCGTGGCAACCATGATGATGATGGTCTGCGGGCAGATGATGGTCTGGACGAATGCATCCTGCTGGCGAGCCCAGTGCACGCCGCCAAGCAGGAAGGCCGTGGCCAGCACGGCGGCGGTGAGACCGATAGCAAGGCTGCGGCTGAGGAACGGTCGCTGGATGAATGCCCAGGAAGCCCCCACCAGCCGCATGGTGTGGATGATGTGGCGGCGGGCATAGACGCTCAGACGCACGGTGTTATTCACCAGCACCACGGAAATGATGATGAGCAACACCGCCAGGACGGCCAGCACGAGCGTAGCACGCTGCAGGGTACGGTTCAGGTTCTCGATGATGTCCTGCTGATAGACCACGTCACTGACTTGCCACATATCACGCAGTTCCTTCTGGATCCACAGGAGGCTGTCTGTGCAGGCATAGTCGGCCACCACATTCATCTCTATGCTGGCGGTGTAAGGGTTCTGCCCGCCCAGGAAGTCGGTGGGGTCGGTGCCCATGCGCTCCGTTTCCTCTTTCAGGGCTTCCTCGGCGGTGATGAGTGTGGTGGAACGGGCGTAGGGCATCGCCTCCATGCGTGCCTGGAAGATGCGTGCATCGTCCAGATCCAGGTCATCGTCGAGCAAAAGCGTGATGGTGAAGTTCTCGCGCACCGTCTGTGACAGCTCATGAGCCGAGAGGCCGAAGAGCACAACCAACCCCAGAAGCATGAGCACGAGGGTTGTACTGATGCAGGACGTCAGCCACTGCATGGGGAATAATCTTCTCTTTTTCACTTTCAACTGTTTACTATTCTCTTTCAACTCTCAACTTTCAACTTTCAACTCCCTCAACGTCCACCACGTCTCCCTTGAGTGTGGCAGAACTGCTGCTGGTGATGTGCACCATGACGCGATCGCCGATGTGGTGTTGACCACGGTCAAAGACCACGACACGGTTCTGTTCTGTGCGCCCGAAGAGCTGTTCGCGGCTGCGCTTGCTGGTTCCTTCGATGAGGACCTCGTATGTTTTCCCTTCGCAACGCCTGTTGGCCTCGGCACTGAGCTGCGTCTGCAAGGAAATCAGTTCGTTGAGTCTTCTCAGCTTCACCTCCTCCGGCACATCGTCGGCCAGGTGTTTGGAGGCGTATGTGCCGGGGCGCTCGCTGTATTTGAACATGAAGGCGGAGTCATAGCCCACCTCGCGCATCAGCGATAGCGAGAGCTGGTGGTCCTCCTCTGTCTCGCCGCAATAGCCCACGAAGATGTCTGTTGACAGTCCGCAGTCCGGGATGATGCGCCGGATGGCTGCCACGCGGTCGAGATACCACGCGCGCGTGTACCTTCTATTCATACGTGCCAGCACGGCATCACTGCCGCTCTGCACGGGCAGGTGAATGTGGCGGCACACATTGGGTTCCTCCGCAATCACCCGCAGTGTCTCGTCACTCATGTCCTTCGGATGGCTGGTGGTGAAGCGGATGCGCATCTCGGGAGCAGTGCTTGCGACACGCCTCAACAGGCTTGCAAAGTCTGTTGAAGCGTTGTCGTAGCTGTTTACATTCTGCCCCAGCAGCGTCACCTCCTTGAAGCCGCGGTCCCGCAGGTCGCGCACCTCGCGCAGGATGCTTTCTACATCGCGGCTGCGCTCGCGTCCACGGGTATAGGGCACGATGCAGTAGTGACAGAAATTGTTGCAGCCGCGCATGATGCTCACGAAACCGCTGATGCCGCCGGTGTGCAGTCGTTGCGGCACCACGTCGCGGTAGGTTTCGACCGTAGAAAGCTCCACATTGATGGCCTTGTGCCCCGACTCCACCTGTCCGATGAGGTCGGGCAAGGACATATAGGCATCCGGCCCGCAGACCAGGTCTGCACCGTGCAACTCCAGCAGTTCCTCTTTCACACGCTCGGCCATGCAACCCAGCACGCCAATGATGAGCGGGCGTTTGCGGCGCACGCTCTGGAGGAACCCCAGCCGGGCAAGAATCTTCTGTTCCGCATTGTCACGAACGGAACAAGTATTGAGGAAGACCGCATCGGCCTCTTCCAGATTGCCTGTGACCTCATACCCCGCCATCTGCATGATGGACGCTACCACTTCAGAGTCGGCCACATTCATCTGGCAACCGTAGGTCTCAATGAACAGCTTTTTCATCAAAGTTATCAAATTCGGGTGCAAAGATACAACCTCAAAAAGGCGAAGTCAAGTAAAATGACAAAAATCTTTGCCCAAAAGCACAAATTCTTGTAACTTTAACCATTATACTCCAAACTTTTGCGTAACTTTGCGCCCGCAAAGTGAGAAATGCACACAGAATCGTCAAATAACAAAGCATAAAAGGTCTAATCGTAAATTGTCAAATTGTCAAATAAAACTATGATCAAACGCATCACTGCTGCAGAAGCCGCAGCACAAATCGAGAATGGCCAAACACTGGGCCTCTCTGGCTTCACACCCGCCGGCGTTCCCAAGTCTGTCACCGCCGAAGTTGCCAAAAAGGCGCATGTCGAGCATGAGGCCGGCCGTCCCTTCAAAGTCAACATTTTCACCGGAGCCTCCACAGGCCAGAGCTGCGACGGCGTGCTGGCCAACGAACAGGCCATCGGTCTGCGTGCGCCCTACACCACCAACCCCGACTTCCGCAAGCACGTGAACCTCAACGAGATTCGCTACACCGACCTCAACCTCTCCAACATGGCCACCCAGATTCGTCAGGGCTACCTCGGCGACATCGACTGGGCCATCATCGAGGCTTGCGACGTGGAGATTCACGGCTCCAAGGCCCACATCTTCCTCACCGCCGCCGGTGGCATCAGCCCCACCGCCTGCCGTCTGGCCAAGCGCGGCATCTTCGTGGAGCTTAACGCTTTCCACAGCCCCAAGAGCAAGGGACTGCACGATGTCTATGAGATTGAGTACCACCCCTATCGCACACCCGTTCCCATCTGTCACCCCAACGACCGCATCGGCAAGCCCTACGTGGAAGTGGATGCTGACCGCATCGTGGGCATCATTGAATGCGACATCCCCGACGAGGCCCGCGCCTTCAAGGATCCCGACCCCATCACCACCAAGATCGGGCAGAACGTGGCAGACTTCCTCGTCCAGAACATGCGCGAGGGCAAGATTCCTCCCACCTTCCTGAACCTGCAGAGCGGCGTGGGCAGCGGTGCCAACGCCGTCCTCGGCGCCCTTGGCCACAGCACAGAAGTGCCCAACTTCAACATCTACACCGAGGTGCTCCAGGACGCTCCCGTCCAGCTGATGCGCGAGGGCCGCGTGCTCTCTGCCTCGGCCTGCTCCCTCACCGTGACCAACGAGTGCCTGAAAGGCATCTATGATGACATCGACTTCTTCAAGGACAAGCTGGTGCTGCGTCCTTCCGAAATAAGCAACAACCCCGAGGTCATCGCCCGCATCGGCGTCTGCTCCCTCAACACTGCCATCGAGGCCGACATCTACGGCCACGTCAACAGCACCAAGATATGCGGCACCAAGATGATGAACGGCATCGGCGGCAGTGCTGACTTCACCTGCAACGCCTACCTTAGCATCTTCACCTGCGGCTCCACCACCAAGGGCGGCGCCATCTCCAGCATCGTGCCCTTCGCCAGCCACATCGACCACACCAGCCACTTCGTGGATGCCGTCATCACCGAGTACGGCGTGGCAGACCTCCGCGGCAAGTGTGCCATGGAGAAGGCCGAGGAACTCATCCGCGTGGCTCACCCCGACTACCAGCCCATGCTGCGCGACTACCTGCGCTATGCCGAGAAGTACAGCGGCCACACCCACCACTGCCTCAGTGCCGCCTTCGCCATGCACGACACCTTCCTGCGCAAGGGCGACATGCGCCTCACTGACCTGGCTGAATATATCAAGTAATTATTCACCACAGATTACACAGATTAAACGGATTCTTTTCAAATGAAGATTATATCCTATATATTCACAGATTAAAGATAGCTGATAAATCAAACTATGTTAATCTGTGAAATAACAAGATATAATGAGAGGACATGAATCTGATAAATCTGTGTAATCTGTGGTTCTAATAAACAGACAAACATGAACTTTGTAGAAGAACTCAAATGGCGCGGCATGATCCACCAGATGATGCCGGGCACCGAGGAACTCCTCCAGAAAGAGCAGGTCACGGCCTACGTGGGCATCGACCCCACTGCCGACAGCCTCCACATCGGACACCTCTGCGGCGTGATGATGCTGCGCCACCTGCAGCGCTGCGGACACAAGCCCCTCGCCCTCGTGGGCGGTGCCACCGGCATGATCGGCGACCCCAGCGGCAAGAGCCAGGAGCGCAACCTCCTGGACGAGGAGACACTGGCACACAACGTCGCCTGTATCAAGGCGCAGCTGGCACACTTCCTCGACTTCGAGAGCGACGCGCCCAACCGTGCCGAACTCGTCAACAACTATGACTGGATGAAGGACTTCACCTTCCTGGCCTTCGCCCGCGACGTGGGCAAGCACATCACCGTCAACTACATGATGGCCAAGGACAGCGTGCAGAAACGCCTCAACGGCGAGGCACGCGACGGACTCTCCTTCACCGAGTTCACCTATCAGCTGCTGCAAGGCTATGACTTCTATTACCTGAACACCCATAAAGGCTGCAAGCTCCAGATGGGCGGCAGCGACCAGTGGGGCAATATCACCACCGGCACAGAGCTCATCCGGCGCATGGGCGGCGGCGAGGCATACGCCCTCACCTGCCCCCTCATCACCAAGAGCGACGGCCGCAAGTTCGGCAAGACCGAGCAGGGCAACATCTGGCTCGACCGCCGATACACCAGCCCCTACCGCTTCTACCAGTTCTGGATCAACGTGGCCGACGAGGATGCCGAACGCTACATCAAGATCTTCACCAGCCTGCCCAAGGACGAGATCGACGACCTCATCGCCCGCCACCGCGAGGATCCGGGACGCCGCGAGCTGCAGCGCCGCCTGGCTGAGGAAGTCACGAAGATGGTGCACAGCGAGGACGACCTGCGCATGGCCCAGGAAGCCAGCCAGATGCTCTTCGGCAAGAGCACCAAGGAAGCCCTGCTGAGCCTGGACGAGCAGACACTGCTCGATGTCTTCGACGGCGTGCCACAGTTCCGCATCAGCCGCAGCCTCCTCGACGGCGAAGGCATCAAGGCCATCGACCTCATGGCCGTGGAGACACAGTGCTTCCCCAGCAAGGGCGAGATGCGCAAGACCGCCCAGGGCGGCGGCGTGAGCCTCAACAAGGAGAAACTGGCCGCCTTTGACCAGCCCGTCACCACGGCCGACCTCATCGACGGCCGCTATCTCCTCGTCCAGAAAGGCAAGAAGAACTACTTCCTCCTCATCGCCGAGTAACAGCGACCAGCGGGAACACAGAACATTCATCATGAGAAAGCAAAAACAACGTCCGCACGTAAACAGCATCACGTGCGGACGTTTTTTGATGAACGTGCGGACGTAACGGTCTTCACGTGCAGACGTAAATTTGAACCACAACAGCTATTCCATACACAACCATGACATATCTGATTTTTCTGGCCTGCATGGCACTGACGGTTGCCAGCGGTGGCGACAACAAAGAGAACCGGGGCATCGGGCACTATCCGGGCGACCCGGCAGAGAACTTCTCCCCCACCCTGACCTGGGCCGCGACCACGGACGGCACACTGACAAACGTGGCACTGCACCGCGCGGCCTACGCCTCGTCGGCGCGCGACTACAACCACACGGCACACCTGGTGACCGACGGCATCTGCGACACCCGCCAGCCGGTCACACTCACGGTCTCAACCCCCGCAGGACCGCTGCCGCGCCGAGAGGCAGAGTGGGCCATCGACGGCGGGCCATACTCACGGAACATCCTTCTGGGAAGCCCCACCTTCCTGCAATATGACTGGGACGGCGGCATGAACATCGCCGCCAGAAGCGTCACGGTGACAGGCATGATGGCCTACGACGACCAGGTGGCCACACAGGGCTATGCCCTCAGCTGCCAGACATCAGAGGACGGAGTGACGTGGCAGACCGTGGGGTCGCTCCGTGGCAAGGGGCTGCCCGGCACGCCGCTGCACTACAAGCTCCACTCCGACCCCAACAAGCAGGAGGCACAGGACTACCTGCCAGCCCGCGTGCTCAACGAGGAGATACGCTTCGACCGCCCTGTGCAGACGGCACACCTGCGGGTCCTGCTGGAGATGGACGGTGCCGCCCACTGGGACATCCGCGAGCTGCTGTTCAAGGATGCCCGCAACGACGCGGTGGAGCTGCTGCCCTCGCAGCAGTTCACCAGCCTGTGGATGAGCAACGGCGGCGGACAGCAGTGGCTCTATGCCGACCTAGGACAGCGGTTGCCCATCGAGCAGGTGCGACTCCACTGGTGTCAGGCTCCGCGACGCGGACAGATTCAGGTGTCCGACGACGCGCAGACGTGGACCACCGTGGCCGACATCGCTACCGAGAGGGTGAAGGCCGAGGGGCGTTATGTGCGTCTGCTGTTGCAGGAACCGGGCGACGCAGGCTACTACGCCCTGCGCGAGATGGAGATCCTCTCTCCCCGACAGGTGGTCTATACGCCTCACACCGTGGCCGGTGTCCGTCAGGGACGCTATGAACTGAGCGGCGGCGGATGGCTCCTGCAACGGGCCTCGGAGGTGACAGCCACCGGCGAGCAGATTGCCTCGGCCGACTTCGACGCGCGGAACTGGGTGGTGGCCACCGTGCCCGGAACGGTGCTCTCCTCGTACATCAATATCGGTGCCGTGCCCAACCCCAACTACGCCGACGACGTGGATCAGATCTCCGAGTCATTCTTCCGCAGCAACTTCTGGTATCGCGATGAATTTGAGGTTGTCCAACTGCCTGAAGGACAGGTACAGTGGCTACACTTCGACGGCATCAACTGGAAGGCCAACGTCTTCCTCAACGGCCAGCGGCTGGGTCGCATCGAGGGCGCATTCATGCGGGGCCGCTTCAACGTCACGGGGCTGCTGCGCAAAGGGCGCAACTACCTGGCCGTGGAGATATGCTGCAACGAACACTTCGCCGCCGTCAAGGAGAAGGACGAGAAGACCACACAGTACAACGGCGGCATCCTGGGTGCCGACAACCCGACGTTCCACGCCGCGGTGGGATGGGACTGGATCACCACCGTGCGCGGTCGCCAGGCAGGCATCTGGAACGAGGTCTATCTGACTGCTACAGGGCCCGTCACCGTCTCCGACCCCTACGTGCAGACCACGCTGCTGGACGATGGCAAGACCGCCAGCGTCCGGCCCTCTGTGTTCCTGCGCAACAACACGGGTGAAGCTGTCCGCGGCATCCTGAGCGGCTATATCGGCGACGTGCGCTTCGAGCAGACCGTCACCCTGCCGGCCCTCACCGAGCAGGAAGTCACCTTCGCGCCTGAACAGTTCCCGCAACTCACCGGCAGCGGCTTCCGCCTCTGGTGGCCCAACGGCTATGGCGAGCCTTACCTCTACGATGCGGGCTATACATTCACACCCCTCAACTCTCCGCTCGGCCCGCAGGGACGCTTGACACCTCAAGAACCCTCAACCCTCAACCCCCAACCCTCAACCCTCAACCCCCAACTCACCTACCGCGCCGGTCTCCGCGAGATGCGCTACGAGGGCATCGGCGACTCCCTGCGCATCTATGTCAACGGGCGCCGCTTCATCCCCCTGGGCGGCAACTGGGGATTCGACGAGCACAACCTGCTCTACCGCTCCCGCGAGTATGACATCGCCGTAGGCTACCACCGCGACATGCACTTCACCATGATTCGCAACTGGGTGGGGCAGATTGGCGACGAGGCTTTCTACGAAGCCTGTGACCGACACGGCATCATGATCTGGCAGGACTTCTGGCTGGCCAATCCCGCCGACGGACCAGACCCATACGATGACCAGCTCTTCCTCGCTGTCGCCCACGACTATACCCGCCGCATGCGCTCCCACGCCAGCATAGGCCTCTACTGCGGGCGCAACGAGGGATTCCCGCCCGAGGGCCTCGACCGTAAGCTGCGCCAATACGTGCACCAGCTGGCCCCCGGCATGGAGTACATCTCGCACTCCTCACGCCAGGGTGTCAGCGGCGAAGGACCCTACCGTGCCCTGCCCGCCCGCGAGTACTTCCTGAACCAGAGCGGCAAGATCCATTCCGAACGCGGCATGCCCAACGTGATGAACATCGAGAGTCTCCAGCGAACCATCGCCCCCGATGCCCTCTGGCCGCAGAGCCGACAGTGGGGACAGCATGACTACACGCTCGAGGGAGCACAACGTGCCTCGGACTTCAACCGCCTCGTGGAGACAGGCTTCGGACAGTCCGCCACGGCCGAGGAGTTCTGCCGCCGCGCACAGCTCATCAACTACAACGGCTACCGTGCCATGTTCGAGTCCACCAGCCGCAGCCGCGCCGGACTGCTGCTGTGGATGACACACCCCTGCTGGCCGTCCATGGTATGGCAGACCTACGACTATTACTTCGACCCCACGGCCGCCTACTTCGGATGCAAAAAAGCCTGCGAGCCACTGCACATCCAGTACAACGCCCTCACAGACAGCATAGAAATAGTGAACCACTCGGCCGGCGACCAGACCGCCCTCACCGCCGTAGCCACCGTCTTTGACCTGAACGGCAAACGCGTGGGGCAGCAGCGAGCACGCCTCGCCAGCACCGATGACAGCACCGTGGCCTGGCTGAAGCTCTCAACAATGGGAAAAACAGGAAACGAACGGAAGGAACAGAAAAGAGCCCTCGCCTCCTTCCTGCGGCTACAGCTCTACAAAGGGAAAGATATCATCTCAGAGAATCTCTACATCATGGGGTGCGAGGAGAAGTCCTCGACCGAGGGACTACCGCAAGGCGATGGGAATCAAGGACTTCCGCAAGGCGAGGACTACCGTGCGCTGCTCTCACTGCCCGCACCACAACTGCAACAACAAGTGAAAGTCAGCGGCCAGCAGGCCACCGTGACGCTCAGGAACACCGGCAAGACACCCGCCGTCTTCCTGCGCCTGAACCTGAAGGGAACAGACGGCCAGCAGATCCTGCCCGCCACCTACAGCGATAACTACCTCACCCTCATGCCCGGCGAACAGCGCACCGTCACCATCACCTGGCAGCAACAGGACGCCCGCGGCCAACAACCCGTCGTGGAAGTGACCCATCTATAGTGTCACCGGTCTATTTGTTATCTGCTTGTTTCTTACCTTTCTCCAGTGCTTTCTGCAGCCGCTTACTGCCTTGGAGCATCTCTTTCTGCAGCGCATTCAAGGTGCTGTCTGCAGCTGAGGTCTTCTCCATCTCCTCGCGCTTCTGGCGGTAGATGGCGAGGTCGGCATCGCTCACGTCCATCATCTGCTGGCACTGGGTGAACTTCTCTTTCATCTCGCCGAGCATTGCACCTCCCATCAGGATGTAATCGCCCCAGAAATTGAGGTTCATCACCTGCTCGTAATTGACCAGGCCCATCCCATCCTGTGTGTCTGTCATGAACTTGTCGCATACAAGATCTTTATAGGTGTTGCGCAGCAAGTAGATGGACGAAACATTCTCTGCAAAGAGCACATTGCCGAGGGTGTTGATGGTCTCGATGTTCGACGAGAAGATGCGCTCCACGGTATTGGAGTATTTGAATTGCACGTATGGCAGTATCTGCGCAAAGAGCCAGGGCTGCTGCCTGAGCAGGTCTGGATTCTCTGCCAGAGCCACCTGATGCTCGAATCCACAGCGTAACACAGAATCGGTCTGCTCCACCTGCTCGATGCTGCCAGCCAAGTCATAGAGTATCATCATCACCATCTCGCGCCGGGCCTCGTCCTTCTTCTTGCCGTCGAGCCACGCGGCGGTGCCGAAGGTGAGCACGATGGAGATGGTGGTGGCCACCAGCGACAGCAGAAACTGCTTCATGATGCTGCCCATCTTCAAGTTCTTTACTCTTGCAACCATAACTCTATTTTCTTACAATGACTGCATTGGGATAGTTCTTAGGATCGAACTTGAAGACATCGTCGCTCACGCCAAACCTAATTTTGGTCACTGTCATGGTCATCGACATGCCGCCCTGTTTAGCCTTCATCTCGCGGAAATAGTACGTGTCCTTGTCGATCTTCACCACCATCTTCTTGGGGTCGTCCTTTTTGATGGGATCCGTGAATGTCAACTCATAGTACTGTCCACTAAGTTTCATCGTGGCGGTCTTGTATTCTTTGTCAACACCGAAATCGATGTCATAGTCGCTTTCCGACTTCTTGGTTGTTGTCTTGATGGTGAGGGTATCCTTGATCTCCTTGCCTTTCTTCTTGAGGTCGATATGCCGGTAACTCCATTCTTGCGTCCCGTCGAAGCCCTCCTCCGTCCTGACTTCCCTGCCCAGTACCTTCATGACCATGGTGGCTTTCGACTTTTCGTTTTTCTCGAACACAGTTGCTGTCATACCCGTTAGTTTTATCACCATGCGTGCTTCAACAGACATCGTCATCTCCAGGCCGTCGGGATTTGACATGACTTTCTCGCACTTCCGCATGATCTCCGTCACCTGCGGGTCTATCTGCGCCAGCGCACTCACCCAGCCGCACAGTGTCAGGACGGCGGCCATCATCCAATGTTTCATTTCCATCATTATGTCTTATAAGAAATTGATTACCTACATTCCCTCCAGCATCTCAGGTGTGATGGTGAACCACAGCTTGATGCCGAGGACCTCGCACACCTTCAGCACGGCTTCGGTTACGAAAAACAGCGCACCCGTCTCGTGGGCAGGCATCTTGGCAGAGATGGCCCCCCAGTTCTCGATGCGGACGTAGATGTCGGGATTATCGGCCTTGGTTCTCGACACGTTCAGCCCCTGCTCTACGAAGAAATTGTACATGGCCTCGGTGTTTGCCACCGGCACGGCACCATCGGCCAAATTGTGAACCAGAATGATCTTTTCACCCTCACGCACCTTCCAGCCCTTGCTCAGGTTGTCCCGGTCGAGGGCTGTCATATAGCGCTTCGAGAGGTCGGACTCCATATTGAGCAGGTCGTCGGTGGCAAAGGCGGAGATGGCACCGGAACCCACCCTTTCGTCAATCTCCTCGCGGGTGTACTTCTTGCTGAGCACCCACTCGTCGAGGTGACTGAGTGTCGGCTCGCGGAAGATGTCGGAGCGGGGGATGCCCAACTGGAAATACTCGTCATAGGCCAGCAGCACGCTGATGACGGTCGATGGCATGGCCGTCTCACCCGACTGTATGGACTGCCGGTAGGTCTCGGGGATGTCGTAGGAACCGCCACCTGCGAAGGTGTAGGTGAAGTGGATATCGGGATACCTCTCCGTGACCAGTTTCAGTACTGCCATCGAGGTCTGTCCGCCCTGTGAATAGCCAGCGTTGAAGAGGATGTCATCCCATGAGTAGCCCATCCCTTTCAGCAGTTCGCGGGCCGAGAGCAGGGCATCGACACTGGCCTGGGCATTGACGGCAGAGATGCAGTAGGCCTGCTGCTTGTCCTCGGTGATGCCGAAACCATAGTAGTCGGCAGAGACGGTGATGAGTCCGCTGCCCGTAATCATCTTCTGCACAGCGAGATCGCCCTTCGAAGGGCACTGGTCGGCACGATAGACGGTGAAGTGGTTGTAGAGCACCATGCCTCGGGCTGGCGCTGCGGTGGTCACCTCATCGCCGATGGTGATGGTGCCCGAGAGGGTGCAGGGCTTGCCGTAGGGGTCGGTGGAAGGGTACTCAAAGTTGTACGCCGTCGTTTTCTCCGTCTCATAGCGGATGGTCTCGGTGATTCGAGCCTTGTTCTCCTCCGGCGCTGAAGGCTGGAGGGGGCTGTCGGTCTGGTCGGTACATGCTGCCGTCAACAAGATGGCAGCCATCATCATTAGTTTAAACTGTTTCATTGTCTTCTGTTCTTATTTTTAATTTCTCATTTCTCAAAACTTATAGCGCAGGCCGGCCAGGGCAATACCCTGCTCGCCGAAGCCCAGTTCGATAAAGGCCCTGATGTGCTGACTGCCGGCTTCCATGCCGAGCAGCGAGAACTGCACGTTGAATATGCCGTCGGTGGTGCTCTCGTCCTGTCCCTTGTAGGTCTCGTTGATGCGCTGAAGCGTGTAGCCGGCAGCGGCCTTCAGGTACATGCCGAAATAATCACGGCGCAGATATTCCCACTTGATGGCGGGCATGACGGTGAAGTAGCGCGTGGTGCGGTCACCAATGGAACCGGCATAGTTGATATCGTCATTGTCCTGGGAATAGCACAGGATGCCACCGATGCCCACCGAGGGCTCCGGGTGATAGAAATATTCGGCCGACAGCGAGCCGAAATACGAGGTGTTCTCGTATTTGGCACCATACAGTGCGGTGCCGATGGCGGTGCCGATGCGAGCCCAGTAGGTAGTGGCCGGGCCGCCGTAGCTGATGCCGATCTCGTGCTTGATGTCGTCATTCTGAGCCTGTGCGCTCATACTTGTGCCGCAGAAGGCCATGGTGAGCACCAAGGGCCGGATGGCGGCAATCATCCACTTCATTTGCTTTTTCATACGTTTGATATTACTTTATGTTAATGATATTAGTACCTTTTCACCTCTTCTGTTTGTTTGAGCACTTCGTCGAACAAGAGGGCATCGTCGAGCCAGGCCTTGACGGTGTCGCCGGCCAGGGTCAGTCGCACGTCATACCATTTCCCTGTCTCCACGCTGCCGGGGCGCACGGCCGTCTGTATTCTGCTGTCGCCGCTCGTCTGCTCGATGGCGTGCTGCGTGTTGCCCTCGCAGCCGATGTTCAGCCAGCAGTAGTGCTGCGCATCCACATAGTTAAAGACGATGATGAACCCCTCCGGGCCGCCGTCCTTGCGGGCGGTGCACTGGATGGTGTAGTGGTCGGAGGGGATGACATAGTTGCAGATGGCCAGCGGGGCCTGCTCACATGCCGTGTGCTGCAGGATGCCGTCGTTCATCTCCCACGTGCCGCTGACCAGTTCGGGCTTCCCCGTCTTGGGCAGCGGGTCGCAGTGGGTGTAGCTGACCTGCGTCTCCCAGGCGGAATAGCCCACGCGGCTCTGGCTCGGCGTGACGCCCCATTCCACCTTCTTCAGGTGGGCGGTGATGGTGTAGGTGGAGCCGTCGGCACGCTGGTGGAAGGCTTTGTTGACCATCTCGTTGCCCGTGCAGGAGAGGATTTCCCAGTTCTCGCGCCGTCCTTCCTGCCCCGGCTTCTGCCCGCAGAAGCAGACCAGGGGGCCGTCGGCGAAGTATTCGCTGTAGGTCGTTTCCTCTTCCACCCACTGCCCGTCGATGAGGTCGTAGAAGCTGGCGGTGCCGTCGCTGCGGTACAGTTCGCGGTAAGGCTCAGAAGAGTCGTACTCAGGGTCGTCGCTGGTGAAGGTTATCTCCCAGAGACCCACGACGGCCTCGGTGTAGTCGGCCTCGGCACGAGTGAAGTGCTCCTGGCGAGGACCGTAGGTGGCCGTCACCTGTCCGTCCTTCGAGAGCGTGGTCTTGGCGGTGAAGCGCAGGTCGTCGCCGCTGACGGTGACGTCGGTCAGTTCTACCACCGACGCCTGTCCGTCGTCGAGGAGCGATGTCATCGTGATGACGTTGCCGCTGATGGCCACGTCGGTCTGTTGATTGTAGGCCCACACGCCGCTCTCCGTCATCGACATGCTGTAGAAGCCTTCCAGCGCGGAGCCGTTCTTCGTGAAGGTATAGACCGACTTCATGTCAGTCGTGACCGCCTCCCCGTCGGTATCGGTGTGAATCCACTTGCCGACAATCTTTTCGGGAAGACTATTATCAACTACCGGGTTGTCATCGTTATTACTGCACGCGGTGAATACCCCTGCGCCGCAAACGAGGGTGGCGGCCAGCACCCAATTCAGAATCTTTTTCATCGTCTTGTCTAAGTAGTAGCACACAATTTGTTTTATCTTTCACTACGAATATGTGTTCATATCGCTCGGCATGTTTATGCTATAGAGAATACCGTGGAGTCGGAAATCTTGCCTTCAAGGATTCTGGCGATTTCCTCGAAACCGATGTTGGCATCGGCTTTCAGACCAAGGAGCTTGGAGATTCCTGCGCTGTCGGTGCTGCAACGGCTGTCGAGCACCAGCATGTAGTCCTTGTCTTCTTTCTGCAGGCGGTAGGAGTGGAAGTGCATAGAGTCGCCTATCAGCGGCTGCGGGCTGACGTGAACGAAATCGAATTCGCGCTTCATGTAGTCGAGCAGATGGTCCTGAATGATGAGTACGAGGTGCTTGTTGATGCTCTCGAAGGTGTCTATCTTGTGGTGCAGCTGTACGAGGATGGTCTTGGCGGTCATCTTCCAGTTCATGCCGAATGTCTTCTCCGGCTCTGGCACGTTCTTCTTCAGTCCCAATTCTTGCAGTGCGAGCTCGCGTTCTGGCCATACGGTGCCGGTGGTGTCCATCGTCTGCAGCTCGATGCCCACGAAGTCTTTCACCTTGCGGTTGGCGTCCGTGGAGACAAGGAAGTAGACGACGCTGCCGCCGGGGATGGCTACTTCGGGAACAAGATGCAGCTCGTTTCCCGGCTGGTGTGAGGTGAGCAGATGCAGGCAGTCGGCAAATATCTGCTTGCGTTCGAGCAGCCGGTGCGGACAGATGATGACATCCTTCTCGTCTGCGCCATAGCGGACGGTGCAAGTGCCGATGGAAACGTTGGCCTGGCTCTTGCGCACCTTGAAACAATGCTTGCCCGAGAAGCGGCACTGCTGCTTGCGAAGCAGGCTTTTCCAGTTCACGTCGTCGCGCTCTACTGAAAAGGTAAATAGTTCCCTGACTCTTGACATATTCTTTGCTTGGCTAACTTGATGTATTCGTTTGAGAGGTCGATGCCGATGGACTTGCGGCCCAGGTCGTAGGCCACTTTCATCGTCGTGCCCG
>JAFSZU010000145.1 GCA_017455585.1 Bacteroidaceae bacterium | reverse complement strand
GTCAACTCGTCAACTTGTAAATCGTAAATCGTTAAATTGTCAAATACAACTATGTCTCAATCACAAACTTCGGGCAGCAAAGCCTATCTGTTCTCCATCGTTCTCGTGGCCGTCTTGGGCGGCCTGCTCTTTGGTTATGACACCGCCGTTATCTCCGGTGCCGAAAAAGGTCTGCAAGCTTTCTTCATGGAAGCCAAAGACTTCACCTACACCGACGGCTGGCACGGCTTCACCTCCGCCTCCGCCCTCATCGGCTGCATCATTGGTTCGGCTCTCTCCGGCTTCCTGGCCACCAACCTCGGCCGCAAGCGCTCTCTGATCATCGCCGGTTTGCTCTTCTTCATCTCCGCGCTGGGTTCCATGGACCCGGAGTTTCTGTTCTTTGAGCATGGCATGCCCACCTACTCGCTGCTCCTCATGTTCAACTTCTACCGCGTGATTGGCGGCATCGGCGTGGGTCTGGCCTCCGCCATCTGCCCCATGTATATCGGCGAGGTGGCCCCCTCGAATATCCGTGGCATGTTGGTGAGCTGGAACCAGTTTGCCATCATCTTCGGTCAGCTTGTGGTCTATTTCGTGAACTTCTTCATCCTGGGCGAACACACCCAGCCGCTGGTGGAGGAGATGGGCCGCGGCATCGCTGCCATCACTCCCTCCGCCCAGTGGACGGTCACCACGGGCTGGCGCTATATGTTCGGCTCCGAGGCTGTTCCCGCAGGTCTCTTTGCCCTGCTCATCTGCTTCGTGCCCGAGACACCGCGTTATCTTGTCAGCATCGGCCGTTCCGACGTGGCTGAGCGCATCCTCACCAAGATCAACGGTCGCAGCCGCGCCGCCCAGATCCTGCAGGACATCAAGGACACGATGACCGTGAAGACCGAGCCGCTGCTGACCTACGGTGTCATGTGCATCTTCATCGGCATCATGCTCAGCGTCTTCCAGCAGGCCGTGGGCATCAACGCCGTCCTCTACTATGCACCGCGCATCTTCGGTGACATGGGCATGGACAACCCGATGATGATCACCGTCTTCATGGGCATCATCAACATCTTGTTCACGCTGGTGGCCATCTTCACGGTGGAGAAGTGGGGCCGCAAGCCGCTGCTCATCAGCGGCTCGCTGGGTATGGCTTTAGGTGCGATGGGCGTAGCCCTCACCTTCGGCCACGCCGGCATGGAGCTGTTCACGGCTGCCAGCCTGCTCATATACTCTGCCTCGTTCATGTTCTCGTGGGGTCCCATCTGCTGGGTGCTCATTGCCGAGATCTTCCCCAACACCATCCGTGGCGGAGCCGTGGCCATCGCCGTTGCCTTCCAGTGGATCTTCAACTTCATCGTGTCCAGCACCTTTGTGCCCATGTTCAACATGCACCTCAGCGAGGGCGACGACTTCGGCCACTGGTTCACCTACGGTCTCTACGGCATCATCTGCTTCCTGGCTGCCCTCTTCGTCTGGCGTCTGGTGCCCGAGACCAAGGGCAAGACGCTGGAAGACATGAGTGCGCTGTGGCGCAGCCGGAAAGCCTAACCATCAACCACAAAGTTGAAAGTTGAAAGTTGAGAGTTGAGAGTTGAGAGTTGAAAGTTGAAAGTTGAGAGTTTGGCTGGCACACAGCCTTCATCTTCTGCGGGAAATAACTTTCAACTTTTCGCTCGGCGCGAAGCGACGCTCCACGCTTGGAGAACTCTCAACTTTCAACTTTTTATGCAGATGGTCAGAAGCGGACCTTGCGACCATTGATGATATAGGTGTGGCCATGTCGCGGCTTGGCCACGGGACGGCCCTGAAGGTCAAAGCATTTACCATTTAGCCATTTACCATTTACCATTTGGTCGTCAGCCATTTCCCTGATACCCACGGGCACGACGTCGGTGACGCGGAGGATGCCGCTGGCGATGTCGGTGTCATCCCAGAAGAGGCCCTGCTCCGCATCGATGACGAAGGTGGCGAGGGTGGGCTTGCCGCTGACGGTGGTGACGTTCTTCCAGAGCAGGATGCTGTCTCCCACGGCGAATGACTGTGACGCGGGAACATATACCTCTATGGAGGCGTTGATGGTCAATTTGTTGATATTCTGAAGGCTGCTGCCGCCAGTGGAGGTGCCCGTGGCACCGCGGGATGCGCCGAGGCTGAGTACTGAACCATTGGCCAAGGTGACATTGTTGCCACCGAAGTTCATCATGCCCGAAGTGGCGGTGGCTGTAGTGCCCACTTGCAGGGTGGCTCCTGCGCTGACGGTGACGGTCGGGTTGTTGAGCGGTGCAGCGGCGGTGGTGACGCCGGAGAGGGTGGCCCCCCTGGACACGGTGAGTGCGCCCGTGCCCAGCTGTGCGCCAGACTTGAGACAGAGTTCACCGGCCTCGACGGTCGTGGCGCCTGTGTGGTCGCTGGCTCCGCTGAGGGTCACCTTGCCCGTGCCCGTCTTGATCAGTTTGGAGTCGGCCGTGACCGTGCCTCCCCAGCTCCAGTCGCTGTTGTTGCCGACCCGCCAGGTATTGGCTCCGCTGCCGCCGTTGTTGCTGAAGCTGGCCCATCCACCGAGCTTGCCCGTCCCGGTCAGCTTGCCGATGGCAAAGGTCTTGGCGGTGTTCTGCACCGTGAGTCCGGCGGCAATATCGAGTGTTCCCTTGGACAGACCGTTGGCGGTATTGAGCGTCCAGCGCGGGCCGCTGTCGTTGGTGTTGCCCACGGCCTTGATGGTGCCTTCGAAGTCGCGGAAGTCCAGGCCCAGCTGTGTGCGCGTGGCGGCATAGTTGCTGGTGACCTCCTCCTCGCAGTAGATGGTGAGCGTGCCCTCGCCTGTGATCTTGTTGGTGTAGGACGCGCGGTTGGCGGTGTTCCAGGTGCCTGTCTTGCCTTTGGCGACATAGATGGTGAAGTTGCTGCCTGTGTTCTCGCTGTAGGTGCCACCCTGGAACTCCAGCGTGTTGGCCACCTTGTTGGCGTTGACACACTGGACGGTGCCCGCCGCCACGATGAAGCGTTGCAGCGTGCTGGCGGTGTTCATCTTCATCCATCCTGTTCCCTTCTTGGTGAGGGTGGTGCCGCTGATGGCCTTGTTGACCACAAAGTCTGCTGAGTTGTTGATGACGCCGCCGCCGGTGGTGACAATCTGCATGGGCGACCCCATGGTGACGGCAGCGGTGGTGCGCAGTTCGGCTCCGTTCTCGATGATGAAGCGCTGGGCTGCGGTGGTGACGCCGCCCAGGTTGCCAGCGGCCTGGTTCTCGTTGCTCAGAGAGGTCACGGCCAGCACGCCGCCGCTGATGCGTGTGCCGCCGGTGTAGGTGTTGTCATTCTGGACGGTGAGGGTTCCCGTGCCGCGCTTGATGAGCTTGCTGGTGCCGGTGATGGCTCCCGTGCCGTTGAAGGTATAGTTCTTGGTGGCATCCACGATGATGCTGTCTGCCACGATGTCGCCCTTGAGGGCCACGGTGAACTTCTTGGCGCTGTCGTCAAACAGCACGCGGTCGCCGCTGACGAAGGAATCGGCAGTGCCCGTCTCATCGGGCTGCGTGGAGAGCAGGTTGAAGTTGGCCTCGCCGCCGAACTCCCATGTGGTACTCTCTGCGCCCGTCCAGACCACATAACCCGCATCGCGCACACCGCTGATCTCCAGATAAATATTCTCTTCCTCCTGCACCAGCTGGCTCTTGAGCGTTGTGCCCAGGCCTTCGATGACGATGTTCTTCAGGTTGCCCTTGAGGTATTTCACGCCCTCAGCAATGAGGTAACGTCCCGTGAGTGCTTCGGTGTCGAGTGTCTTGGGGACGGCGAACTCAAAGACGGGAGCCAGATACTGCGGCCCGTAGTTCCAGTTCTTCACCTCGATGCTGATGCCGCGCACGGCCACGCAGTCTGCCAGCCGCTCGTCGCCAGCCACATTCAGGTCGAACTTCACCCGTGAGCCGAAGCCCAGTGCCAGCGTGTCTGTCTGAATGCGCCCGATGGTGCCCTCGCCGCCGGGGCGCAGGATGGAGGCGTAGTCCATCTTGATACTGCGGAACGCGCCGCCGTTGGAGTTCAGCTCGGCGAAGCGGTTGAGCCAGAGGTCGCTCTGCAGCAGCTGGCCGTCGAAGTTGACCGTGCCGGCCCAGATGTCGGTCGGACCCGTGTAGGTCTGGTTGACGGCGGGCAGGGTGAGGATGCCGTCGCCCTGCTTGACCAGGCGCATCGCGCCCGTGAAGGCTCCGCCCGTGACGGTGCAGGTGTAGCGGGTGGTGTTCACCTTGGCCGTGCCGTTGACGATGGTGCTGTTGGTGCCCTGCACCCATGAGGGCACGTTGAAGGTGGCGATGGCCGGGGCGGCTCCGTCCTGCACGGAGAGGGCGGTGTTGGCGGTCTCGCAGACGAGGAGGTGCTGGCCGTCGAGTTTCGACCCGATGGCGGAACCATCGGGCACAATGACACGGCCGGTGGTGGTCAATGGCGGGGGTGCTACGGTGATGCCCTCCATCTGTCCGAGGAAGTAGCTCTTGTGAGGCGGCTGGTTGTAACCAACACATTGCCAGACCATGGCGTTGCGATACTGGTGGTCATGCCATAGGGTGTAGATGCGGTAGGTGGTGGGTATGGCGGTTGTCCAGATGCGGATGCGGGTGTTGCTCTCGGCGCGCATCACCAGTTCCTCGCGCCAGTCGCCGAAGATGTCGGCAATGGCTCCGGGGTTGTTCTTGCTGCTGTTGCTGGTGTTGCAGCCGCTGGTGGTGAAGAGGCGACCGCCGCCGGGCTTGTAGATGGCACCCTCGCGGGCGGCACTGCCCGGGCTGTCCATGACCTCGTCGCAGAGGTCGCCGTCCCAGTAGATGCGCTGGTTGAGGTGACTCCAGTAGAGGGCGTCGTTGGTGCCGCCGGTGGCGGGGCCGCCCTCGATGACCTTGTCTGCCGTCAGTGAGATGAGTCCGCTCTGCGTGCTGCGCCCCATGCTGCCGGGGAAGGCGTTGGAGAAGTTGCCGGCGAGGGCGCGGCCGTCGTCGCCCGTGGATGCCAAACGGTAGTAGTACTTGCCCGTGGTGGCATTATAATAAGTACACGCGGGCGAGGTCTCGTTGCAGGTGAACTGCTCGTTGCCGTGGCGGTAGGGATCCAGGTCGGCGCAGTGCTGCGCGTCGCCGTGCCCGAGACCGGTGGTGCAGAGACCCTTGCCGTTGTCGTCGATGATCATGCTGCCGAAGATGATCTCATCGCGTCCGTCCCAATCCACATCGCCGATGGCGAAGTTGTGGAAGCCCTGTCCGAAGTAGGGGCTGCTGCCACTGTACTCGTTCCAGCGCCAGCGCTGCGTGAGTTTGTGCGTGGCGGGATCCACGTCCAAGGCGCACATCTTGTGGCGCGTATAGCATCCACGACCCAGGAAGATGCTGGCGTGGCGACCATCCAGGAAGGGCGCGCCGAAATAGTGTTTGGTGGCTCGGTGACCCGTGTCGTTCTTGCCCCAGACGGTGGCATAGTCGCTCTCGCCAGTCTCGAAGCGGGGCAGCGGGTAGGCCATGGGTGAATAGTTGAAAGTTGAGAGTTGAGAGTTGAAAGTTGACCTTTCCTCCAGATCAAAGGGCTCGCCCGTCTCTCCGTTGAGATAGAGCAGGTACTCGGCACCCTCGCGGGTGTATTCGTCGCGTGGGGCATAGTAGTTCATCTTGCCAATCTGGATGTCATGCCCCGTGGCGGTGTGGATGATCATGTTGTCGGCACCACGCATGATGCACTCGGCCTTGCCGTCCTCGTCCCAGTCAAAGGCCACGAGGTCCCACTGCTCGTCGGGGCCGGCCATGAGGTTGGGACCCAGGTCGATGCTCCACAGGCGGCGGCCGTCCAGCGTGTAGCATTCATAGAGGTGGAAGCGTGTCTTGTTGGCGGCATCGTTCACGCCGCCGGTGTAGTTGCGCTTGACGATGAACTCGGGGATGCCGTTGCCCGTGACGTCGCCCAGGGAGATGTCGTTCAGCTCATAGGTGGAGGTGGCATCAGCCCCCGTGCGGTCGGTGACCTTGGCCACCATGATGTCCTTGTAGCCGCCTTCCCAGCGCGTCACCTCGGCACTCAGTTCCTGCTCCACGCCGTTGATGACGGCTGCCACCTGATACTTGGTCGATGCATTGCCGGCGGTGTGGCTGAAGCAGCCCACGGTGAGTCCGCCCTTGAGCAGCTTGCCGTTGGCATAGAGGTTATACGTCACGTCATAGTATTCCTCGCCGAAGATTTTCCAGCTGACGAAGTTACCACTGCCGCTGCCGCCATTCACGTTGGCGGGCACGGCCACCAGACCGCGGTCCAGCACGTCGGTCTTGCGTTGCGCAGTGGCGGTTGCTGCCACGAGGCACAGCGCACAGAGAAGAGAGAGAAGTCGTTTCATAAAGATGTAGTGTTTGTATGATTGTCGTTAGTTAGTGCTGATCCCTACAGTACATAATAAACAATTATTGAGATTCCAGTTCCTTGATATACTGTTCAATTTGAGGGAGAAGCACATCAATGTCATTCATGACTGTTTCCCAAAGTTTGACAGGAGAAAGCTGGTAATAGCCATGTACCATCACATGACGCATGTGCTCAATATCCAGCCATTCCACATCGGGATGGGATTCTCGGAATTCGTGTGTCAGTTTGTAAACTGCCTCACCTATTATCTCCACCTCCTTCACAAAACCATGGAACAGGATTCTGTTCTTGAGCAACAAATCCAAAGAGTAAAGCGACCTGCCTTCTTGCAGGGAGACGATTGCATCCCGGATGTGCATCAGTCTTTCTATATCACGTACCTTCTCTCTCATAGATCAAGATTTTATCGTGCTCTGCACTGGGAACGGCAAAAGGCAGCAGTGTGCCTTCTTCCACCAAATCCACATCCTTCTGGAGCGTATCTTCCAGAAGACGGTGAACCCTTGCATAACCAAGCAATGAGACATGGTCATCAAAGACAACGAGGATATCCACATCACTCTCTGGAGTTTCTTCTCCGCGAGAATAAGAGCCAAAAAGCCAAGCTTTCTGGACGGGCTGGGTCTTCATGTACTCCCGAATCTTGGGAATCAGTGTCTCCTGTGTCGTTGGGGTCAACATGGGATTATTCTATCTCAAATTCGGGACAAAGGTAATACTTAATCCCTAAACGACCAAAAGATTGACTTATTTTATGGTCTAAGAAGCGAATAATTGACTTTTTACTTGCAAGCTAGCAGAAAAATATGTTACTTTGTCCCTCACAAATCGTTAAATCGTAAATCGTCAAATCGTCAATTATTGCCATGTTATTTACCGAACTCGCAAGACCCATCTTTGAGCGCGCCATCCGCAACTATCACATCACAGACGACGTGGATGCGCCCTTCCAGAACCCCTATCCCATCGGCAGCATCGAGGCCGACCTCTACCGCAAATGCTGGATAGACACGGTGCAGTGGCACCTGGAGGACATCATCCGCGACCCGCACATCGACCCCGCAGAGGCCCTCACGCTGAAGCGCCGCATCGACCGCTCCAACCAAGACCGCACAGACCTGGTGGAGACCATCGACAGCTATTTCTACACCAAGTACCACGGCATCACCCCGTTGCCCGACGCCACCATCAACACCGAGAGCCCCGCCTGGGCCATCGACCGCCTGAGCATCCTCGCGCTGAAGATCTGGCACATGCGCGAGCAGGTCACCCGCTCCGATGCCACCGCCGAGCACCGCGCCGCGTGCCAGCGGAAGCTGGATGTGCTGCTGGAACAGCAGGTGGATCTCAGCACCGCCATCGACCAGTTGCTGGCCGACATCGAGGCCGGGCGCAAGTGGATGAAGGTCTATAAGCAGATGAAGATGTACAACGATCCGGCCACCAACCCGGTGCTCTATGGCAAGCACGCCTAAGAGGCCCGGAAAACACGTCCGCACGTAAAGTCTTTCACGTCCGCACATAAAGCCTTTCACGTCCGCACGTAAAGCCTTTCACGTCCGCACGTGTTTTTCGGCACTGCCAGACCCTGCAATGAAGAATCACATCCTTGTCCTCCGCTTCTCCGCCATGGGCGACGTGTTGATGACCGTGCCCGTCATCGACGCGTTCGCGCGTCAGCACCCCGACGTGCGATTGACCGTGTGCAGCCGTGCCTGGGCCAAGCCCGTTTTTGCCCTGCTGCCGCCGAACGTAAACTTTGTCGTGGCCGACCTGAAGGGCGAGCACAGCGGCTGGAAAGGGCTGAACTTCCTGTGCCGCAAACTGCTGGCCATACAGCCCACGGCAATGGCCGACCTGCATGACGTGCTGCGCACCAAGTGGTTGCGCACGCGCTTCAAGATGGCGGGCATCACTGTGCAGCATATCCACAAGGACCGCCGCGCCCGCAAAGCATTCATCCGTGCATCGGAGAAGACGCTGCAACGTTCGGTCTTTGAGAAGTATGCCGACGTATTCCGCCGTCTGGGCTATCCAGATTTCCAGGTGCAGTTCCGCAGCCTCTTCCCCGAGGGCGGAGCCGATCTGACCACCACCCTACCTCACTTCGATGCCAGCCAGCGACCAGAGAGGAACTGGGTGGCCGTGGCACCCTTCGCCACATACGAGGGTAAGATCTATCCGCTGCCGCAGATGGAACAGGTGGTGGCGCAGCTGGCCGCACGCGGCGACGTGCGCATCTTCCTCTTCGGAGCCGGAGAGCGCGAGCGGGCTGTGACAGAGGCATGGGCTGCGCGCCACCCGCACACAGAATCCATGACAGGCAAACTCAATGGGCTGGCCGAGGAGGCAGCACTGATCTCACACTGCCGCGTGATGGTGGCCATGGACTCCGCCAACATGCACCTGGCCTCGCTGGTCGGCGTGCCCGTGGTGAGCATCTGGGGTGCCACACATCCCCTGGGCGGCTTCCTGGGTTGGGGACAGCAGCTGGACGATGCCATCCAGCGCACAGACCTCCCCTGCCGCCCCTGCTCTGTCTTTGGCAATAAACCGTGTCAGTTTGGCGACTACCGCTGTATGACCGGCATCACTCCCGAACAAGCGCTGCAGCGGGTGGAATTGAAAATTGAGAATTGAAATTTGAGAATTGAGCCTCGCCTCATAAGACCCATAAGACCTATATGACCTATAAGACCTATATGACCTATAAGACCTATAAGACCTATAAGACCTAGATGAACTAGATGAACTATATGACCTATAAGACGGTGTCCACACCCCTGGCCTTCCTCTGGAACATGGCTCTGGCATACATCGCCTACTGGCTGTGTCGCCTCATCTATTGGGCAGAGAACGCAGGTGCCTTTCAGGGGTTCTGGAGCCATAACACTCTCAGTGACATCTTCACCGGAGCGTGGATGTTTGACACGTCGGCTATCCTCTATACCAACGTGCTCTATGCCCTGCTCATGCTGGTGCCACTGCACTGGAAGGAAGGGCGCGTGTGGCAGCAGGTGGCCAAGTGGGTGTTTGTGGTGGTCAACGGACTGGCCGTGTGCATCAATCTGTGCGATGCAGCCTACTTCCCCTATACGGGCCGGCGCACCACCACCACCGTCTTCCAGGAGTTCTCCAATGAAGGCAACCTGGGCAGCATCTTCGCGGTGGAAGTGCTTCGCCACTGGTATCTGGTGCTGGCGGCGGCAGCAATCATTGCCCTGTTGTGGAAGGGGTACAGCAGACCCACCCCCGACCCCTCCCGTGAGGGAGGGGGGACCTCCGGTTGGAAAGAGGGTGACACCGCGCCAGCTCTCCCCCCCCTCACGGGAGGGGTCGGGGGTGAGTCTTATTACCTCCTTCACCTCATCCTCTTTGTAGCTTATATTCCTCTGACAGTCATTGGCATGAGGGGCGGAGCCACTACTGCTGTGCGCCCCATCACCATCTCTAATGCCAACCAATATGTGGAGCGTCCCGCCGAGGCGGCCATCATCCTCAACACGCCCTTCTCGCTCATCCGCACCATCGGCAAGGCCGTCTTCGTCACCCCCGCCTACTTCGAGAGTGAGGAGGAGTTGGAAGAGGTATGGACGCCGGTACATGGTGGATTGGAGTGCATAGTGCATAGTAATTCTGAGTGCATAGTGCATAGTGATTCTGAGTGCATAGTGCATAGTGATTCTGAGTGCATAGTGCATAGTGATTCTGAGTGCATAGTGCATAGTGCTGAAGTGCATAGTGATACCTTTGCAGCTGGAAATCCAGAGTCACAGCAATCACTATGCACTATGCACTCTGGCACTATGCACTTGAAAGACACTATGCACTTACACAATGTGGTCATCCTCATTGTCGAGAGCTTCGGGCGCGAATACATCGGTGCACTCAACGAGACGCTGGAGGGCGGCAAGTATCAAGGCTATACGCCCTTCGTGGATGAGCTGTGTGACAGCAGTGCCACCTTCCGCTGGAGCTTCTGCAACGGCCGCAAGAGCATCGACGGGATGCCCAGCATCCTCAGCGGAATCCCTATGTTTGTCGAACCCTTCTTCCTCACACCCGCCTCCATGAACGAGGTGGGTGGCATCGCTCAGGCGCTGGGCGGGAAAGGCTACGAGACCGCTTTCTTCCACGGGGCAGAGAACGGCAGCATGGGTTTCCAAGCCTTCGCCCGCAAGACGGGCTTCCAGAAGTATTTCGGTCGCACGGAATACAATGCCGACCCGCGCTTCGACGGTGACAAGGACTTCGACGGCATGTGGGCTATCTGGGACGAACCCTTCCTACAGTTCTACGCCCGGCAGATGTCTGCGCTGCGGGAACCCTTCATGACCGCCGTCTTCACCGCCAGTAGTCACCACCCCTACGCCATCCCCGAAGCATACCGCGACACCTTCCCCGAGGAGGGCATCATCATCCACAAGTGCATCCGCTACACCGACCATGCCCTGCGGCGCTTCTTCGAGACGGCACGCCAGCAGCCATGGTTCCGCAACACCCTCTTCGTCCTCACCTCCGACCACACCAACCTTTCCGACCACGCCTTCTACCAGACCGACATCGGCGGCTTCTGCTCACCCATCCTCTTCTATGACCCCAGCGGCCAGCTGCTGCAACCCGGACGACGACCCGCCATTGCCCAGCAGACAGACATCATGCCTAGCGTGCTGGGGCTGCTTGGTTATGACAAACCGTTCCTCGCTTTCGGCTGCGACCTCTTCCACACGCCGCCCGACAGCACGTGGGCTGTCAACTACAACAACGGCATCTATCAGTATGTCAAGCATGACCTGTTGCTCCAGTTCGACCCCGCCACCACCCGCACCACCGCCCTCTACGAACTCTCAGACAGTCTCCTTCAGCGCAATATCCTCGGACAACGCTCAGAGCAGCCGCAAATGGAGCGCGAACTGAAAGCCATCATCCAACAATACATGAGCCGCATGAACGAGGATCGGCTGATGCCCCCGTGAGTCACATATAGCTGCTGAAAACATGGGGAATCGTCAACCCATAGACTGTCCGATGAGTTTTTTTGTGAGAAAAACAGAGGCCGTTTCCACAATTAGTAGTACATTTGCGAACAAAAAAAGATAATCAAAACATGGGAACATATATCAACATAGGAAACGCAGGGTTCCAGAGAGCACGCAACAGCGAGTACGTCGATAAATCAGGATTGACATCGGCACTTCGCAACGGGTTATTCAATATTACTTCAAGAGATGATGTCCTTACGGCACTCATTCACTTTGGATTTCTGAACTACGACGAGCAGTCTGGAGAATGCTATACAACAGGTAGAGAGGCCGCTGAACGCCTCGCTTGCTATATTGGCATTAACTACGACCGCGAGACCAAGCAACATACTTGTCACATAGAGCGGTCATCATTATTTGAATCAGTTTAGTAATATATCATCAAATCCATAAAAACATGAAGAAGTTTGTATTATCTATTGTGAGTCTATTTCTCTGTGCCTCATCCTTTGCTGAGACACGGCAGACCATCCTGCTCCTGCATGAGGGCACGGGACGCGGCTTCGCACCCGACCAGCTGCAAGAAGCTGTGAACGCCGCCGTGAAAGGCGACACCATCTATCTGAACGAGGGTATCTATCCCTTGGCAGGCGACACGCTGACCATCGACAAAGAGGTCAATATTATCGGTGTGGGCATTCACACTCGCCTGCTGGGTACCATCAATGTGAGCATCCCGGATAGTGTCACTCTCTCGG
>JAFSZU010000144.1 GCA_017455585.1 Bacteroidaceae bacterium | reverse complement strand
TAAATTGTCCAATTGTAAAATGTCGAGGTCCTCCGGCCTCACCTCCACCACCATGCCCGCGTTGGACCAGCGTCCGCCGCGGTTGCTGGGCGACATGCCGTTGACCACTACCTGTCCGGGTCCCGTGGCCGCCGGCACCACGAAGCCACCGGGACACATGCAGAACGAGTAGACCCCCCGGCCCTGAACCTGCTGCACATAGCTGTACTCTGCCGCCGGCAGCCACTGCCCGCGGCCCTGGCGGCTGTGATACTGAATCTGGTCTATCAGGTGTGCCGGATGCTCCAGACGCACGCCCACGGCAATCCCTTTCGCCTCAATCTCTATCCCCTGCCTTGCCAGCAGCCGGTAGACATCTCTCGCCGAGTGCCCTGTGGCCAGGATGACTGGCCCGTGCAGTTCCATGTCCTGCCCCGTCAAGGCACAGTGGCACACACAACCTGTCACGCGCCCGTCCTGCATCAGCAGGTCGGTCATCAGTGTCTGGAAATGCACATTGCCGCCACACTGCAGGATGGTGTTGCGCATGTTCTCGATAACGCGCGGCAAGCGGTCTGTGCCGATATGGGGGTGCGCGTCTGCGAGGATGCTTGTCTGCGCACCGTGTTGGCAGAAGACGTTCAGAATCTTCTCCACCGAGCCGCGCTTCTTGGAGCGGGTGTAGAGCTTGCCGTCTGAATAGGCCCCCGCCCCTCCTTCGCCAAAGCTATAGTTGCTCTCGGAATTCACCACATGTTCCCGTGAGATGCGGGCGATGTCCTTCTTGCGCTCGTGCACGTCCTTGCCGCGCTCCACCACGATGGGGCGACGCCCCAGCTCTATCAACCGCAAGGCTGCAAACAGTCCGCCCGGCCCGGCTCCCACGACGATGACCTGTGGCCGCCCCTCCACGTTGGGGTACTCCACGCGCTGGTATGTCTCTTCGTCGGGCTCCTCGTCCACCCACACGCGCACCATCAGGTTTACCATCACCTGCCGCTGCCGCGCATCGATGCTGCGGCGCAGCACACGCACCCCCCGGATGGCGCGCCTGTCCAGTCCTTCTTGTTCTGCAACGCATTGAGTAATATTGTGTTCTGTGGCAGCATCCTGTGGTGCCACACGCAGTTGAACGTCCTTAATCATGTGTGTTGGTCATTTGATATTCTTCCTTATCCAGTTCTGATGGTGAGAAACCATATTCATCCTTGAAGTACTTGGCAAACATCTTGGGCGAGAGGCCGATCTGGTAGGCCACTTGGGAGATGGCTTCGCCGCCTTTCTCCAAGAGTTGGCGACCACGCTTGACACGGATGGTGCGGATGAAGTGGTTGGGCGAGAGGCCGGTGATGGCCACGAGTTTCTTGTAGAGGCTGCTGCGGCTCATGCCCATGTCTGCACAGAACTGCTCCACGCTGTATTCCGAATCGCAGATGTTCTTCTCCACGAGCGCGATGGCCTGTTCTATGAGTTGCTGGTCCACGTGGCTGACGGTGATCTCGGACGGTTTCACATCGACCTCATGGAAGCGCTCGCGGGCACCCTCCAGGCGTTGCAACTGGCGGCGCTGGCGGCGGCGGAAGAAGAGGATAATTGCTGCAGCGGCGAGGATTGTATAGACACAATATGCCCACCACGATTGCCACCACGGCGGGGTGATGACAATCGTCAAGGTGGCCACCGGACTTTCCAAGTTGGACCGGATGGCCTTGACCTGGAGGTGGTAGGTGCCTGGCGGTAGTCGCCATAGCATGACGGTGTTGCTTTCCATCGCGTTCCAGGCCTGGTCGCTGTTGATGCGATAGGCGTAGCGAATATGATGCAGGTTGGGATAATCCATTGCCGACACTTCGAGGCCGATGCCTGTGTCGCTGTATCGCAGACGTAGGGTCTGCATGTCCATGATGTTTTCCTTCAGTAGGATGCGTCCGTCGGCCATTTCTTCTCCCACCTCTATCCTATGACCGCCTAAGGTCAGTCCTGTGAAGCGCGGTGCCTGCATCGTCTGCCATCGCCCGTTCTCTGTTTGAGGCTTGACGCGTAGCAGCCCTCCGATACCTCCTGCGATGATGTCACCGTTGGAGGTGCAGAGGATAGCGTGATTACCCAGGAATGCCTTCCCCAGGCCATCCACCTCCTTATAGGGCTGACAGATCCATCCATCATCTCGACGGGTGATGCGTGTCAGTCCGTCGGCGGTGCTCACCCAGATGGCTCCAGAATGGTCTGCGGTGATCCCCCTCACGTAGTTGTGCGAGAGGCCGTCATAAGAGTTGAGAGTGTAGGGTTTAGTGTTTAGAGTATTCACGAGCAGTCCGTTTCGCTGTCCCACCCATAGTGTCTGGTCGGAATAGTACAGGGCAGAAACGTATTCCTGTGTCAGTCGCTCCATCTGGTGGCTTTCGACATCGAGGGCATAAACCCCGAGACTCGTTCCCACATACAGGGCATTGCCCTCGCCCATCGCGACGTCCGTCAGGCTGTTGGTTTGAAGGATGGTATTTTCGGTGGTATATTCGGTAATCTGTTCCGTTTCAAGGTCCAGCTCAAACAGCCCTTGTGCGAAGGTGGCCAGCCAGAGGCGTCCCTG
>JAFSZU010000143.1 GCA_017455585.1 Bacteroidaceae bacterium | reverse complement strand
CGTCGGCACCAACGACGGCGGCACCCTCGCCAACAACAACTACTACGGCTGCTCCGTAAAAAGCTTCGCCAACAACGTCGGCACCGGCAGCGGCGACGTCAGCGACAACGACGGCGCGGTCCGCACCAACGGCATCCCCCTGCTCGACAACTACAGCAACGACTTCGTCCTCCGCCGCTATGCCGACGGCCAGCCCTACGACTTCACCCTCGCCGGCCGCACCCTCTACCGCGACGGCGACTGGAACACCCTCTGCCTCCCGTTCGCCCTCGCGCTCGCTGGTTCCGCCCTCGAGGGCGCCGATGTCCGCACCCTGAGCACCACCGCCTTCGACAGCACCACGGGCACCCTCACCCTCACCTTCACAGACGAGGGCGCCGTGACCACCCTCGCCGCCGGCACACCTTATATTATCAAGTGGAATAACACAGAGGGCACAGAGAACCTCGTCAGCCCGACCTTCACCGACGTCACCATCCCCGACGGCTACACTGACACCAAGGCCATCAACACCGCCCTCGCCACTGCCGCCGTCTCTACCACCTACGCCGACTTCCTCGGCACCTTCGCCCCCATTGACTTCACCGAGGATGACCGCACCGTTCTCTTCCTCGGCGCCGCCAACACCCTCTGCTATCCCACGGCCAGTGCCCACATCGGTGCCTTCCGCGCCTACTTCCAGCTCGGCAACGACCTCACCGCCGGTGATCCCGCTACAGGCGGTGACATCAAGACATTTAAGCTGAACCTCGGCGACGGCGACGCCACGGGGATAAGGACCACGGATTCCACGGATTCCGTTGATGCGTGGTACACCCCCGACGGCCGCAAGCTCGACAAGCAGCCCACGAAGGCCGGATTGTATATCAACGGAGGCCGTAAGGTAGTGATAAAGTAAAACAGAATGTATATATTAACGACTACGAATTACACGAATTTCACGAATTTATTTAAACATATAATTCCCATATAATTATCATCAATGAATAATTCGTGTAATTCGTGTAATTCGTGGTTAAAATAAAAAAGTTGTAGTATGAACAAGAAGGTATATCAACACCCCGCCATGCGCGTCGTGCGCATCCAGCACCAGTGTCACATCCTCTCCGGCAGCGTCACCGGCACCGAAGGCCCCTTCGGTTACGGCGGCGGCAACTCCGGTCCCGCCCGCGTCCGCAGCCGCGGTGAATGGGACGAAGAATGGGACGATGAGTAGGTTTTCTGGCACACTCACCTGGGTATGTTGATTATTCCATCATGACCGAATGATTATTCGTTCATGATGGAATAATCATTCGTTCATGATGGAATAATCAACACGTTCATGATGGAATAATCAACACGGGCGTCTCTTCGGGGTCGTTTCTCTGTAGTGACCCCATAAAAGAGACGCCCGCGTGAAGCAGAACGATTATAGTGTCTGGGATGATGACCGGAGCGGGGGTTACTGAACCTTCAGATACCTGCAGCCGTGGGCCGGGATGGTGCCGTTGAACTCGCTGGCGGTGAGGTTCTTCTGGCGCCACAGGTCGCGGACGACCTTGGCGGAGGCCTCTCCCCAACTCTCCCTCAAGGGTGGGAGGGCAGTAATGAGGGCTTTCATATCCACCTGCTGGTCCTTATCGCCCACGTTGAAGATGCCCAGGGCCATAGCCCCGTCGGCGAGGGGACGGCTCCACACCTCGATGTCGCCCTGCTTCAGGGTGCGGTCGGCCTGCTGCCCCAGCATGTCCTGGTTGACGGCGTTCACCTCGTTGTTGCAGAGCAGGGCGAGCGTGAAGTCATCCATCTGTGCGATGTCGCAGCCGATGAGCATGTTGGATGCCAGCAGCGTCCACAGCGTGATGTGGGTGTATTGCTCGTCGGGTGTCAGGCGGCTCTCGCGCAGGTTGGTGCCCCAACCCACCTTGCCTACGACCAGCATGTCGGGGTCGTTCCAGTGTCCGACGGAGGAATACTTGGCCAGCCCGGCCTGCTGCCGGAAGCCCACATCGCGTATGGACTCCCAGGTGTCGTTGATGTCGGGTGCCGTGCGCCAGCTGTCGCCGTCGCAATAGAGTCCCCAGAGATAGACCTGTG
Source organism: Bacteroidaceae bacterium (assembly GCA_017455585.1). Classification (GTDB taxonomy): domain Bacteria; phylum Bacteroidota; class Bacteroidia; order Bacteroidales; family Bacteroidaceae; genus Physcousia. The sequence continues at coordinate 22,282 of JAFSZU010000143.1, read as the reverse complement.
TTCCGCCCAGGGGACCGAGACTGTAGAAGATGTCGCGCGGCTGTTCGCGCACGAACTTCTGCATCAGCAGGTAGGGGCGCATACAGCTGGCAAAGCCCCAGTCGTTATCCTTCTCCCGCACGCGCTCGTAGCTGCACCAGTCGTATTTCAGGTAATCCACGCCCCAGCGGCTCCAGACCTCGGCATCCTGCTGCTCGTGGCCGAGGCTGCCCAGATAGCCGCCGCAGGTGTAGTCGCCGGGAGACGAGTAGATGCCGAACTTCAGGCCGCGCTCGTGCAGCCAGTCAATCATTCCCTTCATCGAGGGGAACTTCTCGTTGGCCTCGATGGTGCCGTCGGGGTTGCGGCTCTCAGCCTCCCAGCCGTCGTCGATGTTGATGTAGCCGTAGCCGTAGTCGGCCAGCCCCTTGTCTATCAGTGCCTGTGCCGAGGAAATCACCTTCTCCTGCGACACGCTCAGGCCCCAGCAGTTCCATGAGTTCCAGCCCATGGGCGGCGTCTGGCCAATCATGTGTTCGCCCACTTTCAGCGTGAACGTCTGCTGTGCCCGGCCCTTGGCATTCTCGGCCACGACGGTGAAGGTGAGACCTTCGGGAGAAGCGAGGCCTTCGGGAGAAGCGGGACCTTCGGGAGAACCCGAAGGAACTGTAACGCGGTTGATGCTGCCGGTCAGCACGCCGTCGCTCTCGGAGAGCTGGAGAGCTGCGGGCAGGTCGGCACAGGTGAACTTCATGGGCCGCTCGCCCGAGACGGGGAACCGGTAGATGACGGGTGAACCGGGTCGCACGCCAAAGACGGGAGCACCGTTGAAGCGTGGCGTGGCGGGAGCCGCCGGCGTGAGGATGTATTTCAGCTGCCGGTGCTCGCTGAGGGTCTTGCCCGTCTTGGCATCGGTATAGGTGGCCGTGAGCTGACACATCTTGTATTTATCGTAGGGCACGGACAGGCGCACCGGCTTGCCTCGCTTGACGGAGAGTTTCCTGGTCAGGGAACTGATCTGGCTCCCCGTCTCGCGGTCGGTAACGGTGACGGCAAATGTCCCGCTGGTGGTCGAGGCGTAGGCGGTGCTGATTTCCACATCGCAGTGTGCCTGGCCGTTACTGTCTTCGGTAAGGCGCATGGCGAGTCCCTCGGCCGCAGTGGGGCAGGAGATGGTCATGGGGTTGAAGAACAGTCCGCCCGACCCGCCGTGGTTATAGACACGCACGGCAATCACGTTCTCCGCATCCCAGCGGATGCCGCCCTTCTGGGCATCGACGAGATAGTTGCGGACGTCATTGACAGCCGTGCCGTAGCCCGCCGCATCCGTCGGCATACGGCCTGTGGAGCCTATCAATTGGCCGTTCAGGTAACATTCATCCACATCGTCCGCCTTGGGCATGTTGAAGATGACCATATTCTGCTGGTCGGCACGCTGGAGCAGGCTCCTGGGGATGTTCACGTGAATGCGATACCAGGCATAATTCTTGTTGTGAGGGGGAAAGCTCTGCTTGTCCCAGGGCGTAGTGATGTCGATCTCGCTCCACGAGGTATCATCCATCTCGGGCTTGGCCCAGTTCATGTCGTCGCCCTGGCGGAACAGCGCCTTGCTGACGCACACGTTCTGTGCGCTTGCTTGCAGCCCCATGAGGGCCGTCAATGCTAAAAAAAACAGTTTTCTCATGATCAATGGTTTGTTTTCTATCATGGTAGTTTCTTTGTATTTGCCTCGGAACAAATCCTGAGCGGGCGGGGTCAGGTGAAACCATGTGGGCCGCGTCATACCTCGGCGATGAGGGCGGTGACGTCGCTGTTCCAGCGTGTGAGGCGCAGGGGCAGCAGCTGATTGTCCATTGCCTGGACAGCAGGTGCCGCAAATTCCACTTTGATATAGTTGTCTGTGAAGCCGCTAAAGAGGCCCGGTGTGCGCGAGTGCTCCAGCAGGACGGGGCGTGTGGTGCCGATGAAATGCGTGTAGAACTCGTTGAGTTTCTGGTCGCTGATGGCCAGGAGCCGCTGGCTGCGCTCATGTTTCTCCTCGGGGCGCACTGCATGGGGGATGCGCAGGGCGGCAGTGCCGGGCCGCTCGCTGTAGCTGAAGACATGCAGCTGCGAGACCGGCAGCGAGCGGATGAAGCGTTCTGCCTCATCAAAGAGGGCGGCGGTCTCGCCCCGTGTGCCCACGATCACATCGACGCCGATGAAGCAGTCGGGCATCAGCTCACGCGCGCGTGATACCTTATTATAAAATAGAGCGGTGTCATAGCGGCGGTGCATCAGCCGCAGCACCGCGTCGGAACCCGACTGCAAGGGGATGTGGAAGTGGGGCATGAAAGCTCGTGACTGTGCGCAGAACTGCAACACGTCTTCTGTCAGCAGATTGGGCTCGATGCTGGAGATGCGGTAGCGGGCAATGCCCTCCACCTCGTCCAGCGCGCGCAGCAGATCCGGGAAAGTCTCGCCCGTCGTGCGCCCGAAGTCGCCGATGTTCACGCCTGTGAGGACTATTTCGCGTGCTCCCTCGGCGGCGGCCTGTGTGGCCTGTGCCACCAGAGACTGGATGCTGCCGTTGCGGCTGCGGCCACGTGCAAAGGGGATGGTGCAGTAGGTGCAATAATAGTCACAGCCGTCTTGCACCTTCAGGAAATAACGGGTTCGCTCGCCGCAGGAGCAGGAGGGCACGAAGCGAGTGATATCCTGCACGCGGTCGGCGGCGTGGTATTCATGGGCCATGAGCCGCCGCTCCTCGGACTGCATGGACAGGCGCTCCGCGATATATGACAGGACATCGCCTTTCTCGTTCTGCCCCAGCACCAGGTCCACGCCTTCGATGTCTGCCACGTGCCGAGGTTTGAGTTGGGCGTAGCATCCGGTGACGATGACCAGTGCTCCGGGGTGTTTGCGCACCATCTTGTGGATGGCCTGTCGGCACTTGTGGTCGGCCACCTCGGTGACGCTGCATGTGTTGATGATGCAGATGTCTGCGACTTCGCCGTCGGCCACTGTCTGCACACCTGCCTCAGCGAGCTTCCGGCCGATGCTGGAGGTCTCGGCAAAGTTCAACTTGCAGCCCAGGGTGAAGTAGGCGGCACATTTCCCGTTGAGGATGGAATACTCTTGCTTCATTTTTCTGCGCAAAGATAGAGCAAAAACTGTAAAATGCCAAGAGAAAGCCTGTTTTTTAACAATTATGCAATTGCTTGATATTGTGCATCTTGTCAAATGCGGGCATGAAATATGTCAATTAAAATGAAAAAAAGTGCCTTAAAAAGATACAACGTATCAAAAAAGTCCGTACCTTTGCAGCGTCTTAGAAAGCACAATGATTGTTTTACAGAATTAAAAAGCAAAAAAGAAAATGAAAAAGGTTGCATTTATGTTCGTAGCCGCTATGGCTATCTCTTTCGCTTCTTGCGGCGGTCAGACTGCTGCTAACACCGAGTGCGAGGATTCTTCTAGCTGCGCTGCAGAAGAGATCGTCGAGGTTGTTGACAGTGCTGCTGAAGCTGTTGTTGACAGCGCTGCTGCTGTGGTCGAAGAGGTTGTTGCTGAGTAATCTGCGCAGCTTCCTGGCTCGAACATCAACAGGAAACAAAAGAAAGGAGTCTCACGGGAGTGAGGCTCCTTTTATTTGATGGCTTGTGAGTACAAGAAAAGAGGGCATCCCGCTCGGGGATGCCCTCTTTTGCAATATACAAATATTTATGCTTCTTCCTCTTCGGGAGCTTCCAACTCGTCATCCTCGACAGCGGGAGCTTCTGCCACAGGGGCAGCCTCCACGGCGGGAGCGGGCTCGGCGATGGGAGCATCGGAAATCACGGTGACGGGAATGGCCACGGTGATATCCTTGTGGACACGCACGTAGGCAGTGTGCTCGCCCACGGTCTTCACATCCTTGATAGTGATGAGCTTGCGGTCGATGTCGAAGCCGAGCTTGGCCAGTTCACCGGCAATCATCACGCTGTTGACGCTGCCGTAGATGGTGCCGTTGTTGCTCACCTTGGCGGCAATGGTCAGTGCCACACCCTCGAGTTTGTCGGCAATGGTCTGGGCGTCTGCCTTGATCTTCTCCAACTTCTTGGCCTTCTGCTTGAGCTCTTCAGCCAGCATCTTCTTGGCGCTCTCGGAGGCGATGATGCCTTTGCCCTGGGGAATAAGGTAGTTGCGGCCGTAGCCGGGCTTAACGTTTACTATGTCGTGCTTGTAACCCAAGCCGATCACATCTTCTTTCAGAATTATTTCCATAGTGCTTATTCCTCTTTAAAGATTATTTCATCATATCAGTCACGAAGGGCAGGAGAGCGAGGTGGCGGGCACGCTTGACGGCCTGAGCCACGCGACGCTGGAACTTCAGCGATGTACCTGTGATGCGACGTGGAAGAATCCGGCCTTGTTCATTCAGGAACTTCTTGAGGAATTCGGGATCCTTATAGTCGATATACTTGATGCCGAGTTTCTTGAAACGGCAGTACTTCTTCTTCTTGACGTCAACGGTCGGCGGTGTGAGATAGCGGATTTCTGATTGTGCCATGATTTAGTCCTCCTTGTTTGCGTTAGCTCTTTTGTTTCTTCTCTTTTCAGCATATTCTGCTGCAAATTTGTCGTTCTTCACTGTGATGTAACGCAACACGCGCTCGTCACGGCGGTAGTTCACCTCGAGGCGGCTGATGAGCGTGGGCTCTGCCTTGAACTCGAGCATAGCATAGAAGCCCGTGGACTTTTTCTGGATGGGGTATGCGAGCTTCTTCAGGCCCCACAGTTCCTCGTTCAAGATTTCTGCGCCTCCTTCGGTGAGAATCGTCTTGAACTTTTCGACCGCTTCCTTCATCTGATCGTCAGACAAAACGGGAGTTAAAATGAAAACGGTTTCGTACTGATTCATAATACGTTAATTGTTAATAGATGGGTTAATTCGCAAAAATGCGGTGCAAAGGTACAGCTTTTTCCGGATTTAGCAAGGCTTTTTGCCTGTTTTTTTGCTTCATGGCAAATAATCGGTGCTTTTCTTTGACTTTTTTGGCAAAACGTTTCGTATTGACAAGTTTTTTGCCTTATTTTGTGCGGTCAAAGTGTGAAATTGGCTAAGAAAGCATATTCAAACAGATATATAATAAACAAATAATGAAACTCTTTTCCGGAATTATCTGTGCCATTGTGGGCGCACTCCTCCTGATCCTGAGCTATTTCGTTGGCTGGGTGGACTACAATCTCGTCCAGTTGCTGGGCATCCTTCTTGTCATCGGTGGCATTGCCCTGCACATCTATGTCAACTACAGGAAGCCCAAGTATGATGCCTGAGCCGTAGCGGCGTGTCTGCAGGACAACCCTGTTGGCGACCAAGATCATCTTGGCCGCCGTGTGTGTTTTGCCTGTGGAGAATGGAAGATACTACCTGTCTGCCTATACGGCTTCATGTTTCGCAGGGTGATGCGAGAGTTGCGTTTTTACATTATTCGTAATGTCTGATTCTCACATCAATGCCACAGCCCTTAAGTTCTGAGGGGATAGAGCTGACATCTGTCTGACCATAGTGATAGGGGAACAGGACTTTGGGCTTGACGGTCTTCGCCGCCTTGATGAGCTGCTCGGGTGTCATCGTGTATGGCTGGTTACAGGGCATGAAAGCGATGTCGATGTCCTTGATGTCAGCCATCTCCGGGATGTCTTCTGTATCTCCGGCGATGTATATGCGTAGCCCGTCGATGGTGAGGATGAAGCCGTTGTCGCGGCCCTTGGGGTGGAACTGCGTGTGGCCCTCGGTGATGTTGTAGGCGGGCACAGCTTCCACGGTGATGTCGTCGCTGAGGGTCATGGTGTCGCCATTACCCATCACCTCTACATATCCCAGCCTCGTTCCCGATGCGCCGTCGTCTGTCCGTAGCCTTTCGGTGCAGCGCAGATTAGTAATCAGGCGTGTGTCGCCGGCAGAGAGCTGCGCGATGGCGGCTTGGTCGAAATGGTCGCCGTGCTCGTGGGTGACGAGAATGTAGTCTGCCTTGGGCATCGCGGTATAGTCAATCGTCTTGTTTCCAAGCTGCGTCACAGGGTCAACCATCATCTCACGACCATCATACTCGATGCGAATGCTGGCATGAATGAGGGCATGGAATTTGATGGTCTTCCCGCTCTTTGTCTTGAACGCATCCACCTCATAGCTCTTGCTTTGGCTATCGGACAAGTCCGAACTGCCGGTGGTGACAGGCATGTTTGCCGCATTCCACGCCATGATGCCGCCTTTCAGGTTCACCACCTTGAAGCCTTCTGCGGCCAGCCGTGCTGCCGCGCTGGCAGAGCGGCGGCCACTGCGGCAATAGACGGCAATGGTCTTGTCTGTGGGCAACGCCGCCTTGACCTTTGCAATGAAATTGCTCAGAGACTGGTCGATATTTACGGCACCCTCGATATATCCCTCCGCAAATTCCTTGGCAGTCCTCACGTCAAGGATGATTACATCGGGCTGAGCAAGCAGCTTGGAGAACCCTTGCACGTCCCTGTCCTCATAGTTCTTCTGACCGCAGGCTGACGTCAGCCCCAAGATGGTCAAAACACATGTGATAATCTTCTTCATAAGTTTCTTGACGATTTACAATTTACGATTTAGCCGCAAAAGTACCCAAAAGTTACCGGATTACCATATCATACTTAGTTAATCTAAGTTAAAGTTGTTTCCAACAAAGCGCACGTTCACGCTCACCTTGCCAAACGAGATAAATACTATATTGTTAAACATCAAAACAAACAATTGTGAAGAAGTCGAACAACCATGCGTCGGTGGTTGTATAGAAAAAAAAGGGGAGGTTTGGTGGATTTCTTGCGGGTTTCTGCCTGTTTCTCGCATTTTTGCCGTACCTTTGCGCGCAGAAAGTAACAAGGAAACAATTAAATCAAGCAAACAATGATTAAGTTAGACATTACCAAAGTGGCTCCCTTTGTGAGCGCAGAGACCATCAATGCCTACGCCGACCGCGTGGCCGCAGTACAGAAGACCCTCGAAGACGGCACCTGCCCGGGCAATGATTTCCTGGGCTGGCTGCACCTCCCCTCCAGCGTCACGCCTGAGTTCCTGGCAGACATCAAGCAGACCGCTGCCACACTGCGTAGCGAGTGTGACGCCGTGGTGGTGGCCGGTATTGGCGGCAGCTACCTCGGTGCCAAGGCTGTGATTGAGGCTCTGAGCAACAGCTTCCAGTGGCTCGTCGGCACGGGTGGCCCCGCTATCCTTTTCGCTGGCAACAACATCGGCGAGGACTATCTGAGCGAGCTCACCAGCTATCTGAAGGGCAAGCGCTTCGGTGTCATCAATATCTCCAAGAGCGGCACCACCACCGAGACAGCCCTGGCCTTCCGTCTGCTGAAGAAGCAGTGCGAAGAGCAGCTGGGCAAGGACGCTGCCAAGAATGTCATCGTGGCTATCACCGATGCCAAGCGTGGTGCTGCCCGCACCTGTGCCGACAAGGAGGGTTACAAGAGCTACATCATCCCCGACAACGTGGGCGGACGCTTCAGCGTGCTCACGCCCGTGGGCTTGCTGCCTATCGCCGTGGCCGGCTTCGACATCGACCAGCTGGTGAAGGGTGCACAGGACATGGAACAGCAGACAGCCCTCGGCACTTCCTTTGCCGAGAACCCCGCCGCCGTCTATGCCGCCACCCGTCACGCCCTCTACACCGCGGGCAAGAAGATTGAGATCTTGGCCAACTACCAGCCCAAATTGCATTTCATGGCTGAGTGGTGGAAGCAGCTCTATGGCGAGAGCGAGGGCAAGGACGGCAAGGGCCTCTTCCCCGCCAGCGTAGATTTGACCACCGACCTGCACAGCATGGGACAGTGGATCCAGCAGGGCGAGCGCAGCATCTTCGAGACCGTCATCAGTGTGGAGAACACGGAGCACACCCTGCTCTTCCCCAGCGACGACGAGAACCTGGACGGCCTGAACTTCCTCGCTGGCAAGCGCGTGGATGAGGTGAACAAGATGGCCGAGTTGGGAACACAGCTGGCACACGTGGATGGCGGCGTGCCCAATATCCGCATTGCCATTGACCGTCTGGATGCCTACCATCTGGGACAACTCATCTACTTCTTCGAGCTGGGCTGCGGCATCCACTGCAACCTCCTCGGCGTGAACGCCTTCAACCAGCCTGGTGTGGAAGCCTACAAGAAGAATATGTTCGCTCTCCTCGGCAAGCCCGGCTACGAGAAGGAAACCGAGGCTATCAAATTGAAAATTCAAAATTGAAAATTGAGAATTGGCTGGCGCGGTGCATGATGCTTAAAGCAATACTTTTCGACATGGACGGCGTGCTGTTTGACAGCATGCCGGGCCATGCTTACGCCTGGGCGAAGGTGATGACTGAATACGGACTGCCGATGAAGCCGGAGGATGCCTTTGAGAATGAGGGGCGCACGGGCATCGGCACCATCAGTATCTTCACCCAGCGCTACTGGGGGCGTGATGCCACCGAAGAAGAGGCTCGGGAACTATACCGCCGCAAGACCATCGTATTTAACGAGTATCAGGCGGCACATGGTGGCGAGGCACCGCCCATGCGTGGCGCAGCAGACGTATTAAATAAAGTGCGCGCGCGAGGCCTCATGCGTGTTCTCGTCACCGGCTCCGCCCAGCAGTCTCTGCTCACACGCTTGGAGCAGCATTACCCCGGCCATTTCACCGCAGACCTCATGGTGACGGGCGATGATGTGCGCTATGGCAAGCCCAACCCCGAACCCTACTTGATGGGACTGAAGAAGGCCGGTGTCACTGCCGACGAGGCCCTCGTGGTGGAGAACGCCCCGTTGGGAGTGCGCGCCGCCGTGGCTGCCGGCATCCGCACCATCGCCGTCAACACCGGCCCTCTGCCCGACCACCTGCTCACAGATGAGGGTGCCACATGGCTCTTCCCCTCGATGCAAGCATTAGCAGAAGGGATTGACACTATCATTTGAAGTGTCAATCCCTTCCGTTTTAGACAAGGCGTGTTCCATTAGTGTTTGGGACACGCCTTAAATGATTTGTCGATTATTTCTCGCACTTGTCGCAGTCGCAGCCGATGCAAGCCCAGATGCCAGCGGCACAGATGGCTCCCACGAAGGGACCTACGATGAAGATCCAGAGGTTAGCAAGCGCGGTTCCACCTTGGAAGATGGCGGGAGCGATGCTGCGGGCGGGGTTCACGCTGGTGCCGGTGTAGCGGATGCAGACGAGGTGAACGAGCACGAGTGAGAGACCGATGGCCAAACCGGCGAAGTTGCCGGCACCTTTCTTGGCATCTGTGGTGCCCAGTACAACGAGCACGAAGACGCAGGTGAAGATGATTTCTGCCAGCAGACCACCCACCACGGTGACGCCATCCTGCAGGTCGTTGGCTCCCGTGCCTTCAACAGCAGTGTTGGAGGTTAGCAGGTAGAGCAGTGCGGAGCCGATGAATGCGCCGATGACCTGGAAGAGCATGTACATGCCACAGTCCTTTGCGCTGATGCGCTTGCTGAGGAAGCAGCCGAGGGTGATGGCTGGATTGATGTGGCAGCCGCTGATGCCGCCGATGGTGTAGGCCATGGCCACCACGGCCAGACCGAAGGCGAGGGCTGTCGCTGCCACGCCGGCGGGTTCACCGCATCCGATACTGGTTGCGACGCCGCAACCCATGAGTACGAGCACCATGGTGCCCACCATTTCTGCTAGATACTTTTTCATAAGTCTGTTGTGTGTTTAAAGGGTTAATAATGATAGGTAAATTGTGAATTGTCTGGCACAAAGGTAGGAATGTTTTATGAATCGGCCAAGGATTTGGCCAATTTTTCTTGCAGAAAATGTCCCGTGTGGCTCTGTGGGCACGCTGCCATGGTCTCTGGCGTGCCGGCACAAACCATGCTTCCACCTGCGGCACCGCCCTCGGGACCCAGGTCGATGATGTGGTCGGCCATCTTGATAACGTCCAGGTTATGCTCGATGACGATGATGGTGTGTCCGCGCAGGATGAGGGCATCGAACGCCGCCAGCAGACGGCGGATGTCATGGAAATGGAGGCCGGTGGTGGGTTCGTCAAAGATGAACAATGTGGGTGCCTGTTTCTCCATGCCGATGTAATAGGCCAGCTTCACGCGCTGGTTCTCGCCACCGCTGAGGGTGGAGGACGACTGTCCCAGCTTGATGTATCCGAGTCCTACGTCTTGCAGGGGCTGCAGACGGCGCACAATCTTCTTCTCGCCGTGGGCGGCAAAGAACTCCATGGCCTGGTTGACGGTCATGTCCAGCACGTCGTTGATGTTCTTTCCGTCGAAGCGCACGTCCAGGATGTCGCTTTTGAAGCGCTGGCCGTGACAGCTCTCACAGGGCAGCACCAGGTCTGCCATGAACTGCATCTCGATGGTGACGGTGCCCTCGCCCTTGCACTCCTCACATCGCCCTCCCTCGGTGTTGAAGGAGAAATAGCTGGCGGTGAAGCCCATCTGTTTGGCCAGTGGCTGCTCGGCAAAGAGGCGGCGGATCTCGTCGTAGGCCTTGACATAGATGGCGGGGTTGGAGCGCGAACTCTTGCCGATGGGGTTCTGATCCACAAATTCCACGGCCTGAATGGCATCCAGGTCACCACCGAGACCCGTGTGTTCACCGGGACGGTCGGCCACCTCGTCAAAGTGCCGTTTCAAGGCACGGTAGAGGATGTCCCGCACGAGGGTGGACTTGCCGGACCCGGAGACGCCGGTAACCACGGTCATCACGTTTAACGGGAAGCGCACGTCAATGCCTCGCAGGTTGTTGGCGCGGGCACCACGCACCTCGATGAAGCGGTTCCATGGGCGGCAGACACGCCCCCCACAGACCCTCTCCCGGTCCCCCCTCAGAAGTGGGGAGTAGTCACCTGTGACTGTTGTTTGATTGGATGGGATCATATAATCCAGACCCAGCAGCCACTGTAAGGTGTGGGAGCGGGCAATCGCCTCCTTGTCTATAGAGTCTATAGTTTCTATAGTTTCTATAGTATCTATAGCATCTATAGTATCTATAGTATCTATAGCTTCTATAGCTTTCCCTTCTCCCTCCCACACCACTTCACCTCCCAGCCTTCCGGCTTCGGGTCCCATGTCAATGATGTAATCTGCGGCACGGATAATGTCCTCGTCATGCTCCACCACCACGACTGTGTTTCCCAGATCGACCAGCTGACGCAGCACCTTGATGAGGCGTGCTGTGTCGCGGCTGTGCAGACCGATACTGGGTTCATCCAGCACGTAGAGGCTACCCACGAGGGAACTGCCCAGCGAGGTGGCCAAGTTGATGCGCTGGCTCTCGCCGCCGCTGAGGCTGTTGCTGCGGCGGCTCAGTGTGAGATAGCCCAACCCCACGTCCAGCAGGAATTGCAGACGGCTCTTGATCTCCACCAGCAGTCGGTGTGCCACCTGCTCCTCATGCTCGCTCAGTTGAAGCGTGTCGAACCATGCCTTCAGATCGGTGATGGACAGATCCACCAGGTCTGTGATGGCACGTCCGCCCACTTTCACGTAGGAGGCCTCGCGGCGCAGACGTGTGCCGCGGCAGTCGGGACACTCGGTCTTGCCTGTGTAGCGCGCCAGCATCACACGGTTCTGTATCTTGTAGCGCTGCTCGCGCAGACTGTCAAAGAATGCATCGATGCACACGTCGCCGCGCCGCCAGCGCTCCTCCAATGAGGCTTCGGGATAGCGTCCGTGCCACAACAGGTCGCGCTCGGCGTTGGTTAGCTCATAATAGGGTTTGAAGATGGGGAAACGGATGCCCTCGGCCATGCGTATGAACTCGGTCCGCCACTCGCCCAGCTTGTCGCCGCGCCAGCACTGCACGCAACCGTCATAGACACTCTTGCTGCTGTCTGGGATCACCAGATGCGGGTCGATACCCTGCACATTGCCCCAGCCCTGACAGGTGGGGCAGGCACCCATGGGTGAGTTGAAGGCAAAAAGCTGGTCGGTGGGTTCCTCGAAGGTCATGCCGTCGGCCTCGAAGCGGGTGGAGAACACGTGATCGATGCCAGCGGGCAGGAAGCGCAGCACCATTTCGCCGCCACCCTCGTAGAAGGCCGTCTCGGCGGAGTCGATGAGGCGGGAAATGGTCTCTTTCTCATTGCTCACAGACAAGCGGTCGATGAGAAGCTGTATTCGATCTGTTTGCAGCGGTACCACCGCAGCAGACAAAACGTCCTCAATCCTCACCGTCTCCCCGTTGACATTCAGTCGTGTATAGCCTTCTTGCAGATAAGCCCGCAACTGCTGTTCCAGCGTCCGCCCCTCGGTCACCCGCAGGGGGCAGAGCACCAGAAAGCGGGTTCCAGGGGAGTAACTGAGCATACATTGCACCACGTCCTCGGTCGTGTGCTTCTTCACCTCCTGTCCGCTAATGGGGCTGAAGGTGTGGCCGATGCGTGCAAAGAGCAATCGCAGGTATTCATAGATTTCTGTGCTGGTGCCTACTGTGCTGCGAGGGTTGCGCGAGATGACCTTCTGCTCGATGGCGATGGCTGGCGGGATGCCGCTGATGTAGTCACACTCCGGCTTGCCCATGCGCCCCAGGAACTGGCGGGCATAGCTGTTGAGGCTCTCCACATAGCGGCGCTGTCCCTCGGCATAGAGCGTGTCAAATGCCAGCGAGCTTTTGCCGCTGCCAGACAAGCCAGTGATGACCACCAACTTGCCCTGCGGGATATCTACCGTCACATTCTTCAGGTTGTTCACCCGCGCTTTCTCGATATGGATGTTTTGCATGAGGAGTGGATATGCTGCTATTTGACGACCAAATGAGTGCAACCTTCTGGCATATATGCCGGCCGTGTGACATGGGGAGTGACGATCTGACTGGTGAAGGCGGCAATCTTCTCTCCTTCAGGGAGGATATAGTCTCCAACGATGACATAGTGGTTGGTGGGACAGGACTTGCCTTTCTTCATGTCGGGCCTATTGGTATCGTATGCGAGGCGTCCCGCCTCTACGCTGGATTTGATGCGCTTATTGATAGGGGCGTTGATGTTGAACTGCATGAAAGCGGGAATGTCGATGTCGCATTTCGAATAGAGGGTCGGGATGCACTCCTGAAATGCCCAGTCATAGAGGAATGCGGGCCGTGTGCTGCTGATATTATACTGGTATTCGATGATGTCGCCGGCTTGCACTTCGGGCACAGTCACGTGCATGACCATGTAGTTGGCATCAACCCGCTCGCGGGCAAAAGCGTTGGCGGTGATGCTCCTTTTCTCCACCTTCCCTTTTTTGTTCTTGGAGAAGACTCTGATTTTCAGGTCTGTCAACTCGTCGTTGTTGTCTGTCTTCCCATTGTCGGTATCATAGTATGTGATGTCTATGTTGGCGTGTCGGGCACCCTCCGGTTGCAGGATCTTTGTGCGGAGTCTGAACTCATATCTGACCAGAATGTTGCTCTCATCAATCTGGTTCTTTCCGAAGTCCTGCAGATTATCTATGTCGATGCCTGTGTCCTGGCTGTTATTGGACACTTGGTCCGTGAGCTGATAGGTCACCTTCATGCTCTTGAACAGGATGACAGCATCGGCGTCTGTGGCCTCGCGCCATCCGATGAAGTCCCATTCCATGCTTGATGGCTTGCCGAATTTCTCGTTGGGCAGCTGCGCCTTGGCCACACTGCCAAGCACGAGTGCCAGAACCGGTAATAGTGTTTTCAGGAAAGAAGAGTCCATGGTTGTATGTGTTCAGTGATTCAGACGTGCAGTGTCAGAGTTTGATTGTTTTCTTCACCGGCTTCGACTCGTTCTGCAGACGGTCCAGTGCGGTGACGGCGTAGGTCCATTTCTGTGTGCCGTCCATGTAAGGCAGGGGGATGAAGGTGGTGGGTGTGATGCAGACAATGCTTGTCGGGTCTTCCATGTTGAGCGTCTCGCCCTTTGGGACCCGATAGACTACGTAGAGGCGTGCCTCGTCCATGGGTGACTTGGCTTTGGGTGCCGTCCAGAAGAGCATGTAGCCGTCCTCTGTCCACACGGGCTTGAGTTTGCGCACCTTGCCGGGAGCCTGGCCGTCGAGCCATGGCATGAGTGGCTGCAGGGCGGGTGTGCGGTGATAGACTTGTCTGAGCATGGTGCCATAGCTGCCTTTGTTGTCGGCCAGTGCGCGGGCGTACCACTGGCATGAGCCGTCGATTCCCGGCAGCCCGCGTTGCAGACGCATCTTGGCCGCCAGCTGGTGGTGCTGTGGGTTCTGCGGGTCTGCGTTGGCAACGGTGCGGTCGATGTCCTGCCCGATGATGAGCGGGCGTCCCTGTGCCATCTTGCTCCACCAGCGGATAAGGGTGTCATAGTCTGCCACCTTGTGGCCTATCTCCCAGTATATCTGCGGCACATTGTAGTCAATCCATCCCTGTTGAATCCACAGCAGCACGTCGGCATAGAGGTCGTCGTAGTTCTGCGTGCCGTTGGTGCGTGAGCCCTGCGGCCACGAGCCTTGGTTGCGGTAGATGCCGAAAGGCGAGACACCGAACTTCACCCACGGCTTGGTGGCGTGGATGGTTTCTGCCAGTTCGCGGATGAACTGGTTGACATTGTCCCGCCGCCAGTCGCCGCGGTCGCGTCCCTGCCCGTAGCGGGCGTAGGAGGCATCATCAGGGATGGGAACTCCTGCCACGGGATAGGGGTAGAAGTAGTCGTCGATGTGAAAGCCATCGACATCATAGCGGCTGACGATGTCCTGTGCCACCTGGCAGATAAACTGCCGGTTCTCGGGCAGTGCGGGGTCGAAGAGCAGCAAACCGTCATAGTTGAAGCATCGCTCCGGGTGTTGGATGGCATAGTGTGTGGTGGCCATGGCCTGTGTGCCCTTGGTCTTGGCGCGGTAGGGATTGATCCATGCGTGCAGCTCCATGCCTCTGGCGTGGCACTGCTCAATCATCCACTGCAACGGGTCCCAGAAGGGCGCAGGTGGTGTGCCCTGCTGTCCGGTGAGGTATCGGCTCCAGGGTTCCAGGGCACTGGCGTAAAGCGCGTCGCCCTCCACGCGGCATTGGAAGAGGATGACGTTGATGCCGTCGGCCTGCAGCTCGTTGAGCTCGCGGGTCAATTCGGTCTGCATGGCATCGCGGCCGATGCCCTGCCACTGTCCGTTCACGGCCTGGATCCATGCACCGCGGAACTCGCGTTTAGGTTGGCCGGAGAGATTCTCTTGCGCTTCTGTGCTGCAGGCGGCCAGCATTGTGGCCAGCAGCCACAAGAACGTTCTGATTTTACAATGAGACAATTTCACGATTTCACACTCTTATTTTGTTAATACTTTTTGTCTGTGGGCAATTGTGGTGCAAAGGTAGTGTTTCTTGGTCATAAAGCTGCCGCTCGAACCATAAATAATTCAGGCATGAAGGTTAAATAAAGCTAAAAAAGAGAATTGCGTTTGGTTGCATGGTCATTTGTCCGTAGTTTTGCACTTGTATCTATATGGTGAACGACGATTATCAATGAATCATAAATAGTAAACTGTTAAATCTTGAATTAAAATGGTTAAAAGAATGATTGCGGGCCTCCTGATGGCCCTTGCCGTGTTCCCTGCCAGTGCACAGTTCGAGGGAGGCACCAAGTACATTAACACGTCGCTCTCCGGTCTGGGCCTGAGCTACAGCAAGAACGAGAAAGTGCATTTTGACCTGCGGCTGTCCGGCGGCTATTTCCTCGCCGATGACTGTGCTGTCATTGCCGGTGTGGACTATCAGCACCAGCCGCACTGGGACCAGGTGGCTGTTGACTTCGGCGGACGCTACTATCTGCATGACTTGGGCATCTATCTGGGTGCCGGCTTGAAGTATGCCCACACGCAGGAGACCAATGGCAAGTTTGACAACTTCTTCTTCGTGCCCGAGGTGGGCTATGCCTTCTACCTCAACCACTATGTAACCGTCGAACCCGCGATTTATTACAACATGTCCTTCAATGACTTCTCCGACAGCTCCAAGGTGGGTCTCCGCATCGGCTTCGGCTTCTACTTCTGAAACAATATTTAACTAACTCAACCTGTATGAAGACAAACCTAAGTTCCCAGATTACCCTGGACCGTGTGTCACCGCGTTATTACCGTCCCGGTGGCAATATTGAGCGCTCTGTGCTCACACGTTTCGAGAAACTGCCCACCGACATCTACGCCTCTATCGAGGAAGGTGCACAGGAGGTGGCATTGAAGGTGGCCGCCACCATTCGCCAGCGGCAGCGCGAGATCCGCGCCTGCACCATTGCCGTCTCTGGCGGTGCCACCCTCACCGAGGTCTTTAACCAGCTTGTGCGGATGCACGAGGAAGAGCGTCTCAGCTTCCAGAACGTCGTAGTCTTCGTGGCCTATGAGTACTACCCCCTGCCGGCTGACAGCATACAGTCCAACCTGAAGATGCTGAAGGAGCAGTTCCTGGATCGCGTCGATATCCCTGCCCAGAACATCTACCCCATCGACGGCTCTGTGCCGCAGGAGCGCGTCACCGAGCACTGCATGGCCTACGAGAAGATGATTGACCAGATGGGCGGCATCGACATCTGCCTGCTGGGCATCGGGCGAATGGGTAACATCGCCATGAACGTCACAGGCTCCCAGCGCAACAGCCACACCCGCCTGGTGCTGCTCGATGCCACCTGCCGCGAGGAGGCTGTGAAGGTCTTCGGCGCCGAGCAGAACGTGCCTGTCTGCGCCATCACTATGGGTATCAGCACGCTCCGCCAGGCCAAGAAGATATTTCTCCTGGCATGGGGCGAGACCAAGGCCGAGGTCATCCGCAACGCCGTCGAAGGCGAGATGACCGACACGCAGAGCGCCACCTTCCTGCAGATGCACAACAATGTGCAAGTGGTGCTCGACCTCAGCTCCGCCGCCAACCTCACCCGCATCCGCCGGCCCTGGCTCGTCACCTCCTGTGACTGGGATGACAAGCTCATCCGCAATGCCATCGTATGGCTGTGCCAGAAGACAGGCAAACCCATCCTGAAGCTCACCAACAAGGACTACAACGAGCACGGTCTGGGCGAGTTGCTGGCCATCTACGGCTCGGCCTACGACGTGAACATCAAGATCTTCAACGACCTGCAGCACACCATCACCGGATGGCCCGGCGGCAAGCCCAATGCCGATGACACCAATCGTCCTGAGCGAGCCAAACCCGCGCAGAAACGCATCATCATCTTCTCACCACACCCCGATGACGACGTCATCTCCATGGGCGGCACCCTCCAGCGGCTGGTCAAGCAGAAGCACGAGGTGCATGTGGCCTACGAGACCAGCGGCAACATCGCCGTGGGCGATGAGGAGGTGTTCCGCTTCATGCACTTTGTCCGCGGCTTCAACAAGCTCTTCGACGAGGGCAAGAACGAGGTTATCAACCGCCGCTTCGACGAGTTCAAGGACTTCGTCCTCAACAAGAAACCCGAAGACCTGGATACCCGCGACATTCTGGAAGTGAAGGGCCTCATCCGCCGCGGCGAGGCGCGCATCGCCAGCCTCTACAGCGGCATACCCCTCGAGCGCGTGCACTTCCTGAACCTGCCGTTCTACGAGACGGGACGCATCCAGAAAGACCCGATCTCCGAGAAGGACGTGGAGATCGTCCGCGCCCTTTTGCAGGAAATCCAGCCCCACCAGATTTTCGTCGCCGGCGACTTGGCCGACCCGCATGGCACGCACCGTGTCTGCACTGATGCCGTGCTGGCCGCCATCGACCTGGAGAAGGAGGCCGGTGCCAAGTGGCTGCAGGACTGCCGCATCTGGATGTACCGCGGGGCCTGGGCAGAGTGGGAGATCGAGCACATCGAGATGGCCGTGCCCATCAGCCCCGAGGAACTGCGTGCCAAGCGCAACGCCATCCTCAAGCACCAGAGCCAGATGGAGTCGGCACCCTTTCTGGGCAATGACGAGCGCCTGTTCTGGCAGCGCGCCGAGGACCGCAACCACGCCACTGCCGAGCTCTACAACCGCCTGGGTCTGGCAGCCTATGAGGCCATGGAAGCCTTTGTGCAGTACCATCCCCTCTGAGCGGGACAGCCGGGATGCCCGCCCGTAAAGAAAAACACACCCGCGTGTGAAGCCCTTCACACGCGGGTGTGTTTCAATATCCTCAACCCTTATTTGGGCTGCTTGCCGATGTAGGCGAGAATGCCGCCATCGACATAGAGGATGTGTCCGTTGACGGCGTTGCTGGCTTCGGAAGCCAGGAAGACGGCGGGGCCGGTCAGCTCCTGCGGGTCGAGCCAGCGGCCGGCGGGTGTCTTGGCGCAGATGAAGCTGTCGAAGGGATGGCGGCTGCCGTCGGGCTGGCGCTCGCGCAGGGGTGCTGTCTGCGGGGTGGCGATGTAGCCCGGGCCGATGCCGTTGCACTGGATGTTGTACTCGCCATACTCCGAGCAGATGTTGCGGGTGAGCATTTTCAGGCCACCCTTGGCAGCAGCGTAGGCACTTACGGTCTCGCGGCCGAGTTCGGACATCATGGAGCAGATGTTGATGATCTTGCCGTGACCCTTGGCCATCATGTCGGGCAGGACTGCCTTGGAGACAATGAAGGGAGCATTGAGGTCGATGTCGATGACACGGCGGAAGTCGGCAGCCTCCATCTCGTGCATGGGGATGCGGCGGATGATGCCGGCGTTGTTCACGAGGATGTCGATGGTGCCCACCTCCTCCTTGATGCGCTTGACGAGGGCCTGCACGGCGGGCTCGTCGGTGACGTCGCAGACATAGCCGTGGGCCTTGATGCCTTTTTCCTCATAGGACTTCAGACCGCGATCCACCAGTTCCTGGTTGATGTCGTTGAAACAGATGGTGGCGCCTTGCTCTGCAAAGGCACTGGCGATGGCAAAGCCGATACCGTAGCTGGCACCGGTCACGAGGGCTACCTTGCCCTCAAGAGAGAAGTTCAGATAGGGGTTCATGTGAGTGTTGAGGGTTTAAAGTTTAAAGTTTAATGTTTAATGTTTAGTGTTTAGAGGTGTTAACGTGTTAATGTGTTAACTTGTTAACTTTTTAACTTGTTAATGTGTTAACTTGTGCATTTGCGGGTGCAAAAATACCTAAAAAAAGGGGAAACAGTGACATCTTTCAACATTTTTTTTGCTATTGGCTCAGAAGGATGCAGATTTGGTCCTGCAGCGCCCTGCCTTCTGCCATGCGCGGCAGTCCGTTGTTGAGGATGGCAAAGGCAATGAGGTGGCCGGTGGAGCGCTGGGTGGTGTAACCCACGAGTGTGCTGACGGCCGATACGCTGCCAGTCTTGGCACGCACATTGTCGGCGGCGGGACTGGCGGCCATGCGGTTCTTCAATGTGCCGTCCACGGCGGCAATGGGCAGTGCCTCTGTCAGCGGAAGGTAGATGCTGTCCGGTCGTGCGGCGGCGTATGCCAGCAGCCGTGTGAATGTGGCCGCGCTCTGGTAATTGTAGAGCGAGAGGCCGCTGCCGTCGGCAACAGAAGACCCGCCCCCAACCCCTCCCGTGAGGGTGGGGAGAGCTGGCGCAGTGTATTCATTCTCGTATGCTCTTGAAATTACTTCGTTGATGACTTCCACGGCTTGCTTCCGGCTATAATGCTTACCCTGCGCCAGCCTCTCCCCTCCCGAACGGGAGGGGTTGGGTCTTTTTGTTATCTGGTAGAAGACGGCTTCGGCGCACAGGTTGTCGCTCTCCTTGAGCATGGGGCGCAGCACCTCGGTCAGCGGGCGCCGGACAGTGGCCAGACAGCGGGCGGTGGAGGGTGCCGTGCCGCTGGCGATGCCCTTGGCGAGGGTGATGCCGGCGCGGTTCATGGCGGTGCGCATGGCCGCTGCCAGCCCTGGTTTCCCGCCTACGAGCAGTGGCGAGAGCACGGGGTTCTCGTCGTCCCAGCACCATCCCCAACCATATTCGTCGCCGTCCTTGAACGAGGCATCTGCCAGCAGACGACCCTGGATGCGTGTGATGCCGGCGGCTTTCAGCTGTGCAGCCAGCGACCGGGCATCGGCCGCGGTGAAGAGCGGATCCATGACACCTTTTATATATATGTCGCCTTGCAGCGTGTGGCCTTTCACGGCGGCCGTGGTCAGCAGCTGCGTGTCCAGCGTGTGTCCCGGGCCGAGGCAGTCCAGGGCAGCAATGGCAGTGACCACCTTCTCTGTGCTGGCGGGCCTCATGCGGTGCAGCGGGTTGTGCCCGTAGAGCGCCTGCCCCGTTGTGAGATCCACGATATGCAGCCCCAGCTGCGTCATGCGCAGCAGCGTGTCGGCCGTGAGCAACAGCGAGTCCAAGCGACGGGCAAGGGACGCCGCCCCCACCTCAACAGCTGCTCCCTGCCCCTCACCGCCGGCTTCCGGCGTGGCGCGGCTGACCGTCTCGGCCGCATCCTGCCTGAGCGGCAGACTGTCTGGCCCCGCCTCTCTCTGTGACTTACGGGTTGTGCCGCATGCCGCCAACACCAGCAGGATGGCGACGCAGAATGCAGAAACTTGACTTTTCATGGCGCAAAGATACGGCTTTTTATTCATTACGCGAAGGATTTTACAAAGAATAACAGTCTTAATTCAAGTTTCGCAAGTGATGCCGATGGCATCACTTGCGAAACTTGAATACATATTATTATAGGTGAAAAGCAAAAAAAATGGATATCTGAGTAATAATATCATAAAAATGATGTACCTTTGTGGCGCGAATTTGTATGATTCACGAATTATTGCTCAATCTCTCACTTGGACTTGCACCTCGGAAGAGAATTAACGGGCAATAACTCATTCGCATTGGAGTTGCGCAATTATCCAAACAAATATTAACATGAATCAGAAAAAATCTTTGATCTGTGCAGTAATGATTAGCACGGCAGTCGTTGGATTGACGGCATGCGGCATAGACATGCCCAAGGAGACACAATCGTCGTTCGAAACGATGACAGTAAAGAAATCAGACGTTGAACTTCCGTATAAGTTCAGTGCCAGGATGAAAGGTCAGAACGACGTGACGGTAACGCCACAGATCGGTGGCCAGTTGATGAAGATTGCAGTGGCCGAGGGTCAGCAGGTGAAGAAGGGGCAGGTGCTTTTTGTCATCGACTCCCGCAATGCCCAGCTGGAACTGGAAGCAGCACAGGCCAACCTGCAGGCAGCTTTGGCTCAGGAGAACTCTGCCGCGCTGGAGTATGAGTCGAACAAGAACCTGTTTGAGAAGAAGATTGTGAGCAGTTATATGCTGAGCAACTCTGAGAACTCCTACAAGCAGGCCCAGGCTTCGGTGTCCCAGGCGAAGGCTGCGGTGAACCGTGCGAAGGTGAACCTCGGCTTCTGCACCATCACGGCTTCCGTATCCGGACTTATCGGTGAGATTCCCGTGCGTGTCGGTGATCAGGTGTCACCTGCGACGCAGTTGACCATGCTGAGCGGCAATACGACGATGGATGCCGAGATTTCGGTAACAGAGGATATCATCGAGTCCATGGTGCAGGAAGGTGTGAAAGCTGCCGATATTGAGAAATATCTTGCCAACATGCCCCCGGCAACGTTTGTCATGAAGAACGGTACGGAGTATCCCCACAAGGGCCGTGTCGTCAGCCTGACGGGTATCGTGAATGCCGCCACTGGCTCGTTGACCGCCAAGGTGTCGTTTCCCAACCCCGACGGCCATCTCTATTCCGGCATACAGGGGACGGTTATTATGTCCTTTGGTGAAAAGGACGTGATCGTCATTCCCCAGAATGCCGTGGTGCGTCTGCAGGACAAGTCACTGGTCTATAAGGTACAGGCAGACAGCACGGCCACCGCTATCGACGTGACGACACAGGACACGGGTAACGGCAAGGACTTCATCATCACAAGTGGTCTGCAGGCAGGCGATCGGATCGTGACCATCGGTGCCAATAACGTAACCGAGGGACAGAGGGTGCTTTATCCTGAGGTGAAAAGTGAAAAGTGAAGAGTGAAAAGTGAAAATGAGGAATTTGCTACCGCTTTGAAACAATGAAGAACAATATCTTTATCAATAAATACGTGATGGCATGTGCCATCTCGATTGTGATAGCGCTGGTGGGCTATATCTCGATGAGCACACTGGCTGTGGAGCAATATCCCGACATCGCACCGCCTACGGTGCTGGTCAGCACTGCCTATTCCGGTGCCGACGAGAACACGGTGATGAAGTCGGTCATCCAGCCACTCGAAGAGGCCATCAACGGTGTGACGGACATGACCTACATGACCTCCAAGGCCTCCTCGAACGGCAGTGTCAGTATCACTGTCTATTTCAAGCAGGGAGTCGATGCCGACATGGCGGCGGTGAACGTGCTGAACCGCGTGGCGCGGGCACAGGCCCTGCTGCCTGCCGACGTGAACAAGGTGGGCGTGT
>JAFSZU010000142.1 GCA_017455585.1 Bacteroidaceae bacterium | reverse complement strand
GCATGAGCTGCTGGTGCCGCCCGGAAGAATGAATCAGCTCATCGATGCTGGTATTTTGTGTCTTCTTGAACTCGGCATCGAGCTTGTGGTAGTTCCACTCGTTGAGCCAGATGAGGGCGTGCTCTTGCGCTCCACGCTGCACCTGCCGCAGACAGCGGCATGAGGTCTGTAGCACCAGGTTGGTGGGGCAGGCGTTCTTCTGCGAGAGGATGACGGCGGTGAGGCTCTTGCAGTCCCATCCTTCCTGCCCGATGCGGACGAGGAGAATGATGCGCTTGCGGCTTTGGGGGGTGTCCAGGAGCGCGAACTCATGGCGTGCCTCCTCGCTGGCGGGGTAGGCCTTGTTGCCGCCATGGAAGCGGAGAACCGCCTCGTCAGCCGGGATGCCCCGCTCGGCGCAGATGGTGGCTACGAGGGGATAGACCTCTTCCTCTAACTGCTCGATGCAGGTACAGTAGATGGCCGCCTTGGCCACGGTGCCGTTGGCGTAGGTGAGTGAACCGTATTGGTCTAAGAAGGCCGTCAGACCCGCGCGGATGATGTCCTCGCTGCTGCCTGTGGCCTCGCGGATGTCGGGGTGTTTCAGGAAGTTATCGACCGCCCATGTCAGCGGATAGTGGAAGACCACGTTGGAGAGGTCGGTGTTGCGCACCAGCAACTGGCCGATGCGCACAGGTTCGGCCGTGTCTAAATAGGGAGTGCCGGAGAAACCCAGCATATAGGCGAAGCTGCCCGCACGCGACCAGCCCGTGATGACATCGCGCAGACGGTTGGTGTCCGAGGCTACATGGTGCACCTCATCCACGAAGACAGCCATGCGCGGGATCTGCCCGATGACGGCCCGCAGCTCGTTGGCTTGGATGATGCGGCTGTATTCCTCGCGGTCCTGCTCGAAGAGGGTGCTGTCTGCCGTCTTGCCGATGCGGTCGAGGATGACTTTCTCGGCATTGGTGATGGCCACGAGCCCCATGAGTTCGTCGCCGCAGAGGGAGAGGTGTGACCAGAGTTTCTGGGCATTGGGGTTGCGCACGATGTTGCTGCCCTGGGCGCTGGTGGCCTCGTCCAGAATCTCAAAGTGCATGATGCCGTGCACCTTGGCGGCGATGTCCGGGGGTAGCACCCATGTGGGGTCGAAGCTCAGGATGCTGCGCAGACTGGGCAGGATGCTGCTCTTCTTGCCCGAAGGGGCAAAGAGCATGAAGTTATGGGCAAAGAGCGGGTTCTGCGGCTCCTGCATGGCCAGATAAAGGTCGAGGTAGATGAAGGCTGCCATCAGGAAGGTCTTGCCCGCACCCATGGGCAGACTGTAGAGGTAGTCGGGGTAGGTCACGCCGTAGAACAGGTCACGGAACGCCTGCTCGTAGTCTATCTCGTCGGCGTGTCCCAGGATCTCGTCCTCCAACTCATTGGAGAGCTTGCGTCCCTGTTTGTCATAGAGGCGGGCATACTCCAGCAGTGCCACGGCAGCGGGAGTCTGCTGCAAGAACGTGTAGGCTCGCTGCGAACTGCGCTCGGCAGCCAGGTCGATGTCGCTGTTGAATCGTCCTTGGTTGAAGAGCTGCCACAAAGGGGCGTTGCCATGAGCCAGCTTCAGATATAGGAACGTCTTGATGGCCGACAGTTGCGCGTCGCGCAGCTGCCCCCTCTGCTCAATGTAGGCCACCATGCCGCGCACCGTGCAGTCGGGAGAGTCGAACCACTCGTCTCGTTTCCTTTCTATCTGCTTGTAGAACACGCTTTAATTTGACAATTTGACGATTTACGATTTACCATTGAGGTTCCTATCCTCTTTGATCAGTGCCAACAGACGTTCCACGGCATCTTCCTGGGGGATGTTCTTCTCCACACACACTTTGCCGCGGTAGAGGCTGACGCGGCCACGGGCGGCACCGACGTAGCCGTAGTCGGCATCGGCCATTTCGCCGGGGCCGTTGACGATGCAGCCCATGATGCCGATCTTCAGGCCGGCAAGGTGGGCGGCGAAGGTCGGGTCCTGCGGCTTGGCAAAGGCCTCTTTAATGCGCTGGATGGTGACGGGCAGGTCATAGAGGGTGCGGCCACAGCCGGGGCAGGAGATGAACTCTGTCTTTGTCGTGCGCAGCCGGGCGGCTTGCAGGAGGGAGTATGCCACGGGAATCTCGTTCTCTGGCGGCTCGCTGAGGCTGACACGGATGGTGTCGCCGATGCCGTCGATGAGCAGGGCACCGATGCCGACCGCGCTCTTCAGGCGGCCGTCCTCGCCCTCGCCGGCCTCTGTCACACCCAGATGCAGCGGGAACGTCATGCCCTCGGCATCCATGGCTTGGCAGAGCAGACGCACGCTCTCCACCATGACCACCGTGTTAGAGGCCTTGATGGAGACGACCACATTAAGAAAATGTTCGCGCACGCATACGCGAAGGAACTCCATGCAGCTCTCCACGATGCCCGCCGGGGTGTCGCCGTAGCGGCTCATGATGCGGTCACTGAGTGAACCGTGGTTGACACCGATGCGCACGGCGGTGCCGTGCTCGCGGCAGATATTGAGGAAGGGGATGAGCCGCGCCTCGATCTTCTGCAGCTCGGCGGCATACTCCTCATCGGTGTATTCCAGCTGCTTGAACTGCCGGGCAGCATCCACGTAGTTGCCTGGGTTGATGCGCACCTTCTCGCAGTAGCGGGCGGCCACGTCGGCCACAGCGGGGTTGAAGTGCACGTCGGCGACGAGGGGCACGTCACAGCCAGCGGCGCGCACGCGCTCTCGAATCACCTTCATGTTCTCGGCCTCCCGCACGCCTTGTGTGGTTAGCCGTACCAACTCGCCACCCGCAGCGGCAATGGCCAGGATCTGGCGCACGCAGCCCTCGGTGTCCATGGTGCTCGTGGTGCACATCGACTGCACCCGCACGGGATTATCACCCCCAATGCCGATATTCCCGACTCTCACTTCGTGTGTCTTGCGTCTTTGCATTATTATTCGTTGTTCTGCAAGGGCATCCAACTTATCATCTTGGTTGGCATAACGTATGATATCCTTCTTATACTGCGTTGAATAACGTATTGTCCTCATAAGCCCATCAACTTCAAGAATGCTTCTCTACTGGACAGGTCTATGGTTCCTGCATAGATTCCGGCTTTGCTTTCCTCAATGGCCGCCTTGGTTACCTCATTGGGTTCATCATAGACCGCATCCCACAGAATGTCCTCCACGTAACCATTCAGGCTCTGCTCGCTTGCCTTGGCCTCTTGTTTGAGACGTTCGAGCAATTCCGGATGGAAACGGAACGCCGTCCGTTTCCGTCTAACTGCTATTGTTGCCATACTCATTAAACCTTAAACTTATATTTTACTTCTGCCAGCTCTGCATTGGCCTTCACGATCTTCTGGGCGAGGCCTACCTTGTAGGCGCGCATGCGCTCGGCCAGGGCCAGGTCAGCGAGGGCCAGCATCTCACAGGCCAGGACGGCCGCGTTCTGTGCGCCGTTGACCCCCACGGTGGCGACGGGGATTCCCGGCGGCATCTGCACAATGGAGAGCAGGGCATCCAGGCCGTCGAGCATTCCCTTGATGGGCACGCCGATGACGGGCAGTGTGGTCTGCGCGGCGATGACACCGGGCAGGGCGGCGGCCATGCCGGCAGCGGCAATGATGACACGCAGTCCGCGACCCTCGGCCTCGCGGGCAAAGCGTTCTACCTCGGAGGGCGTGCGGTGTGCGGAGAGGGCATTCATCTCAAACGGCACTTCCATCTCATCGAGGAACTTGGCCGCTTTCTCCATGACGGGCAGGTCACTGGTGCTGCCCATGATGATGGAAACAAGAGGAGACATGATGATATTTTACAATTTAAAGATTTGACGATTTGACGGTTTACAGCTTAACGGTTGCTAACCTCATATCGTCCGCAAAGATACATCC
The DNA here is from genome assembly GCA_017455585.1 of Bacteroidaceae bacterium. GTDB lineage: Bacteria > Bacteroidota > Bacteroidia > Bacteroidales > Bacteroidaceae > Physcousia. Next base: position 3,901 of record JAFSZU010000142.1, on the reverse strand, counting down.
TTTTTACTGAACGGCCAAGAAATCCTCACAAATTGTTCAGAACAGATAAAAACTTTAAATGATTATCCGCAATCATACCACTGTGTCTTTTGATTATTCCATCATCACGGAATGATTATTCGTTCATGATGGAATGATTATTCGTTCATGATGGAATAATCAAAACAACCCAATGTTCTAAGCGGGAGGAATAGATGTGTGGCATGACGAACCTATACATTTTAAGGTGGTCGATGGGATGTGGTAATAGCGCAAAATACACAAGAACTTCAACACTCATAAACCATTTTTCATGGTTGTCTATGCAAAATCTTTCTACTTTCAACTCTCCGCTCGATATTTTGTCGCTTCAAACTTGAAGAACTCTCAACTTTTTCTTACCTTTGCACTCGCATTACGAGCGCGTCACAGCCATCATGGAAGAACTGCTGCATTATGTCTGGCACCATCGTCTGCTGCCACTGGGCCCACTGCAAACCGTGGATGGGCAGGGCGTGGAGGTCATTGACCCTGGGTTGCACAACCGCAACGCGGGTCCCGACTTCTTCAACGCCAAGGTGCGCATCGGTGGCACGCTGTGGGTGGGCAACGTGGAGATTCACCTGCGCGCCAGCGACTGGGACAGACACGGCCACCAGGCCGATGCCGCCTACAACAGTGTCATCCTGCACGTGGTGGAGGTGGCCGATGCCGCTGTCACCACCGCCGACGGCAAGCAGCCTCCCCAGTTGGTGGTGCCCATCCCCGAGCAGGTGCGCCAGCACTATGCCGAACTGTGCACCACCGATGACTATCCCCGTTGCTGGCGCATTATTCCCCGTCTTTCAGCCTTGATGGTTCACTCGTGGATGTCTGCCTTGCTGTGCGAACGGCTGCAGCAGCGCGCCGACCGCTGCATGGGGTGGCTGCACGCCGTGGATGGCGACTGGGAGCGGACGCTATTCATCGCGCTGGCGCGCAACTTCGGGTTCGGCCTCAACGGCGATGCCTTCGAGACATGGGCGCGCCATCTGCCGCTGCATGCTGCCGCCAAGCACCGCGACGACACTTTCCAGCTCCAAGCCCTCTTCCTTGGGACGGCGGGGTTGCTCACGCTGGAAGCCGTGCCACCCACGGCCCGAGAGGCCGCTGCCACGGACACGGAGTTCCTGCGATTGCAGCAGGAATGGGCCTACCTGCAACACAAGTTCCAGTTGCCAGAACCCATGCACCACACGCTCTGGCGATACCTGCGGCTGCGGCCGCAGAACTTCCCCCATCTGCGCATCGTCCAGCTGGCGCACCTCTACGGGCGCGGCACCGCCAGCTTCTCGGCACTCATGGAAGCACGCACCCGCGAGCAGCTGCACGCCGCACTGGCCACCGAGGCCACCGGCTATTGGCAGGACCACTACCTCTTCGGCCTCCCCGCCAAGCCGTCACGCAAGACGCTCTCCGCCGCCAGCCGAGACCTCATCATCATCAACACTGTCTGCCCCATGCTCTTCGCCCGCGGCACCGCCCTGGGCGACGAGGCATTGCAGGAGCGCGCCACCGTGCTCCTGGAGGCATTGCGCCCCGAGGAGAACTATATCATCCGCCAGTGGCGGCAGTGCGGCGTGAACGTGGCCACCGCCGCCGACAGCCAGGCACTCATCCAGCTCAAACGCGAATACTGTGACCGCCGCGACTGCCTCCGCTGCCGCTTCGGCTACGAATACCTGAAGTGCGATTCATAATTCACAATTATCCTCAACTCCTCATGTTCTGTTTTCACCACAGATTACACAGATTACACGGATTCTCTTCCGCTTGCAGCCATCAATTGTATTCTACATTGCACAGATTTCCGAGCGGAATGAGGCAAAAGACATTCAGCCCCAGTGTAGCATGCTGCTCTGAAATCCGTGAAATAATAGATAGAAATCCATAACCATTGAATGTATAATCTGTATAATCTGTGTAATCTGTGGCAAGTAATACAAAAAAAATGGAATACCGCTACTCCCTGCGCATGAAGGTGCGCGACTATGAATGTGACCTGCAGGGCATTGTCAACAATGCCAACTACCAGCACTACACCGAGCACACACGCCACGAGTTCATCCTGGAACAAGGCATCAGCTTCGCAGACCTGCACCAGCGCGGCATCGATGCCGTGGTGGCGCGCATCACCATGTCATTCAAGACACCGCTGCGCAGCGGCGACGAGTTCCTCTCATGTCTCAATGTCACAAAAGAGGGGCCTCGCTATGTCTTCCATCAGGATATCTACCGTCTGCCCGACCACCAGCTGTCACTGCGTGCCACGGTGGATATCGCCTGTGTTGTCAACGGCAAATTGGTCATGGGGGTACCGGAATTGGACGCATTGTTATGACAGACAAAGAGCTACTCTACACCATGGCATTGACGCGGCTGCAAGCGTTCACCCCTGCCAACCAGCGGACGCTGCTGGACGAGGTGGGCAGCGCCACGGCCGTCTATGAAAACCGCCGCGACCTGGGGCACATGATGCAGCATTTCTCGCCCCGCGCCGCAGACATTCTGGCCGATATGGATGCGCAGCTGCCTCGTTGTGAAGAGGAACTGCGCTATGCCCGTGACCACCGCATCCGCATCCTCGCCATCCACGATGAGGAGGGCTATCCGCGCCGCCTCCGGCAGTGTGCAGATGCCCCGGTCGTCCTCTACCAGCTGGGCCCCGCCAACTTGAACGCCCGCCATGTCATCAGTGTCGTGGGCACCCGACGCTGCACAGAGCGCGGCCGCGACCTGTGCCAGAGACTCGCCGCAGACCTGGCGCGCCTGCGGCCCGACGTGCTTGTCATCAGCGGTCTGGCTTATGGCATCGACATCGCCGCTCACCGTGCGGCACTGGATAACCACCTGACCACTGCCGCCGTGCTGGCACACGGGCTGGACACCATCTATCCGCCCCTGCACCGCAACACAGCCATCGAGATGCTGAAGCAGGGCGCACTGCTCACAGAATATATGCACGCCGCACACATTGACAAGGTGAACTTCGTGCAGCGAAACCGCATCGTGGCGGGGCTGGCAGATGCCGTCGTGGTGGTGGAGAGCGCGGCCAAAGGCGGCTCGCTCATTACGGCCGAGATGGCGCAGGACTACAGCCGCGAGGTCATGGCCTTCCCCGGGCGCACAACGGATGCTGCGTCGGCAGGGTGCAACCAACTCATCCGCCGCAACGCCGCACACCTCATCACCTGCGCACAGGACCTTATCAATGACCTCGGATGGGAACCACTGCAACAGCCCGACGGACAGGGAACACTGGATCTAAGACCCACCCCCTTGCCTCTTCCTACCAGGGAGGGGCAAGGGGGTGGGTCTTCTGAGTCTGCCATCATCATAGCCGCCCTGCAGTCAGCGGGTGGCGACTGCTCCCTTTCCGACCTCATTGCCAAAACTGCCATGCCGGTGGCAAAGCTCACGCCTCTGCTCTTGACCATGGAGATGCAAGGCATCATCAAGAAGCTGGCAGGGAACAAATATCACCTCAAATAACGCTCAAGGTATTTCCTTTATACCTTACTTGAGCAGTATGGCCTGGGCGCTGCTTTATACCTTACTTGAGCAGTATGGCCTGGGCGCTGCTGTTGTCCATGCCGGACATGGTTCTGCCGGCAGATGCCCCCATGTAGGTGGGGTCGCAGATGGTGTAGCGTTCGCCGTTGTGGGTGAGGTAATCTCCCTTCACGTCAGTGGTGAAATGCACGGCTGTGGCGAGGTGTCCGGGGTAATAGACAAGGACGACCTTCAGCCCCAGGAGGTCACGCACGAGACGCGAGAAGAGGATACTGCGGTCCTCACAGTCGGCAAAGGGATAGTAGAGGGTTTCCTCAGCGAAAAAGGCACGGTCATGTCCCCATACATCCTCGTCATACTTGTAGGTGAG
>JAFSZU010000015.1 GCA_017455585.1 Bacteroidaceae bacterium | reverse complement strand
GCGGTGCTGAACATCGACTGGCGCGCCGACCGCCACGAGGAGTCGCACTGCATCGAGTTCGAGCGGCCCACGGCCGACAATCCCCATCCGCAATACCCCGTCGTGGTGGGCCAACCGCTGTCAAAGTCACGCCTGCCGATGAGCGGTGAGTGGGGGCAACTCTTTGCCACCGTCATGGTGAAAGCTTTCGACGAGGAGTCGCTGACGGTGCGTTATGGTGTGCGCGAGATCACCATCCGTCCGGGTGACCCCTGGGTCAAGCTGGGGGAGGGCGGCATGAGCTACACCACCTTCTGGCTCTTCCTCGGTGTGAAGTACGTGGAGCCTAAGCCGGTCATGCTGCCTACCTTGACGATTACCCACGACGAGGCATTCCTGCGCCGCTTTCGTGTGAAAGCGCGTTTCATGCGGCTCACGGAGGCTGACGTGCAACTGTTGCGCAAGGAGGCTTCTGCGGGCGATGTCTATGCACAGTATGCACTGGGCCGCTGGCTGTACTACATGGCACCCTCCGACACATCGATGAGCGAGGCCGAAGAGCTGTTCCGCGAGTCAATGAGTCATGTCCCCGATGCCTTGGCCGCCTACGCGCTCATGTGGCGATATGGAGATACCAGGGAGAACGCGATGGACATCGAACAGAGCAACAAACTGCTGCAGGCGGCCCTCCAACGCGGCAGTGAGCGGGCTGCACAGCAGTTGGCGCGCTTCCGCATCTTCGGTCTGTTCTGCGAGGCAGAGCCGGAGGCCGTGGCCACAGAAATTGAGCAACGGCTGAACACCGACGCGGATGCCGATCCCTTCTGGCACGTCCTTCTGGCCTACGCCTACGAGCAGACGGACCGCAAGGACGATGCCATAGGCCAGTATGAAGAGGCCATCCGACGTGGCGAGCTGGAATGTTACGCCGACTTGGCTGCCATTTACAAGGAGCGCGGCAACATGGCTCTCTATGACAGTATCATGGAGGAGGGCATCGGCAAGGGCAGTGCCTCCTGCTGCATCCATCAGGCCGATATGCTGGAGGAGGTCTTTCAGGAGTTGACAGCCGATGAGCAGCGGCAGCTCCATGAGAAGTTGGTCACTCAGTTGGAGAAGGGCTTGGCGATGGGTAGCGGCCTGTGCGCCTACTATCTCTGGGCGAATTACTATTGCGGCACACTGGGGTTCCCTGAGTACGAACTGAAGGCTGCCGAGTACCTGAAGCGTGGTGCTCGTCTGGGCGAGGTGAACAGTATAGAGCGCATCGCCATGCTGCACACCGATGAGGAGTGGCCTGAGCAGATGAGCCGTACCGAGCGTTATGAGCTGTGGCTGCGCGCCGCCCGCTACCTTCCCGACGACGAGGATGCTCTCCGCGGCTTGAAAGGCTGCAACGACGAGGCATTTCTGCTGCGCCACAAGAAGGAACTGGAGACCTACTGGCAACCGAAGTTCACGCAACTGGCTGCTGAAGAGGAGAAAGCAGAAGAGGAGGATGACGGCCGTTATGATGCGTGGGCGTGAGAGTAGCCACTCATTTATGAATAACCACAGATTGCACAGATTATACAGATTCTCTTCAGACTCTAATCGGTGTAATTGAATTTTATATTTCACAGATTTAAAAAGACAGCAGAAAATGAATCCGTTTAATCCGTGTAATCTGTGGTTAATATAAAAATTATGGTATGAATAACAAGGAAAGAATAGAGCGTCTTGTGGCCAACGTGAACAAGATGCGTGAGAATTCACAGGAGATGCGGATGTGGAAGAACATCCCGCTGGCCAAGGAGTGTATAGAGCTGCTGCGGGACATCGACGACCCGGAGGAAACTCCGATGGGCAAGGCACTGGCCTGTGAGGCCGTTATTGCGCAGCTGCCGGAGTATGATGTGCCACGTCTGGTTCTCAGCATCATGCGCTACAAGCTGGAGCTGGTGCGGCAGTCCGACGAGCAAGACCCCGACAGATTCCCCACCGAAGAAGAGGTGCTGGATGGCATCCGGCGCTTGGAGGATTATATCGACACGGAGCACGTGGGAACGGACGAGTTCATAGAACGCTATCAGCGACATCTGAAGTTCGACCCCATTGAGCGCAGTTCCCTGTGGGAGGCCTACTATGACGAGGTGGAGGAGGAGTGCGACCGCCGCCTGGGTGACGTGCCGCGCGGCATGGGCTTCTGCTTCGCCTACTGGAGCACGCTGCGCCAGGTTCTCGCCGAGCGCGGCATCCGCTGGCAGTCGCCCCACGAACTCAACCCACACGTGATATTTGACTGAGATCGTCAAAAAGTAATAAGTAACCACTCAGAATTCGTTTTTGAATAACCACAGATTGCACAGATTAAACGGATTCTTTGAAGACTCTAATCGGTGTAATTGAAATTTATATTTCACAGATTTGTGAAGGTAGCAGAAGATGAATCCGTTAAATCCGTGTAATCTGTGGTTTATATAAAACTCATAAATCGTCAAATAGTAAAGTCCTATGGCAACAGTATGTTACATCAACGTCTATAACAGTCATGTCGATCGTGGAGCCACGGTAACAAGCGTCCCCCTTGAGCACTATGAGGTTGATGAGGAGGACATCAAGGTGGGCCAGCCGCTGCCCAAGTTCAAGTGCAGCGACCCCGTCGTCACGGCATACGACGGTCATCAGCTCACGCTGGAGCTGCGCGGCAAGACATTCACCATCCGTCAGGGTGAAGAGGTGGAGATTGACAGCACCTCGCACGAAGTGGGAATGGGCGTCTATAGTCGCAACTGCTACTGCGTGAAGCTCCTCGGCACGGAACTCATCTATAAGGGTGGCTGGCAGTTTGCCGACACCATCATGCAGAAGCTGGCAGGCCCCATCGGTGACGGCGATGTATGGTATCCCAATGGCGACCATTTCAAGGGTACCTTCCACCTGAGCTATGCCAGCATCGGCGGACCAGCCTACGCTGCCGAGGGTCGTTACGACTTCGCTGACGGCTCATGGATTGAGCACGCATGGATTCACACGTCCAAGGACCGCGAGCCGCAGTGGTGGGGGCTGCACGGCGTGTTCCGCATCCATCGTCCCGTTTTGCACCCAGACTATCCTTCGTTTGACACGCCCGATTCCATCGCCATGTTCTTGCACGGTGGCAAGCGTTACGGCTTTGAACTGTTTCTGCCAGAAGCAACCTGGCAGAAACCCTGGGTCGAGGAGTGGTACGCCGGTGACCGCATCGTGCGCTATTCCGGTCCTGACGAGCTGTTCCAGTATGAGGTGGTGGATTTCGAGATTGACGAGACGAGCCAGGAGGGCTGCACCACACTACGCTTGACCCTCCGCGATGGCGACAAGGTTTATCGCATTGAGCAACAGGGCGGAAAGTACACGGCTAACCAATATGACAAATACATTTATGAGCCATCTACCCACGTCACCGTCCACCTGCCCAATGGTGATATCCTTGATCACTATGGCGACGACGTGCGCGACTTCAAGCCCTACGACGGTTATGTCGAAGTCTATTGTGCCAAGACTGGCATGTCTCGCAAAGAGCACTGGGTGAAGGGCGAGTTGAAAGACGCTCAGGAGTGGCGGCGCGACGTCCGTGCTGCCACCCAGGTGACGCTGCCCGACCCAACAGGGCTCGAGGGCGAGCTGGAGACCAACGTGTGGAAGGACGGCCACATCGAATATAACTATCGGGAGTGGGTCTATGACGGTGAGGTGAAGAACAGTCGGCCAGATGGCCAGGGCGTGCTGGTGGGTGACCGTCGCCATGGCAACCGCCGCTACGAGGGTCTCTTCATCGACGGTGTCTATGTCAGCGATGAGGAACAGTATGACGGCGAGATCAGGCTGCACGTCAAGAGCGGCCACAAGTCATGGACGGTCTATAGCGATGGGAAATGGGAGTATAAGGAGGAGGACATCATGGCCAAGCGCGGCCGCCTGAACCTCGACGGCTTCTGGGGCTACGAGAT
>JAFSZU010000141.1 GCA_017455585.1 Bacteroidaceae bacterium | reverse complement strand
GCGGCATCACCATCACTTCTGCTGCCACAACCACGTTCTGGAACTGGAACAATAACAAGTACAAAATCAACCTGATAGACACTCCGGGGCACGTGGACTTCACCGCTGAGGTGGAGCGCTCGCTGCGTGTGCTGGACGGGGCCGTGGCTGCCTACTGCGCCGTCGGTGGCGTGGAGCCGCAGTCCGAGACCGTGTGGCGTCAGGCCGACAAGTACAACGTGCCACGCATCGGCTACGTCAACAAGATGGACCGCAGCGGAGCCGACTTCTATGAGGTCGTCCGCCAGATGAAGGATGTGCTGGGGGCCAACGCAGTGCCCGTCGTCATCCCCATCGGTGCCGAGGAGAACTTCAAGGGTGTGGTTGACCTCATCCGCATGAAGGCCATCCTCTGGCACGACGAGACCATGGGTGCCGAGTACAGCATTGAGGAGATTCCTGCCGACCTCGTTGACGAGGCCCAGGAGTGGCGTGACAAGATGGTAGAGACCGCTGCCGAGTATGACGAGGCTCTCATGGAGAAGTTCTTCGACGATCCCAGCACCATCACCGAGGAGGAAATCCTAGCTGCCCTGCGTGCTGCCACCGTCAGCATGAGCATCACCCCCATGCTGTGCGGCTCATCGTTCAAGAACAAGGGCGTGCAGACGCTGCTGGACTATGTCTGCGCCTTTCTGCCCAGCCCCCTGGACACGCCGAATGTCGTGGGAACCAACCCCGACAGCGGCGACGAGGAAGACCGCAAACCCGATGAGGATGAGAAGACCAGCGCTCTCGCCTTCAAGATTGCCACGGATCCGTATGTGGGCCGTCTGACCTTCATCCGTGTCTATTCCGGCAAGGTGGAGGCCGGCTCCTACATCTATAATCCCCGTTCGGGCAAGAAGGAGCGCGTCAGCCGTCTGTTCCAGATGCACAGCAACCACCAGAACCCCGTGGAGTGCATCAGCGCCGGTGACATCGGTGCCGGTGTGGGCTTCAAGGACATCCGCACGGGCGACACGCTCTGTGACGAGGATGCACCCATCGTGCTCGAGAGCATGGAGTTCCCCGACCCCGTCATCGGTATCGCCGTGGAACCCAAGACGCAGAAGGACCTGGACAAGCTCTCCAACGGCCTGGCAAAACTGGCCGAGGAAGACCCCACCTTCACCGTCCGCACCGACGAGCAGAGCGGACAGACCATCATCAGTGGTATGGGTGAGTTGCACCTCGACATCATCATCGACCGTCTGAAGCGCGAGTTCAAGGTGGAGTGCAACCAGGGTAAGCCCCAGGTGAACTACAAGGAAGCCATCACCCGTACCGTCAATCTGCGCGAGACCTACAAGAAGCAGACAGGTGGACGCGGCAAGTTCGCCGACATCATTGTCAACGTGGGTCCTGCAGACGATGACTTCGAGGGCAACGGACTCCAGTTCGTCAACAGCGTGACCGGCGGTAACATCCCCAAGGAGTTCATCCCCGCCGTGCAGAAGGGCTTCGAGAGCGCCATGAAAAATGGCATCCTCGGCGGATTCCCCATGGACCGCATGAAGGTGGAGCTGCTCGACGGCTCGTTCCATCCTGTGGATTCCGACCAGCTCTCCTTCGAGATCTGTGCCATCCAGGCTTATCGCAACGCTTGCGCCAAGGCCAAACCAGTGCTGATGGAGCCCATCATGAAACTCGAGGTGGTGACACCCGAGGAGAACATGGGCGACGTCATCGGCGACCTCAACAAGCGCCGCGGACAGGTCGAGGGCATGGACACCAGCCGCAGCGGTGCTCGCATCGTCAAGGCCATGGTGCCGCTCGGCGAGATGTTCGGCTATGTCACCGCACTGCGTACCATCACCTCCGGACGTGCCACCAGCAGCATGACCGATGACCAGCACGCCCCTGTCTCCAGCAGCATCGCCAAGGCTGTGCTCGAGGAAGCACACGGACGTGTGGATTTGGTCTAAGTGAAAGAGTGAAAAGGCAGGGGGGGGCTGCCGAGCAAATGACTCTTTGGCTGCCCAACCACCTTGAAAGAAACAAATCGTAAATCGTTAAATCGTAAATCAACATCATGAGTCAGAAAATCAGAATCAAACTGAAGTCCTACGACCACAACCTCGTCGATAAGTCCGCCGAGAAGATTGTCAAGACTGTGAAGGCTACCGGTGCCATCGTGAGCGGTCCCATCCCACTCCCCACACACAAGCGCATCTTCACCGTCAACCGTTCCACCTTCGTCAACAAGAAGGCCCGCGAGCAGTTCCAGCTCAGCAACTACAAGCGTCTCATCGACATCTACAGCAGCACCGCTCAGACCGTGGATGCACTGATGAAGCTCGAACTCCCCAGCGGCGTGGAAGTGGAGATTAAGGTCTAATCATTTTTACTATAGCATCTATAGCTTCTATAGTATCTATACAAAACAAATTAAATCATTAAATTCAGAAATGCCAGGATTATTAGGAAAGAAAATCGGAATGACTTCCGTTTTCAGTGCCGACGGCAAGAATGTGCCGTGCACTGTTATCGAATTAGGTCCTTGCGTAGTAACCCAGGTGAAGAGCGTTGAGAAGGACGGCTATGCAGCCGTGCAGCTCGGCTTCGAGGAGGCTAAGGAGAAGAACACCACCAAGCCCATGCTCGGACACTTCGCCAAGAGCGGTACTACCCCCAAGAGACACTTGGCCGAGTTCACAGGCTTCGAGGGCGTCAACCTCGGAGAGACCATCACAGTTGACATCTTTGCTGATGCCGCTTTCGTGGATGTCATCGGCACAAGCAAAGGTAAGGGTTTCCAGGGTGTCGTGAAGCGTCACGGCTTCGGCGGCGTAGGCCAGACCACACACGGTCAGGACGACCGCGCCCGCAAGCCGGGTTCCATCGGTGCCTGCTCCTATCCCGCCAAGGTCTTCAAGGGCCTGCGCATGGGCGGTCAGATGGGCAGTGCACGTGTCACAACCCACAACCTGCAAGTATTAAAGGTGATTCCCGAGCACAACCTGCTCCTCATCAAGGGCAGCATTCCGGGCTTCAAAGGTTCAATCGTTAGCGTTATTAAGTAAAGATGGAAGTCAGTGTATTGAATATCAAGGGCCAGGACACCGGTCGCAAGGTGGTCCTGAATGATGCAGTCTTCGGCGTTGAGCCCAATGACCATGCTATTTATCTCGATGTCCGCCTCTTCCTCGCCAACCAGCGTCAGGGTACTGCCAAGGCCAAGGAGCGTTCCGAGGTCAGCGGTTCTACCCGCAAGCTCGGCCGCCAGAAAGGTGGTGGTGGTGCACGTCGCGGTGACATCAACTCACCCGTGCTCGTCGGTGGTGGCCGCGTCTTCGGCCCCCAGCCACGCGACTATGGCTTCAAGCTTAACAAAAAAGTGCGTCTGCTTGCCCGCAAGAGCGCTCTCGCCTATAAGGCACAGGAGAACGCCATCGTGGTCGTGGAAGACTTCACTTTTGACGCTCCGAAGACCAAAAGTATGGTTGAAGTCTTAAAAAATCTTAAAGTTGACGACAGGAAAACCCTCCTCGTTTTGCCAGGTGCAGATAAAGCCGTATATTTGTCCGCTCGTAACCTTGAGCGCGTCCAAGTCATGGCCGCTTCTGCGCTGAACACCTACAAGGTGCTTGACGCAGACGTACTTGTGCTGGCAGAGGGCGCACTGAATGTTGTCGAACAAAATCTTAACAAGTAAAGCGCAAGACAACTATGGGATATATCATTAAACCCCTCGTCACTGAGAAGATGACGAAAATCACGGAGAAGCTGAACAAGTTCGGCTTCATCGTGCGTCCTGAGGCTAACAAGATCGAAATCAAGAAAGAAGTAGAGGCTCTCTACAACGTGACCGTCCTCGACGTGAACACCTGCCGCTATGCCGGCAAGAACAAGACCCGCTACACCAAGGCCGGTCTGGTTCGCGGACGCACCAACGCCTTCAAGAAGGCTATCGTCACACTCAAGGAGGGCGAGACAATCGATTTCTACAGTAACATTTAATCATAAAGATGGCAGTACGTAAATTAAAGCCCACTACACCGGGCCAAAGACACAAAATTATAGGTACCTTCGAAGAGATTACTGCATCTGTACCTGAGAAGTCTCTCACCTACGGCAAGCGCTCCACAGGCGGCCGTAACAATGTCGGCAAGATGACCGTCCGTTATATGGGCGGAGGCCACAAGCAGAAGTATCGTTTCATCGACTTCAAGAGAGAGAAAGATGGTGTTCCCGCAGTCGTGAAGACTATTGAGTACGATCCCAACCGTTCCGCACGCATCGCACTCCTCTTCTACGCTGACGGTGAGAAGCGTTATATTATTGCTCCTAACGGCCTCCAGGTCGGTCAGACGCTGATGTCTGGCCCCGAGGCTGCTCCCGAAGTAGGTAACGCACTTCCCCTGCAGGACATCCCCGTCGGTACGGTGATCCACAACATCGAGCTCCGTCCCGGACAGGGCGCACTGCTGGTGCGTTCCGCTGGTAACTTTGCTCAATTGACATCCCGCGAGGGACGTTATTGCGTCATCAAACTCCCCTCCGGAGAAACACGTAAGATCCTCAGCGCTTGCAAGGCTACCGTCGGCAGCGTGGGTAACAGCGACCATGCACTCGAAGCTTCCGGCAAGGCCGGACGCAGCCGCTGGCTCGGACGCCGCCCCCACAACCGTGGTGTGGTCATGAACCCGCACGATCACCCGATGGGCGGTGGTGAAGGACGACAGAGCGGTGGACATCCCCGTTCACGCAAGGGCCTCTATGCTAAGGGCCTCAAGACTCGCGCTCCGAAGAAACAGTCCAGCAAGTACATCATTGAAAGAGCCAATAAGAAGTAATCACAGTTAACCAGTAAGAAACAATTATGAGTCGTTCACTTAAGAAAGGTCCATACATCGCAGTAAGCCTTGAAAAGAAGGTTCTCGCCATGAACGAGAGCGGCAAGAAGAACGTCGTGAAGACTTGGGCTCGCGCTTCAATGATCAGCCCCGACTTCGTCGGTCACACGATTGCCGTGCACAACGGAAACAAGTTCATTCCTGTGTATGTCACTGAGAACATGGTCGGACACAAGCTCGGTGAGTTCGCTCCCACACGCAAGTTCGGCGGCCATGCCGGGCAGAAGAAGAAGTAAGCAGGACCTCCCTTTTAAACCAGAACAATTAGAGTAAATAATATAATGGGAAAAAGAAAAAGACTGGCAGCTGAAGCAAGAAAGGCTGCACTGAAGACCCAGTACTTTGCAAAGGCTAAGGGTGTACCTTCCTCCCCGCGAAAGATGCGTTATGTGGTTGATCTGATTCGCGGCATGGAGGTGAATCGCGCCCTGGCTACCCTGCACTTCAACAAGAAGGCCGCAGCTGCCGACGTGGAGAAACTCCTGCGTTCAGCCATTGCCAACTGGGAACAGAAGAACGATCGCAAGGCCGAGGATGGCGAACTGATCGTTTCGAGAGTATTTGTTGATGAGGGGGCTACCCTCAAGCGCATGCGCCCGGCACCCCAGGGCCGCGGCTACCGCATCCGCAAGCGTAGCAACCACGTTACATTGTTCGTTGACACTAAAACTAATGATTAATCTCTAGAAAGTATGGGACAGAAAGTTAATCCTATCAGCAACCGTCTCGGCATCGTCCGCGGTTGGGATTCAAATTGGTATGGTGGCAAGGACTTCGGCGATTCCATCCTCGAGGACAGCAAGATTCGCAAGTACCTCATGGTTCGTCTGGGCGATGCCAGCATCTCCCGCATTGTCATCGAACGTACTTTGAAGCTCGTGACCATCACCGTGTGCACGTCACGTCCGGGTCTGATCATTGGTAAAGGTGGCGAGAAAGTCGATGCCCTGAAGAAGGAACTCAAGAAGATTACCGACAAGGATATCCAGATCAATATCTTCGAAATCAAGAAGCCGGACCTCGATGCCAACATCGTGGGTGCCAACATCGCCAAGCAGGTGGAGGGTAAGATCGCCTACCGCCGAGCCATCAAGATGGCCATCGCCAACGCCATGCGTGCCGGTGCCGAAGGCATCAAGGTGCTCATCTCCGGTCGTCTCAACGGCGCCGAAATCGCACGTAGCGAGATGTTCAAGGAAGGCCGCACGCCGCTGCACACCTTCCGCGCAGATATCGACTACTGCCAGACCGAGGCTCTCACCAAGGTGGGACTGCTCGGCATCAAGGTGTGGATCTGCCGTGGTGAGGTCTATGGCAAGAAGGACCTGGCTCCCAACTTCACGCAGCAGAAGGAGACCGGTCGCTTCGGAGGTAATGACCGTGGCGGTCGTCGTGGTCCCCGTCGTGGCGCTCGCAACAACAATCGTTAAACTACCCAAAAGAACGTAAGTTATGTTACAGCCGAAAAGAACAAAATACAGAAGACCGCAAAAAGGACGTTGCAAGGGTAACGCCCAGCGCGGCAACCAGCTCGCTTTCGGATCCTTTGGCATCAAGAGCCTCGACACGCACTGGATTACCGGCCGCCAGATTGAGGCCGCCCGTGTGGCCGTCACACGTTACATGCAGCGTGAAGGTCAGGTGTGGATCCGTATCTTCCCGGACAAACCCATCACCAAGAAGCCGGCAGACGTCCGAATGGGTAAAGGTAAGGGTGACCCCGTGGGTTACGTCTTTCCCATCACGCCCGGACGCATCATCTTCGAGGTAGAAGGTGTACCCTATGAGACAGCTAAAGAAGCCCTGCGCCTGGCCGCTCAGAAGCTTCCCGTTACAACCAAGTTCGTCGTCAGACGAGATTACGACAAAAATGCTTGATTATGAAGAGTGCAGAAGTTAGAGCCCTCACCGTCGAGGAGCTCAGTGAGAAAATTGATACGGCAAAGGCACAGTACAACCAGATGTTGCTCAACCATGCCGTCTCCCCCCTGGAGAATCCTTCCGAGATCAAGAAGGCACGTCGTGACATCGCCCGTATGATGACGATTCTGACGGAGAAAAAGAATGCTTAATACTAATGGTCTTTAAACATGGAAGTTAGAAACTTAAGAAAGACAAGAACCGGTGTTGTCATCAGCGACAAGATGGATAAGACCATTGTAGTGGCTGCCAAGTATAAGGAGAGACACCCGATTTATGGTAAGTTCGTCTCGAAGACGAAGAAGTACCATGCTCATGACGAGCAGAACGACTGCCACAAGGGTGACACCGTTCTCATCATGGAAACACGTCCTCTGAGCAAAACCAAGAGATGG
>JAFSZU010000140.1 GCA_017455585.1 Bacteroidaceae bacterium | reverse complement strand
TCCCTGTCTGCTGACCATCATGGTCAGTGGGCAGGGATTCCAAATTAGAAGTGGGTTATGGTATGAGTGGAATGAGGTTATCTGCATCTCCTTTGGCTCCTCAGTTCCTTAAACAGGAACAAAAAACACATAATCAATTCTCCACCAATATCAGCCCTTGTTGCCGATAGAAAGGAAATTTGTGGTCGGCAGAGATGAGGGGCATCTTACAAGTCATTGCATGAGAGATAATCAAATGGTCAAAGGGGTCTCTGTGATCCTGAAAAGTATTGATGCGCAGCGAGAACAAGGTGCGCATCACGTTCAAGTCTGTAGGGAGAATATCGATACCAAAAGAATCACTGACATCACGTATCAGCGAATCGGCAGATGGCCATCGCCTGCCCTCGAAGTCTTTCTCACGCTGTTTAATGATGATTTCACGGATACTCTCTATGCTCATACACAGCGAATCATCCATATCAAGAATAATATCTTCAACATGGCGGGAGAGTCGTTTCCTGTCTCCCACCATAAAGAGAAAGATATTGGTGTCGAGCATGTATCGCATAAGACTCAGTTATATGCAAAGTTCGGAGAGAAAATGATACTTCCTTGACTCTCTTCCATGGCTTGCTTACGCTTCCGAACTTTCCAGGCACGGGTATTAGGGATATACTGTGTGATTTTGTAATAGAGATTCTTGAATGTAGGCATAGCGGTAATCATATCTTTTTGAAATAGCACAAGTTCCGCCCTGGTGCGCTGTTCTACGGGAAGCGTGGCGGACGCTGTCGTTGCAAAGGTAGGGACTATTGTTGAAATGACCAAATATTTTTATGGAAAAGTATGGTATGACCTGTGTTCTGTAGTATATTTTGTGTCAGAAACGGCCAAAATCAAGGCTGGAACGGTAAAAGACTAATTAGTGATTAGGTCTCTCAATAGGTTAAGCCAAAAGCCCAAAGGGGAATGATGTTGCCGGAGCCGTATTCTATGTCGTCTTTTACGACGTACCCTTCCGGGGCCTCAGCAATTTGTTTCTTCCCCTTTTTGCGTCCTCCAACCTCAAAGGTCTTGCCATTTATCTCGAAATCGCTCATGCGCGAACTGACGACGTCCGCCGTCACTCTCATCTGATTGTAGAAGAACGTCTCACGGATATTCCCCATATCTGTCGCATCACTGCCCAAGAGGTATGCAAGGGCCGGGTTATCCAGATACACCTTTTCCACTTTTCCAACTCCTCTGATGCCTCCTGTGTCATCGCGCAACTGACCTATCATTCCCGCCTGTTCCATATAGAGGAAATAATCAGGCAGTACATTCCTGCTGACCCCTAACACCGTAGCCAGCGAATCCATGACGGGTTTGAAAGGAACGCTTTTGGCAATGACGGACAGCAGTTTCTTCAGTTTACGGCCCGTAGATGCATTCATATTGGCATATTGCGGAATATCCACTTCCATCGTTTGGTTCACCACCTGCCGGAGCCTTATCTCAAAGTCGCTCTCGCCCGAGAACGGATAATATCCTTTCCTCAGATATTCCCGAAAGAGGGGCAGGGGGTGGCCAATGGCTTCGATTCGTGCCTTCTGTTCCAAGATTTCATCGAGCGTATAGACGGGAATTTCAACCTGATGGAACAGCTGCAGATATTCTCTGAATGACAGGCCTTGCATCATAAAGACGGGAGCACGACGGCTCAGGTCTGCTTGACCTTTATAGATATCAAGGACAGATGACCCCGTGAAGCCGACCTTCAGTTCCGGGAATGCATCGTAGATCTGTTTCAGTTCCCTCGACCAGTTGTCGTATTTGTGGATTTCGTCTATGAATAGATGCTCACCACCTTCTTTCACAAACTCATCTGCCGTATCTGCCAACGTATGGGAAGAAAAGAATAGGTGGTCTGCACTGACGTAGAACAATTTCCTTGCCGCTCTGTTCTCCTTGATGTACTGAAGTACAATCGTAGATTTTCCCACACCCCGGGGGCCGAAAAGCCCCCACATGCGTGATGTCCAACTGATCTTGTCGAACATATAGCGGTGAAAGGCCGAAGTTGTCTGCTTCAGCTGACTCTCCATAAACGCTGTCAATGAAGTATCCATAAGCCAACTGTTATTGTTTTTGCTTGCACATTGCGGCGCAAAGGTAGTGATTTTGCACTAAAGCAGTGCAAAATATTCAAGAAAATGCACTGCCGCAGTGCAAAAAACTCATGACACACGGTATCTGCTGCGGTATCTTCGTCATGAGACTTGTTCTTTTCTTGCTGCAAAAGGAGGCAGAAAAACAGAAAATGAGGGAAAAAGTTGGAACTTATTGAATAAAGACATACCTTTGTCCGCAGATAACGCCCCTATTATATATAGAAGTATGAAGAAATATGTGCTAGACCTTGTCCTGCGCCGCACCACGCAGCCGCGGCCGGGATATGTGCTCCTGCAGCTGACCGACCCGGCCCGGCCTCTGCCCCCCATGCAGCCGGGGCAGTTTGTGGAAGTGCGCGTGGACGGTTCCCCCTCCACGTTCCTGCGCCGTCCCATCAGTATCAACTTTGTGGATCGCCAGGCCAATGAACTGTGGCTGCTCGTGCATGTGGTGGGCGAGGGGACGCGCGCCCTCTCGCTGTTACAGGAGGGGGCTACCCTGAACGTGGTGCTGCCCTTGGGCAAAGGTTTTACTCTTCCAGAAGCCTCAGAAGTCTCAGAACTCTCAGAGGTCTCAGCAGCCTCAGAGGTCTCAGCAGCCTCAGAAGCCTCAGCAGCCCTGGAGGTTTCTGCGGCCCCTGCCCGCTATCTCTTGGTGGGCGGCGGTGTGGGCGCGGCCCCGTTGCTCTACATGGGGCAGCAGGTGGTGGCTCGCGGTGGGCGTGTCACCTTCCTGCTGGGTGGCCGCACGGCTTCTGACCTGATGCAGCTGGATTTGTTCCGCCAGTTCGGCGAGGTATATCTGACCACCGAGGACGGCTCCGCCGGTGAGAAGGGTTTTCTCACGCAGCACAGTCTCTGGGCTTTCCCCGCTGCCGCCTCTGTCGGCTCCGCTGCCGCCTCTGTCGGCTCCACTGCCGCCTCTGTCGGCTCCACTGCCGCCGCCCCGTTCACGCGCATCTGCACGTGCGGGCCCAAGCCTATGATGGCGGCTGTGGCCCGGCTGGCCCGCGAGAAGGGCGTTCCCTGCGAGGCCTCGCTGGAGAATCTGATGGCTTGTGGCCTCGGCGCCTGTCTCTGTTGCGTGGAGAATACCGTGGATGGTCACCTCTGTGTTTGTCAGGAAGGGCCTGTCTTCGACACCGCCCGCCTCAAATGGAAACTTCACTAAATATAGTCAACTACTCATGAAAAGAGATTATTTGAAACGGCTGATGGCTGTGATCGCCGGGCTGTGTGGCTGGACGGCCCTTGTCTGCGCTCAGACGGGTTTCACGGAGCCCACGACATTGTTCCTGATGCATAGCAGCGGCAACCACATGGAGAGGGGCAGCGACGGCGGCGGCTGGATAGAGGCTCCCTCGAAGAGCAATCCTCAGCAGCTCACCTTCATCCCGCTGGGACAGGGTATTTATCATATCCAGGCTGACGGCCAGTTCCTCTCACAGTCGGGTCAGTGGAGCTCTCTGTTCATCGACGACGCTTCTGCCGACGCGGCCAAGTGGACGATTGAGGCTGGCACGGGACCTTACGTGAAGCTGCGCTGCAAGGCCAACAGCAAGTGCCTGGGCACCGACAGCAACGACGGTCACTCCAAGGTCTATACGGACAAGAGCGGCTCGGACATGAAACACCAGTGGTATTTCAGCAACAATGTGAAGACGGCACCGCCCGCCGACACACTGCGCTATTTGGTATCGCCACAGGTGGTGCGCCAGCGTTTTGACGGCTGGGGCGTGTCGCTCTGCTGGTGGGCTGGGCAGTGCGGCAAGTGGCCGGACAAGAAAATTGATGAGATCATCAATTGGCTGGTGAGCCCCACGGGACTCAACTACAGCCATTTCCGCTATAACATCGGTGGCGGCGATGACCCCGAGAACCGCCATTGCGACCTGCACCACATGGGGCGCGGCAAGGGGCTGCGTGCCGAGATGGAGGGCTTCAAGGACTCGACCGACGACGCGTATCACTGGGACCGCGACGCCGCCCAGCGCAAGATCATGCTCAGGATCAAGGAGAAACGCCCGGACGCCGTGTTCGAGGCGTTCAGCAACTCTTGTCCCTACTACATGACCTACAGCGGCTGCGTCAGCGGCAACGTGGACGGCGGCAAGGACAATCTCAGGCCTGAGTATTACGAGGAGTTTGCCCGTTATCTGGTGGACGTATGCAAGCACTATAAAGAGGCATATGGCATAGAGTTCAAGACGCTGGAGCCCTTCAATGAGTCGGTGACAGGCTTCTGGTATGCCAACGGGCCGCAAGAGGGCTGCCATTTTGACTACGACTCGCAGATCAAGTTCGTGCGCGTGCTGGAGCCCATCCTGCGCCAGTCGGGGCTCAGCACCGTCATTTCTGCGGCCGACGAGACCAACGTCGGGCTGGCCGTCGATGGCTTCAAGCGATTCATCGCTGCGGGGGCCGACCAACTCGTCGGGCAGTGGAACACCCACACCTATTCGGGTAGCAACGTGGATCGTGCCCGTTTCTGCCAGCTGGCCCACCAGACGGGCAAGGACTTGTGGATGAGCGAGACAGGTTCCGGCGGCAGCGGTATCGGCGGCAACCTGAGCATGGCGCAGCGGCTCATCGACGACATGCGCTATATCCAGCCCGAAGCCTGGATTGACTGGCAGTATATGGAGGAGGCCAACGACCAGTGGTGCACCATCCGGGGCAGCTTTGCCAACCAGACCTACGCGAAGGTGAAGAACTACTACGTGCGCCAGCAGTGCTCGCGGTTCATCAAGCGGGGCTATGACATTGTCACATCGCTCTGTCCGCAGTCGCTGGCTGCTGTCAATGCAGCCCGGGACACGCTCGTGCTCGTGGCACTGAACCAGGGGTCGGCCGGGGCACACGTCATTGACCTCTCGCTCTTTTCCGGGCGGCCTGTCCGCAGCACCATACACGCCTATCGAACGTCGGAGACGGAAAACCTGTCCACAGCCCTGAGCAGCGTGAAGATTGACAGCACAACCCTCACGCTGGCCGTGCCCGCACAGAGCATCACGACGCTCCTCATCCCGCTCCGCTCGGAGCCGGCAGGTATCAATGACTTGCTCCGGGACGGCTGTGACTACCTCGTCGTCCCCCGTCAGGAAACAGCCCGCGCAGTGACCGCAAAGAACAGCAAGGTGACGCTGGAGGACATTGACTACGGCGACGCACAGCGCTGGCGGCTGACAGACAAGGGGAACGGCACATACAGCTTCCAGAACGCGCTCGGTCTGAGGCTCACCGCCCATCGAGCCTCGAACAGCTCATCGCTCACGGCCGTGAAGAACGAGACCAGCGAACAGGCGTTCTATATCGACGAGGTGGACTACCCCTATTTCAAGATCCTGGCCAGCCGGGGGCGCAGCCACGGCCTCGACCTCGCCAATGCGTCGTCCAGCGCGGGCACAACCGTTGACATCTGGCAATATGCCGACAACAACTCCACACCCACCCACCGGCAGTGGACGCTTGTGCCCCTGACCCCGCCTTCCGCCTTCACCGGAATTACCCGCCTCCGCCAAGAGTCGCCCGTGCCAGGGCGTCGCGGCATCTATGATGTCCTGGGCCGCCGGGTCAACAGCAAGCAGATGCCGACGCGGGGAATCTATATCAGCAACGGCCGCAAGATCATGGTCAAATGAACCATTTTATCCGATGAGCCATTGGTGGCCGGGGATGAGGGATATGAGTTTGGTGGTGACGGCGCAACAGATGTAGGAGAGGACGGCAATGACGGGGATGGCCGCCCACACGGGCAGGAGCGGGTCGGCACGGTCGCCGGCGGTGATAGCCGTGGCGATGGGTGCCAGGAAGAGCATGTGCATCAGATACATGCCGAAGGTGAGCTTGCTCACGCCGGTGACGAGGCGGGGAGCCTGCCGCTGCCGTATGCAGCTGAACAGGAGGAAGGCGCCGAAGGTGGCCAGCGCCACGTTGGGCGTGCAGAACTCCCACGCCCACTCCAGTTGCGGTGTCTCGATGGGTTGGCCGGGAACGCCCTTCAGCCAGAAGCCCCACGCCGTGAAGACGGCTCCGGCGAGGAAGAAGAGGGTGCCCAGGCGCAACTTGGTTCGAGGTGACCACTGCAGATGCACACGGATATAATGTGCCATGACAAGATAGCCCAGGAAGCCGGAGACATACCAGAGCATTCCGTAGCGGTTCCAGAAGCACTCGCCCCACAGCTCGGACGCGACAAAGAGGTGCAGGTAGTGGGTGAAGGTGGACAGGCCCCAGAAACAGAGGAAGATGCGCTCGTCGCGCGCCGATGCCTGTCGCAGCCACGGCGATATGACAGGGATAATGATATAGAGGCTCAGGAGCGGATAGATGAACCAGAGGTGGCCGGTCATGGAGGTGAAGTTGAAAGGGATGGTCATCAGGTCCTGCATGGACTGTTCCCAGGTGATGGCGCCCCACGCCATGGGCAGGAAGGCGTAGATCACCATGAAGAGCAGCACGGGCGGGATGATTCTGCGGGCACGGTGGAGGTAGAAGTCGGTCATGCTGGTGCCGTCGGGCATCGGTGCCAGCAGGAAGGCAGAGACCACAATAAATAAAGGTACGCACGTGCGCGCGACCCCGCCGTCATAGAATGCCACCCAGAAGCGGTTCTGCTCGTTGAGCAGTATGGACATGTTACTGGCCAGCCCGGAGGCGTCGGCACCGTAGAAGTTCTCGCTGGCGTGGACAAGCATCACCAGGAAACAGGCGATGACGCGGATGTAGTCGATGAAGACGATTCTCTGTTGTTGCATAGTGTGACTGTTTGTGTGTGTGAGGGGTTATCTGGGTACAAAGATACATCATTGTTGGCGGTTCTCCATGCTTGAGGTGACAAAATATCGGGCGGAGCACAAAAAATGGAATTTTTTTTGCAGCAGTGGCCGCACATGATACCTTTTTTATGTACTTTTGCACATCGGTTTCAACGCTCAACAACGGACGGCACGGAAACCGGCTGAAACACACGGAAACATTTCCGTTGCCAAAACCTCAACCGCTGATGCTTACTCCCATAGAAGTCACTTCCCTCAACGACCCCGGCGTGGCGCTCTTTGCCTCGCTGACCGAGGCGCAGCTGCGCAACCGCCTGGAGCTGGAGAAAGGCGTGTTTATCTGCGAGAGCCCCAAGGTTATCCGCGTGGCTCTGGATGCGGGTCTGCAGCCGCTGGCATTGCTGTGTGAGCGGCGACACATCGGGGGCGATGCCGCAGATATCCTGCGGCGTGCCGGAGACATCCCTGTTTACACGGGTCCGCGCGATTTGCTGGCGCAACTCACGGGCTACACCCTCACGCGTGGTGTGCTCTGTGCCATGCGCCGTCCCGCACCTCCACGGCTGTCTGACATCTGCCGTCACGCCCGTCGCCTGGCTGTGATCGACGGCGTGGCGGATACCACCAATATAGGAGCCATCTTCCGGTCTGCCGCCGCGCTGGGCATCGATGCGGTGCTGCTGACCACCAACTCCTGCGACCCGCTCAACCGCCGTGCTGTCCGCGTGTCCATGGGCAGTGTCTTCCTGGTGCCCTGGACGTGGGTGGAGCCTGCCGACTACCAGCAACGGCTCCGCGAACTCGGTTTCTGCACAGCGGCCATGGCGCTCACAGAGGACTCCCTGGCTATTGACGATCCCGTGCTGTCCTCCATACCACGGCTTGCTATTATCCTTGGCACCGAGGGCGACGGGCTGCCCGCTGCCACCATTGCCGCTGCGGATTATGTGGTGCGCATCCCCATGTCACACGGCGTGGACTCGCTCAATGTAGCAGCCGCCTCGGCGGTTGCTTTTTGGCAGCTGAAAGGATAAAAAAAGTTAAAGGTTGGGGCGCAGGCGTCCAAGTTATCGGTTTTATTCGTATAATTGCAGTCGGAATGGGGGCAAAACATGCCATTCCATGGATTTATTTGCATAATGTATAACCCTTAAATGATACGAAACATGAAGAAATTTACGCTTCTTTTGATGGCAGCTGCCATGATTTGTGGCAATGCAATGGCTCAGAACCGGGTCAAGAATATCTACACTTTTGCCAGCCGCCTGAATCTGGCTGAGCTGGAAGTGCCTGCTCAGACGGTGCAGATGCACCGCACGCTGCTGGCCGGCTACAACACGCTGTGTCTGCCCATGTCGCTGGATGCAGAGCAGTTGCAGGCTGCCGCCGCCGATGTGCAGGTGGAGCGTCTGGCCGCTGTCCGTCAGGAGGGCAGCACGCTATGCCTCTATTTCCTGGACTGCACCGCCGAGGGTATTGAGGCAGGTGTGCCTTACCTCATTTTCACGCCGAAGACGCAGAACCTGCGCGCCAGCACGGCCAACGCCCGACTGGTGAGCACGGATATCATGCCTGTGACAATGACCGACGGCCAGGGCAACCGCGTGACCTTCACCAGCAGCTGGCAGAGTCTGCAGGGCGACGGTCGCTTTGGCATCCCCGCCAAGCAGGACGTGGATGTGCTGCAGAGCATCTTGATCCGCACCGAACCCGACAAGACCTTCCTGCCCACCCGCTGCGGTGTTATCTGGGAACAGCAGGCTCCCACTGCCACCCGTCTGGAAATCCGCCACATCACCAGCTTGGACGGCATCGCCACCAGTCTGGAGACGCTGAAGGCCAAGAACGCCCTCGTAGATATCTATGACGTGAAGGGCCAGCTGGTGCGCCGCGCTGCTCCTGCCACTGCCGTGGAATCCCTGCCCTCCGGCATCTATGTCATCGGAGGCCGGAAGGTGGCTGTGAAATAGACGAGTTCCGTAGAGAAAGCGAAAGTGGGAATCTGC